>NZ_CP109434.1:6771695-7074761 GCF_036227105.1 Amycolatopsis sp. NBC_01488 | reverse complement strand
CTGCCGCCGAACACCGCGACCCCGCCGACGACGGCCGCCGCGACGACGTTCAGCTCGTAGCCGGTGCCGGCGGCCGCGTCCACGGTGCCGAACCGCGCGGCGAACAGGACCCCGGCGAGTCCCGCCAGCGCGCCGCTGACCAGGAACGCCGCCGTGGTGTTGCGGCCGACCCGGATGCCGGCCAGCTGCGCGGCCTGCGGGCTCGACCCCATCGCGTAGAGCTGGCGCCCGGCCGGGTAGCTCCGCAGCACGATCCCGGCGATCACCAGGACGAGCAGGGCGATGAGCACCAGCCACGGCACACCCAGCACCGACGCCGTGCCGAAGTCGAGGAAGGACGCGGGCAGCTTGTCGGCGTTGATCTGCTGGCCGCCCGCCCAGAAGTAGCTGACGCCGCGGTAGGCGTAGAGCGTGCCGAGCGTGACCACCAGTGCCGGCACCTGGCCGAACCGGACCAGCGCGCCGTTCACGAGCCCGCAGACCGCGCCGACGCCGAGGCCGGCCAGCACGGCGACGATCACCGGCAGGCCCGGGTTGTCGCGCATCAGCGAGCCGACGGCGAAGGCGGCGAGGCCGAGCACCGAGCCGACCGACAGGTCGATGTTGCGGGTGATCATCACGATCGCCTGCCCGACGGCGAGCACCGCGAGGATCGCCGTGCCGAGCAGGATGTCGCGGATGCTCTGGCCGGACAGGAACCGGGAGTTCTGCGTCGCGGTGAACGCGACCAGGACGATCAGCGCGAGGACGATGCCGGACTCGCGGGCCTTGAACACGTTCGCGGTCCACGACCGTCGCGTGTGGACGGTCGGTTCCCCGGTCACGGGGGCCTCCTTGGTGACGGTCATGCAGCGGCCCCCTGGCCCATCGCGGCGAACATGACGGCGTCTTCGGTCGCGTCGGCGCGCGGGAGCTCGGCGACGAGCCTGCCCTCTCGCATCACGAGCACGCGGTCGGCCATGCCGAGCACCTCCGGCAGCTCCGAGGACACCATGACGATCGCGACGCCTTCGGCCGCGAGCGCCGACATCAGCCGGTGCACCTCGGCCTTCGTGCCGACGTCGATGCCGCGCGTCGGCTCGTCCACGATCAGCACCTTCGGCGCCATCGCGAGCCACTTGGCCAGCACGACCTTCTGCTGGTTGCCGCCCGAGAGCGTGCCGACGGGGTCGGCGAGGCGGCGGTACTTGGTGCGCAGGCGCTCGGTCCAGCGCCGGGCCTCCTGCCGCTCGCTCGCACCGGTCAGGAAGCCGAGCTTCGAGAGCGCGCGCGACCGCGGCAGCGTCACGTTCCGCTCGATCGAGAGGTCCATGATCAGGCCCTGCTGGCGGCGGTCTTCGGGGACCAGCGCCATCCCGGCGGCCATCGCGGCCCGCGACGAGTGCGCCTTGAGCTTCTTGCCGCTCACCTTCACGACACCGGCGTCCCGCTCGTCGACGCCGAAGACGGCCTGGACGACTTCCGAGCGCCCGGACCCGACGAGCCCGGCGAACGCGACGATCTCCCCCGCGCGCACCGAGAAGGAGATGTCGCGGAAGACGCCTTCCCTGGCCAGTCCTTCGACTTCGAGGACGACCGCACCGGGCTCGACGTCCTGCTTGGGGAACAGCGCGTCCAGGTCGCGGCCGACCATGCGCTTGACCATGTCGTCGACCGTGACGTCGTCGACGAGGTCGGTGGAGACGTGCTTGCCGTCGCGCATGATCGTCACGCGCTGGCACAGCTCGGTGATCTCCTCGAAGCGGTGCGAGATGAACATGATCGCCGCGCCTTCTTCGCGCAGTGCCCGCGCGACGCCGAACAGCCGGTCGACCTCGACGCGGCTCAGCGCGGCGGTCGGCTCGTCCATCACCAGCACGCGGGCGTCGGCGCTGAGCGCTTTGGCGATCTCCACGATCTGCTGGTCGGCGATCGAGAGCCCGCGGGCCGGGCGGGCCGGGTCGATCCGGACGCCGAGGCGGGTGAAGAGCCGCTCGGCCTCGGCCCGGATCGCGGCGCGGTCGATGCGGCCGAGTCCCTTGCGCGGGTGGCGGCCCATCACGATGTTCTCCGCGACCGACAGGTCGGGGAACAACGTCGGTTCCTGGTAGATCACCGCGATGCCGGCCGCCTTGGCGTCGGCCGGCGAACCGAACTCCACGGGCTGCCCGTCGAGCAGCAGCGTGCCGTCGTCGGGTTTGTGCACCCCGGCGAGCATCTTCACGATGGTGGACTTGCCGGCGCCGTTCTCGCCGACGAGCGCGTGGGCCTCGCCGGGGTACAGGCCGAAGCTCACGCCGTCGACCGCCGCGACGGCGCCGAACGACTTGGTCACGCCGCGCACCTCCAGCAGAGGGGCCCGGCCCGGGTCCTGCCGCGTCATCGCGACCTCCGGATTGAAAGGTTTCACAAACCTGGCGCGGTGACGCTACTATGCGGTCGGAGAACAAGTCAATGAATCCGCCGAACCGTGGCCGAACGTCTTCACGGTCGGACTGTTCGTGGCGATGTTACGTTTCAATGAGGGGGGTCCATGACGGTCCAGGAGCCCGGTGCCGAACCGAAAGCGGCAGGCATGAAGGACGTCGCCGCGGCCGCCGGTGTCTCCCTCGGCACGGTGTCCAACGTGCTCAACCGGCCGGACCGGGTCAGCCCCGCCACGCGCGCGAAGGTCGAGACGGCGATGGCCGAGCTGCGGTTCGTGCGCAACGAGTCCGCGCGGCAGCTGCGGGCCGGGCGCAGCCGCGTGCTGGCGTACGTGATGCTCGACGGCAGCAACCCCTTCTTCACCGACGTCGCGGCCGGCATGGAAGACGCGGCCGACGCCGGCGACCTCTCGCTGTTCCTCTGCAACAGCGCGCACCAGCCGTCCCGGGAGGCGGCCTACCTCGGCCGCCTCGAGCAGCAGCGGGTGCAGGGCATCCTCATCACGCCGGTCGACCCGGACGCGCCGCTGCTGCACGAGATCGCGCTCCGCGGCACGCCGGTGGTGGTCGTCGACCGGACACCCGGCGGCACGACGCACTGCTCGGTCGCGGTCGACGACGTCTACGGCGGCGAGATCGCCGTGCGGCACCTAGTCGAGCAGGGGCACGACCGCATCGCGTTCATCGGCAACCACACGACCGTCGGGCAGGTCCGCGACCGGCGGCTCGGCGCCTTGCGGGCGCTCCGCGCGGCCGGCCTCGGTCCCGACCACCTCGTCGACCTCACGACGACCGCCCTGACCGTGGCCGACGGCCGCGGCGCGGGCGAGCGGCTGGCCGGGCTACCGGCGTCGATCCGGCCGACCGCGGCGTTCTGCGCCAACGACCTGGTCGCCCTCGGCCTGCTCCAGACGTGCGCGAACCTGCGCATGCGCGTCCCGGAGGACCTGGCGATCGTCGGCTACGACGACATCGAGTTCGCGGCGGCGGCCGCCGTGCCGTTGACCTCGGTCCGCCAGCCGCGGCGCCGCCTCGGGCGCACGGCGGCGGAGCTGCTGCTGGCGGAGACCGAACCGGGCCACGAGCACCGGCAGGTCGTCTTCACCCCCGAGCTGGTCGTCCGCGCTTCGACTCTGCGCTGAGAGCCAACCCTTTGATCGCTTGTCACGTCTAAGAGGTGAGAAGCGATTACCGGGTGAGGCACCGAGCGGAGGTCGTCGATGGCCGGCAGCGAAACCCGCCTGACGCGGCGCGGGTTCTTCGCCGCGGGCGGAGCCGCGCTGCTCGGCGTGGCCGTCGCCGGCACCGTGGCCGGGTCGGCGGGCATGGGCGAGCCGGACCCGGACGCCGTGCGGCTGGGCGATTTCTGGCTGTTCGGGCGGTACGAGGACGGCTGCGCGGACCTCGACTTCGACGAGGTCGACCTTTCGCCGGTGCAGCTCCCCCACTGCGTGACGCCGCTTTCGTGGACCGGCTGGCAGCCGTCGTCCTGGCAGGACCGGTGGATCTACCGCAAGCACTTCACCGTGACCGCGGCGATGACGGCCGAGCGCGTCCGCGCCCGCTTCGACGGGGTCATGACGAACGCGGCGGTCTACCTCAACGGCGGGCTCGTCGCCACCCACGAGGGTGGCTACCTGCCCTTCGAGGTCGAGCTGCCGCAGGTCACGGTGGGCGACAACGTCCTCGCCGTGGTCGTCGACGGGCGCTGGCAGCTCGACGTCCCGCCCAACCTGCCGAGCGCCGCCGGCCCGTCGGTGATCGACTTCTACCAGCCCGCCGGGATCTACCGGCAGGCCTCGATCGACACGGTCCCGCGGACGCGGCTGGCCGACGTCTTCGCCCGCCCCGCCGACGTCCTCGGGCCGGACCGGTCGCTGCACCTGACGTGCGAACTGGACACGACGGTAGCGATCGCGGAGCCGATCCAGGTGACCGCGTCGGTGCGGCAAGCCGGCCGGGAGCTGGCCCGCGGCGCGGTCGACGTCGCGCCGATGCCGGTCGGCACCCGGACCGTCGAGTTCGACGTCCGCGGGCTGGGCGCGGTGCGGCTGTGGGACGTCGAAGACCCCGCGCTGTGCGACGTCGTCGTGAGCGTCCGGTCCGGGCCACGGGCGCTCGACCAGCAGACCGTGCGCGTCGGGTTCCGCGAGGCGAAGTTCACCCCGGACGGGTTCTTCCTCAACGGGCGGCGGCTCAAGCTGTTCGGCCTCAACCGGCACCAGTGGTACCCGTTCGCGGGCGGCGCGCTGCCGGACCGCGTCCAGCGGCGCGACGCCGAGATCCTGCGGCGCGAGCTGAACTGCACGATGGTCCGCTGCTCGCACTACCCGCAGTCGAGCGCGTTCCTCGACGCGTGCGACGAGCTGGGCCTGCTGGTGTGGGAGGAGATCCCCGGCTGGGGCCGGATCGGGGACGCCGCCTGGCAGCAGCAGAACTTCCGGGACGTCTCGGGCATGATCACCCGGGACCGCAACCACCCCAGCATCATCGTGTGGGGCACCCGCGTGAACGAGGCGAACGGCACGACGGCGATGTACGGCCGGACCGGCCGGCTCGCGCGGAAGCTCGACCCGTCGCGGCCGACGAGCGGCGCGCTGGCCAGCTCCACAGGGGCGCGGTTCGCCGGCAGCGACGTCGAGATCCTGGCCTACAACGACTACACCGCCCGCCGCGGCGCGCCGTTTCAGCTGCGCCCGCCGCGGCCGGGGGTCCCGTACCTGGTCACGGAGACGATCGGCACGATCGCCGGCGTCCGCGCCTACCGCCGGATCGACCCGGCGGCGACCCAGCAGCTGCAGGCCGAGCTGCACGCGAAGGCCCACGACCTGGCCGCTGCCGACGACCGGTACTGCGGGCTGCTCGCGTGGTGCGCGTTCGACTACCCGTCGGGCTGGCAGCGCTCGATGGGCGGCTCGAAGTTCGCCGGCGTCTCGGACTTCTTCCGGATCCCCAAGCCCGCGGCGGCGTTCTACGCCTCGCAGGGCGACCCGCGGGTCCGCGCGGTCGTCGAACCCGGCTTCGCCTGGGACTTCACCGCCTCGCCCACCGGACCGGGCCACGGCGCGACGATCTGGTCGAACTGCGACCGGCTCCTGCTGTTCCTCGACGACCGGCCGTGCGGTGAGGCGCGCAGCCGGAAGGCGGACTTCCCGCACCTGCCGCATCCGGGGTTCGCGGCCGACCTGACGGTGCCGCGCGGACACCGTCCCCAGCTGCGCATCGACGGCTACGTGGGTGACCGGCTGGCGGTGTCCCGGCGCTTCAGCGGCGACCGGAGCCGCGACGTCCTGGCGTGCGTCCCGGACGACACGCAGCTGCGCGCGGACGGCGGCGACGCGACCCGGGTGGTGGTGTCGGCCCTGGACCGCTTCGGGACCTTGCGCGCGGGCGCGAGCGGCAAGGTGACGCTGGCGCTGACCGGCCAGGGCGAGCTGGTCGGCGACCCGACCCTGGACCTGGGCGCGACGGGCGGCGCGGCGGCGGTGTGGCTGCGCCCGTTCGCGGGGCCGCCGGGAACGCTGACGCTGACCGCCCGCCACGACACGCTGGGCACGGCAACCGCGACGGTCACGACCACGGCAAGTGGCTCGGAAGCCGGGTCGCGCGCGTGACCGGCGGACCGCTGACCTCGGTTGGTCGTCCCCGCCCGGTCACGGCGGCTTCCGCGTCCTCACTCCCCTGCGGCGAGCACCTCGGCCAGCACCGCCGCCTGGCTGATCGGCGGGGAGCCGCTGGCCGTCAGCAGCGTCAGCGGGCCGCCCGCCGCCAGGTTCCGCAGCCGCTCGAGGGCCGCCAGCCGGTCCGGCTCGCGCAGCTCCGCGCGGTACCGCGCGGCGAACTCCGCGAAGCGCTCGGGGTCGTGGCCGTACCAGGTGCGCAGCTCGTCGGACGGGGCCAGTCCGCGGTACCAGCCGTCCAGGACCACCGCCGTGCGGGGCGTGCCGCGCGGCCACAGGCGTTCGACGAGCACGCGGACGCCGTCGGCGGGCCCGGCCGGGTCGGACAGGCGCGCCACCCGGACGACCGTCGGCTGCATGCGCGCATTCTGCGGTGCGCCCGCGCGGCCCGCCACTCCGGAAAGCGGGGGCGCCGGTGCGCAACCGCGTGACCCCGATCGGCGACATCGTCGACATCCCGCTGCGCGGCGCCTGGACCGGCAACCGGGGCGTCCTGCACCGGGGCCACGAGATCGTCCG
Organism: Amycolatopsis sp. NBC_01488; assembly: GCF_036227105.1. NCBI lineage: Bacteria > Bacillati > Actinomycetota > Actinomycetes > Pseudonocardiales > Pseudonocardiaceae > Amycolatopsis > Amycolatopsis sp. NBC_01488. Next base: position 7,068,157 of record NZ_CP109434.1, on the reverse strand, counting down.
CTGCCACGGCGGCGACCTGTGGATCACCTGCGCGCTCACGTTCAAGAACCGGTGGCGCGAGCAGTGGCTGCCGAACCGGTACACCCACCTGTACTTCCACGACGAGGCCGTCTCGTTCGCCGCCGGGCACCGGCCCTGCGGCGAGTGCCGCCGCCCGGCCTACACCGCCTACCGCGACGCCTGGCCCGGCACGCCGTCGGCCACCGCGATGAACCGGCGGCTGCACTCCGAACGCCTCATCCGCGGCACGCACCGCAGACGTCTCCACGAACTGAACTGGGCCGACCTCCCCGACGGCGTCTTCGTGCTCCGCGACCACCACCCCGAGCTCAAGGTCGACGGGCACCTCACCACCTGGACGACCGCGGGCTACGGCCTGCAGCAGCAGCTGCCCACGGCAGGAACCGTCCGGGTGCTGACCCCACCGGCCACGATCGCCGTCCTGCGGGCCGGCTACCCCGTGCAGATCGACGACAGCGCCCGCTGAAAGCCCGACCGGAGACTTGCGAGTTCCCCGGCCCCGGCCGAGACTCCCGGGATGGACCAGCACCTCGTCGACCGCGCCCGGCAGCACGCCCTCGGCGATCTGCTCCGCCGCACCGCTTTGCGGCTGCCGGGCAAGCTCGCCGTCGTCGACGGGAGCGAGCAGCTCACCTTCGCCGAGTTCGAAGCCGCCGCCAACCGCTGCGCCCACGCCCTCGCCGCCCGCGGCCTCCGCAAGGGCGACCGGCTGGCGTTGCTGAGTCACAACTCCTGGCAGTACGGCGTCCTCGCGTTCGCCACCGCGAAGCTCGGCGTGCTGCTCGTGCCGGTCAACTTCATGCTCGGCGCCGACGAGATCGCCTACATCCTGCGCCACGCCGAAGTCAGGGCGTTCGTCGTCGAGGACGCCCTCGAACCGACCGCCGCCCAAGCTCTCGAGCTGGCGGGCCTGACCGACGTCGTCCGCGGGCGCATCCCGAAGAGCGGCGGCGGCGAGTGGGCGGACATCGGCGCCTGGCTGTCCGAAGGGGACGCCGAAGCGCCCGACGTCCTCGTCGCCGACGACGACCCGCTGCGGATCATGTACACCTCCGGCACCGAATCGCGCCCCAAGGGCGTGCTGCTGTCGAGCCGGTCGCTGCTCGCGCAGTACGTCTCGTGCGTCATCGACGGCGGCATGAGCGCCGACGACGTCGAGGTGCACTCGCTGCCGCTGTACCACTGCGCCCAGCTGGACTGCTTCTTCTCCGTCGACGTCTACCTCGGCGCCACCAGCGTGATCCTGCCCGGCCCGGACCCGGCCGCGCTGCTCGCCGCCGTCGAGCGGGAGCGCGCGACGAAGCTGTTCGCGCCGCCGACGGTGTGGATCTCCTTGCTGCGCCACGAAAACTTCGACCGGACCGACCTGTCGAGCCTGCGAAAGGGGTATTACGGCGCTTCGGCGATGCCGGTCGAGGTGCTGCGCGAGCTGCGCCGCCGCCTGCCGGACGTCGCCCTCTGGAACTTCTACGGCCAGACCGAGATGGCGCCGCTGGCGACGATCCTGCGCCCGCACGAACAGCTCGACCGCGCCGGCTCGGCCGGGCGGCCGTCGCTCAACGTCGAGACGCGCATCGTCGACGACGAGGACAACCCCGTGGCGCCGGGCGAGATCGGCGAGATCGTGCACCGCAGCCCGCACGCCACGCTCGGCTACTACCGCGACGAGGCCAAGACGGCCGAAGCGTTCCGCGCGGGCTGGTTCCACTCGGGCGACCTCGGCGTCGTCGACGAAGACGGCTATCTGTCCGTCGTGGACCGCAAGAAGGACATGATCAAGACCGGCGGCGAGAACGTCGCGAGCCGGGAGGTCGAAGAAGCGCTGTACCTGCTCGACGGCGTCGCCGAGGTCGCCGTCTTCGGGATCGGCCATCCACACTGGATCGAAGCGGTGACCGCGGTGGTCGTGCCACGCGAAGGCGTGACCCTCGACGCTGCGCGAGTGATCGACCACGCAAAGGCACATCTCGCCGGTTACAAATGTCCCAAGTACGTCGTGTTCGCGGACCGCCTTCCCAAGAATCCCAGCGGAAAGATCGTCAAGCGAGAATTGCGGGAACGACACAAAGGACTCGCGGCCGAGGGTTGAACCACCGAAAACTCCTTGCCTGGCACGGAAGACCACGGATACCGTCGACTGCCCGCCGGGACTTTCCGAGGAACGCGGGACATCCGTCCCACCAGGGCCGACCGGCCCGGAAACGAGATACCCCGCAGCCGTGGCGCGCGGCGTCCGTCGGGTCTAGTAATGAGGCCGTCCACCATTCACCTCCGACCCGAAGGGACCCGCTCGTGTCCGTTTTCCTCGCCGTCCTGCTCGCCTTGGGGGCCGGGCTGTTCGTCGGCAGCCGTGTCCACAGCGCCCGCGAGGCACGCTCCAACTACTCCGCCTACCGGGCCCGCACGGCCAAGGGGTTCGGGGAGATGATCCGGACCACCGTCTCCGCCGGCGTCGCGGTGGCCGGGGCCCTCGTCCTGCTCTTCATCCTCCTGAACGTGCTCCAGCAGGCCTGAACGCCGAACCCGACTCATGGCGGGTTGTTGCCACCCGGACCGCAGAGGACGCTTTTCGTGGCTCCCACGGGTGGAGCCGGGAAAGGACTGCCTCCATGAGATCGAGGGTGCTTTCTGCTGCGCTCAGCGTCGTAGCGGGCCTGCTGGGCACAGTCGTCGTCGCCGCGCCGGCCCAAGCCGCCGCGGTCTGCGGTGACCAGATCGTCGGCAACGGCGGGTTCGAGAGCGGTACCGCCCCGTGGACCCAGTCCGCCAGCGTGATCTCCGCCGCCACCTCGGCGGAACCCGCGCACGGCGGGACGATGGACGCCTGGCTGGACGGCTACGGCAGCACGCACACCGACACCCTGTCCCAGTCACTGACGCTCCCGGCCGGCTGCGCTTCGGCGACGCTGTCGTGGTGGGCGCACGTCGACACCAAGGAGACGACGACCAGCACCGCTTACGACAAGCTGGTGGTGCAGGCGGGTACCGACACCCTCGCGAGCTACTCGAACCTCGACAAGAACACCGGGTACGTCCAGCGCACCGTCGACGTGTCGCGCTACCTGGGCCAGACCGTCACGCTCAAGATCACCGGCACCGAGGACTCGAGCCTCGCGACCGACTTCCTCCTCGACGACTTCTCGCTGGCCACGACGGGCACGAGCAACCCGCAGTCGCCGGTCGTGACCTCACCCGGCGCCCAGTCGGGCGCGGTCGGCCAGGCCGTCTCGCTGCAGGTCCAGGCGAGCGACCCGCAGGGCGACGCGCTCACCTACAGCGCCGGCGGCCTGCCCGCGGGGCTGGTTATCGGCGCGGGCACCGGCAAGATCACCGGCACGCCGACCACCGCCGGAACGTCCTCGGTGACCGTCACGGCCAAGGACCCGGCGGGCAACAGCGGCAGCGCCACCTTCTCCTGGACGATCACCGCGGCGCCCGCGGACTCCACGCGCACGCCGATCAACCCCGCCTACACGGTGAACCTCACGTCGAACAGCTCCGGCACGACGTGGACCGGGCACCAGAGCGTGAGCTTCACCAACGGGTCGGCCACCGCGCTGCCGGAGGTCTACCTGCGGCTGTGGGACAACTACCACGGCAGCTGCCCGACGACGCCGATCACGGTCACGAACGTCACCGGCGGCACGCCGTCCGCGCTGAGCGTGAACTGCACGGCCATGAAGATCACGCTGCCGAGCCCCCTGGCCCAGGGCCAGAGCGCGACCATCGGGTTCGACCTGAGCGTCGTGGTGCCCAGCGGCGCCGACCGGTTCGGCCACGACGGCGCGTACAATATGATCGGCAATGCGCTGCCGGTGCTCGCGGTCCGCGACGGCAGCGGCTGGCACCTCGACCCGTACACCAACAACGGCGAGTCGTTCTACACCGTGATCAGCGACTTCGACGTCACGCTGGTGCACCCGACGTCACTGCTGACCCCGGCCACCGGCACGTCGACCGAGACGACCAGCGGCACGACGACCACCACGCACGCGGTCGCGAGCAAGGTGCGCGACTTCGCGTGGGCTTCGGGGCCGTTCGCGAAGATCACCACGACGTCCGGAAAGGGCGTGCGGGTCAACGTCTACTCGGTCAGCGGCATCTCCACCAGCAGCGCCAACCAGATGCTGAGCCTGGCCGCCGACGCCATCGACGTGCACTCGGGCCGCTTCGGCGACTACCCGTACGGCGAGGTCGACGTGGTGCTGGACAACAACTTCTGGTTCGGCGGCATGGAGTACCCCGGCTTCGTGCTGGATCTCGTGTCGGCCACGGCGCTCCCGCACGAGCTGGGGCACCAGTGGTTCTACGGCATCGTCGGCGATGACGAGTACAACTCGCCGTGGCTCGACGAGAGCTTCACCGACTACGCCACCGACCTCTACCGCGGGATCACCGGCAGCGGCTGCGGCATCACCTGGCAGTCGAGCGCGGAGAAGCTGACCAACTCGATGGCGTACTGGGACGCGCATTCGTCCCGGTACTCGACGGTCGTCTACGACTACGGCAAGTGCACGCTGCACGACCTGCGGCGGACCATCGGCGACACGGCGATGGCCAACCTGCTGAAGTCCTACGCCCAGTCGCACTGGTACGGCGTGTCCACGACGGCCGAGTTCAAGGCCGCGGCGCAGGCGGCCGCCGGGTCGACCGACCTGACGTCGTTCTGGGCCTCGCACCGCGTCGAGGGCTGAGGAAGCCGGTTCCGTTCCCCGTCCGCGTCCGCCAGTCCGGGGACTGGACGGGGAACGGCCTTCCCGCGACACCGTGGCGGTCCGCCCTGCGCTACGCGCGGGCGATCCTGGTGAAGGGGACCTCGGCGACGAGGTCCTCCGGGGCGGACAACCGCCAGGCTTCGTAGACGAGCTCGGCCAGCTCGTCGGCGTCGATCTTGTCGAGGTACACCACGACCCAGCCGAAGCCGCCCGCGGTGAACTGGACCTCGAACACGTCCGGGCGTTCGGACACCAGCGCCAGCTGCTCGGAGATCGTCTGCTTCACCCCGACCGTGCGGGTTCGCGGCCAGTAGTAGCCGAACCGCTTGCCGCGCACGCTGAACGACGAATAGTCGCGTGCCTCCGACCGCTGGACCTCCGCCAGCGCCGTCAGCACCCGTTCGAACTCCTGGACCCGCACCGTCACCGTCGCACCCTCCGGCGGACACCGTAGCGCGCCGGTACCGTGCGGGACATGACCGAGCCCGTGGCCCGGCTCACCGGGCACGCCGTCGCCGAGTGGCGCCCGATGCCGGGAGACCTCCGCGAAGCCGTCCTGGACGACGGCCGCGTCGTCGTGGTCAAGCGCGGGCACGCGCCGGGCGCGACCGCGGCCGAGGCCGCGAGCCTGCGCTGGCTGGCGTCGGCGGAGGCCGTTCCGGTGCCGTCCGTGGCCGGCCACGACGACGACTGGCTGGTGGTCGACCGCGTCCCGCCGGGGCGGTCTTCGGCGGCCGCGGCCGAGCGGCTCGGCCGGGAGCTGGCGCGGCTGCACGCGGCCGGGGCCCCGGCGTTCGGCGCGGCTCCCCCGGGCGGGCCCGCCGACGCGTGGATCGGCCGGGCGCCGATGGCGAACGTTCCCGGCGACGACTGGGCTTCCTGGTACGCGTCGGACCGCGTCCTGCCCTACGTCCGGCAGGCGGTCGACGCGGGCACGTTCGACGCGGCCGAAGCGGCGTTGTTCGAGCGCGCCTGCGGCCGGATCCCGGCGTCGGCCGAACCGCCGTCTCGGCTGCACGGCGACCTGTGGACCGGCAACGTCCTGTGGGACGGGCACGAGGCGTGGCTGATCGACCCGGCCGCCCACGGCGGGCACCGCGAGACGGACCTGGCGATGCTGCACCTGTTCGGCTGCCCGCACCTCGACCGCGTGCTGGGCGCGTACGACGAGGTCGCGCCGCTGGCCGAGGGCTGGGAGCGGCGGATCGGGCTGCACCAGCTGTTCCCGCTGCTCGTGCACACCGTCCTGTTCGGACGGTCGTACGCCGGGCAGGCGGTGGCCGCGGCGCGGACGCTCGGCTGAGGTCAGCAGTGGTCGAGCATGCCGGCCAGCGCCGTCTTCTCCGGGACGGTGATCGTGAGGCCGTAGTTGCTCTTGACCACGATCCAGTCGGTGGCGTAAGTGCACCAGTAGGAGACCAGCGGCGGCTTCCACTGGTCCGGCGCCTTGTCGCTCTTCTGCTCGTTGAGGTTGTCGGTGACGGCGTGCAGCTGCGGACGGATCAGGTCGTTCGCGAACTGCTCCCGGCGCTGCTGGGTCCACGACTTCGCGCCGCTCACCCAGGCCTGGCCGAGCGGGACCAGGTGGTCGATGTCCACATCGGACGCCTGGTGCCAGGTCTCGCCGTCGTACGGGCTGACCCAGGTGCCGGACTTCGGGGCGCAGTCGGCGCCGGTCGTGACGTCCTTGCCGTCGCGCTTGAGGACCTGCTCACGCGTGTCGCAGGCGCCGTCGACCTTGTCCCAGTGCGGGAACTTGTCGCGGCTGTAGCCGTCGGTGGTGCCGCGCACGGCGATCTTGAGCCGCGCCAGCTCGGCCCGTGCCTCGCCGGGAGCGACCGGCGCCGCGGCGGCCGTCCCGGCGGGCTGGGACCCGGCCCCGGACGCGGACACGTCGGGCACCTTGCAGGCGGTGAGACAAGCGCCCGTGAGGACGGCCAGCAGGACGAGCGCTCGGGTGCGCGGCATCGTGAACCCCTTTCACGTCTACCGGGAAGTGCCCAGGCGACGCGGCGGGGAAACGGTGCAGATGGCCTAGTTGGCGCGAACCTTACGAGCCGTGGAAGACCTGCGCGACGAACACGGCGGCGATCACGCCCACGGTGACGAGCAGGACCAGCACGAACAGAAGCCCCACGGCACCTGCCGGATCGGCCGCGGCCGCGGGACGGCCTGCCCGCGCGACACCCGGACCCGCGGCCCGGGATCGTCCTCGACCCGGGGCGGCGGCTCAGAGGGAAGGGCCACGACGGCGGGCAGTTCGGGCACCCGCTCGAAGGCTGGAAGCCGGACGGGAAACCCGTCGGCGAGCAACGCGGCCCGAGGTGGGGCGAGATGAGCGAGGGAAAGGGCGTAGCAGGCGTCGAGGACGTCGTCGGCCGACCAGACGGTCCGCCACCGGTTGTGCTGCCCGATGATCCGCCGAAGCCCCCGCGAATCAGCGAGCACGACGGCGACACCGGGGAAGCCCCCGGCGTCGAGCCAGGGCAGATCGGAGTCGGCCGGCCCCGGCTCACGCCAGGCTTGCTCCGGCGCGGGTCCCGGCCCAGGTTTGCCTGCGTCAGCGTCAAGCTGCGCCTGATCCGGCGAACCCGCATCAAGCCAAGCCCTCTCGGACGCAGACCCACTTGCATCCGCCCCAGGCTGCTGCCTCTCGTCGGGCGCGCGACCCACCGAGTCCACCCCCCGCCAAGCCTGATCCGACTCGAGCCCACCCCGATCCGCACCACGCTGATCCGGCGCGCGACCCGCCGACCCCACCCCACGCCAAGCCCGCTCCGACTCGGACCCGCCCGCATCTGCCCCACGCCGAGCGGATTCCGCCCCGCCGCGCCAACGCGACTCCGCCACCGGTTCGCGCGGGTCCGGCACCGCGGCCACCCCGGTCTCGTCCGGCTCCGGCGCCCCACGCCCGTCGCCCTGGATCACCGGAACGACCGCGACCAGCCCCGTCACGTACCGCCCGCCGTCGTGAGCCGCCAGGGCTCCCTTTGCCGCCGCCACGCCGGCTCCGGCTCGCTCCCCCGCTCCGGGCGAAAGCCCCGCCGCGATCACCACCACTCCCGACCGCGTGAACACCAGCGCGTCCACCGGGCGGGGGCCGAGGCGGCTCGGGACCGTGATTCCCGTCAGCGCCAGGCCCGTCAGGTGGTCGGGGCCCGGGCCCCACGAACGCAGCACCGCCACGAGGTGCTCCGCCGCGGCCGGCAGGCGCCGCTCGTCGCCGGTGCGCTGGAGGGTCACGAGCACCGCCGGTCACTCCTCCCACGAAACAGCTCCCCCGACGGTAAGAGCCGGACCCGCCGCCGTCCCAGCAGCCGAACGAGTGGTCGAGCGCCACCGTGCGTAGCCGGGGCATGCTGGAGCGGCACCCACGCCGCACGAGGGAGATCCCGATGCCCCCAGCCGCCTACCAGGGCCGCGCGCTCGACGTCGACCGGCCGTTCTACCGGCGGCTCGCCGAAGAGCCCGGCCGGGAGCTCGTCGACGCGTTCGAGGTCCCGATCCGCTCGGGCCGTGCCTGGCGGGTGCCGCGCGGCCATCTCTGCCGGCTCACGACCGTCGAAGGCCCGCAGGTCGGCGACCTCAACCTGTGGAACGCCGACGACCCCCGCGAACGTTTCTGGGCCGCGCGCACCCGCCAGCTCCAGCGTGCCCACGTCAGCACCTTCGACCGGCTCTGGTCGACGCTCCCCTTCCTCCGCCCGCTCGCGACGATCACCGCCGACACCCTCGAGGACCACGGCGAGGACGCGGACGGCGGCCGCGTGCACGACCTGCTCGGCACCCGGTGCGACCCCTACGTCAACCGGATGCTCACCGGCGAGGACTTCGACTTCCACTGCCACTCGAACCTGGTCCGCGCGGTCGCGCCGTTCGGGCTGACCGAGTTCGACGTGCACGACGTCCTCAACGTCTTCCAGTGCACCGGCCTCAACGACGAGGACCGGTACTTCATGAAGGCCTGCCCCGCCCGCCCGGGTGACCACTTCGAGTTCTTCGCCGAACTGGACCTGCTGTGCGCGCTGTCCACCTGCCCGGGCGGCGACCTGTCGATCCCGCTGTGGGGGCCGGGCGCCCGCGACCCGATCGACGTCTGCCACCCGATCGGCGTCGAGGTCTTCAAGCCTCGTGCCGGCCTGCTCGACGGCCGGCGCCCGCCCGAACGCGCGGCCTACCGCGGCCTGCACGGCGTCCGGCTGCCGGAGTGGGGAGCCTAACCGTTGCGCCGCAACGGACTTCGCCGCGATGGTTCTCCGCGCGCCCGGTCCGTGTGATGATGGAGGCCCGGGGACACCGATCGGCTCGACGAGGAGTGCGAGTGGACCTGCGGACCGAGATCGCGCAGTCGTGGCGGCGGGCGGAGCTGTCCGGGCTCTCCCCGGCGTCGGCGGTCGACCGGCTGGACGTCACCGACGTCGACAGCCGCAGCCGGCTCCTGCGGGCCGCCTCGCCGGTGCTGGACGAGCTGGCTCGGCAGCTGGCCGGCACCCGGTTCTGCGTCGTGCTCGCCGACGACGAGTGCCGGATCGTGGCGCGGCGGTTCAGCGAGCGGTCGGTCGAGCTGGCCCTGGAGAACATCAGCGCGGTCCCCGGCTGCCAGTTCCTGGAGGAGCGGACCGGTACGAACTCCCTCGCCACGCCGTTCGAAACCCGCCGCGGCGTCTCCGTCGACGGCGACGAGCACTTCCTCGAAGCCATGAAGCAGTTCACCTGCTACGGCCACCCCCTGGTGCACCCGACGACGCGGCGGCTGGCCGGCGTCCTCGACATCACCGGCCCGGCGGGCGACGCGAACCCGTTGCTCGGGCCGTTCCTGCGGCGCGCGGTCGCCGACATCGAACGCCGGCTGCTCGACGGCGCGAAGCTGGCCGAGCAGCAGCTGCTGGCCGCGTTCCAGTCGGTGCAGCACCGGGCGTGCGCGGTGCTGGCGCTCGGCCAGGACGTCGTGCTCGCGAACACCGCGGCGACGGAGCTGGTCGACACGGCCGACCACCGGCTGCTGCGCGAGCTGGCCCGCACGCAGCGTGGCCTCGGCCGGCTCCGGCTGACGTCGGGCACGCCGGTCGAGGTGCGCGTCGAAGCGGTGTCGGCGAGCGCGGGGCTGCTGTTCGAGCTGGCGCCCGTCCGGACGTCGAGCCCGGTGGTGTCGCGCCCGCGGGCCGCGCGCGGCCTCTTCCCCGCGCCGGTCGACGAGCGCCTCCGGGGTGCGGGCCGGGCCCGGCGGCGCGTGCTGATCTCCGGCGAGCCGGGCGCCGGGCGGACGACGGCGGCCCGCGTCGTCGCCGGCGACGAGCCGGTGCACGAGTTCGACGCGTCCGACGTCGTCGACGGCGAGGCCGGCTGGTGCGCGCGGGTGGAGACGGCGGCTGCGGCGGCGCGCGGCCTGCTGGTGATCGACGGCATCCAGCTGCTGCCCCCGCTGGCGGCGGTCCGCGTGGCCCGGCTGCTGGACACGACGACGGCGTGGTTCGCGCTGCTCAGCGGCCCGCCGTCGGAGCTGCACGGCGAACAGGCGACGCTCGCGGCGCGCGTGCACCGGCGGATCGAGCTGCCGCCGCTGCGCGAGCGCCGCGACGAGATCCCGGCGATCGCCCGAGCGTTGCTGCGCGGCTTCAGCGACTCGCTGCGCCTGACCCCGGGCGCGCTCGAGCTGCTGGGCTCCCAGCAGTGGCCGGGCAACCTGCGCGAGCTGGCGGGTGTCCTGGCGGACGCGGCCGACCGCCGGTCGGCGGGCGACCTGACCGCGTCGGACATCGCCCCGGGCTGCTCGGACCCGGCCCCGGGCGCGGCGCTCAGCGGCTGGGAGCAGGCGGAGTACGACGTGATCGTCCGGACGCTGCGCGCGTGCGACGGCAACAAGGTCCGGGCGGCCAAGCAGCTGGGCATCAGCCGTTCGACGCTCTACAACCGGATGCGCGCGCTGCGGGTCCGCTGACCTCGCGGTGTCCGGGATTCGGACACTCCACCACTCCCGCGGGTCCACACAATCGAGCACGAAGGGTGCACCGCCGCACGTGGAGGAGATGGCCGTGAAGACCAAGGCAGCCGTACTGTTCGATGCCGGCAAGCCGTTCGAGATCATGGAGCTGGACCTCGACGGCCCGGGCCCCGGCGAGGTGCTCATCAAGTACGCCGCCGCCGGGTTGTGCCACTCGGACCTGCACCTCATCGACAACGACCTCGTGCCGCGCTTCCCGATCATCGGCGGCCACGAGGGCGCCGGGATCATCGAAGACGTCGGCCCCGGTGTGACCAAGGTGCAGCCCGGCGACCACGTCGTCTGCAGCTTCATCCCCAACTGCGGCACCTGCCGCTACTGCTCCACCGGCCGCCAGAACCTGTGCGACATGGGCGCCACCATCCTCGAGGGTCATCTGCCGGACGGCACCTTCCGCTTCCACGGCGGCGGCCAGGACTTCGGCGCCATGTGCATGCTCGGCACGTTCTCCGAGCGCGCCACCATCTCGCAGCACTCGGTGGTCAAGGTCGACGACTGGCTGCCGCTGGAGACGGCCGTGCTGGTCGGCTGCGGCGTGCCGACCGGCTGGGCCACCGCGAACTACGCCGGCGGCGTCCGGGCCGGGGACACCACCGTCGTCTACGGGATCGGCGGGATCGGCATCAACGCCGTGCAGGGCGCGGCGCACGCTGGCGCGAAGTACGTCGTCGCGGTCGACCCCGTCGAGTTCAAGCGGGAGGCGGCGCTCAAGTTCGGCGCCACCCACGCGTTCGCCACCGCGGCCGAAGCCGCGGAGAAGGTCAACGAACTCACCTGGGGCCAGCTGGCCGACCAGGCGCTGATCACCGTCGGCACCGTCGAGGAGGACGTCGTCAGCGAGGCGTTCAACGTCGTCGGGAAGGGTGGCACGGTCGTCATCACCGGCCTCGCCAACCCCGAGAAGCTCACCGTGCACGTCTCCGGCGGCGTGCTGACGCTGTTCGAGAAGACGATCAAGGGCACGCTGTTCGGTTCGGCGAACCCGCAGTACGACATCGTCCGGCTGCTGCGGCTCTACGACGCCGGCCAGCTCAAGCTCGACGAGCTGGTGACCCGCAAGTACCCGCTCGAGCAGGTCAACGAGGGTTACCAGGACCTGCGGGACGGAAAGAACATCCGCGGCGTCATCGTCCACGACTAGCCGCGGGTGTCCACAGTGGACCTCGATGCGCCGTACCGGCTGAACCCGCTGCAGCCGCTCGGGGCGCTCGCCCACCGCTGCGAGCGCCCGGAGCGGTGCCTGCTCGACGCCCCGGACGTGGTCCGGTTCGTCCGCGCACTGGCGATGCACGCCACCGCCCGCGACGCGCTCGACGCCGCGGAGCTGGGCGAGACGAGCCGGGCCCGGGTGGTGGCGGCACTGGAGCACCTCGCCGCCGCCGGGGTCATCGTCGCCGACCCGTGACTCCGGCGGGTGGCCACCACAACGACGTGGTGGCCACCTCCGGTCACGGCCGCGGCGCGTTGCGCAGGTTGGCGCGCGCCAGGTCGACCATCTTGCCGACGCCGCCGTTGAGCACCGTCTTCGTGGCGCCGAGGGCGAATCCGCGGACCATCTCGCCGGTGATCCGCGGCGGGATCGACAGCGCGTTCGGGTCGGTCACCACCTCGACCACCGCCGGGCCGGGGTGGGCGAACGCCTTTTCCAGCGCGCCGCGGACGTCGGCCGGGTCCTCGACGCGCTCGGCGAAGATCCCGCACGCCGCCGCGATCGCCGCGAAGTTCACCGGCGCGTGGTCGGTGCCGAAGTCCGGGAGGCCGTCGACGAGCATCTCGAGCTTCACCATGCCGAGCGTGGCGTTGTTGAACACCACGACCTTCACCCCGACGTCGTAGGCGGGCAGCGTCAGCAGGTCGCCCATCAGCATCGCGAGCCCGCCGTCGCCGGAGAGCGACACGACCTGGCGGCCCGGCTGGGCGAGCTGCGCGCCGATCGCGTGCGGCAGCGCGTTCGCCATGCTGCCGTGCCGGAACGAGCCGAGCACGCGGCGGCGGCCGTTCGGGGTCAGGTAACGCGCGGCCCAGACGTTGCCCATGCCGGTGTCCACGGTGAACACGGCGTCGTCGGCGGCGACCTCGTCGAGCACCGAGGCCACGTACTCCGGGTGGACGGGCCGCCGGTGCTCGATCTTCGTCGTGTACGCGCCGACGACCTTCTCCAGCTTCCGCACGTGCTCCCGCAGCATCCGGGCGAGGAACGCGCGATCCGTGCGTGGCCGCAGCAGCGGGAGCAGCGCCCGCAGCGTTTCCTTGACGTCGCCGTGCACCGCCAGCTCGAGCGGGGTCCGGCGGCCGAGCCGCGACGCGTCGTGGTCGATCTGGATCGTGCGCGCCTGTGGGAGGAACTTGTCGTACGGGAAGTCCGTGCCCAGCAACACGACCCGGTCGGCCTCGTGCATCGCGTCGTAGCAGGCGCCGTAGCCGAGCAGGCCGCTCATGCCGACGTCGAACGGGTTGTCGTACTGGATCCACTCCTTGCCGCCGAGCGAGTGCCCGACCGGTGCCGCGAGCTTTTCGGCCAGCGCCATGACTTCCTCGTGCGCGCCGCGGACACCGGCGCCGGCGAAGAGCATCACCTTCTCGCCGGAGTTCAGCAGGTCCGCCAGCTCCTGGACGGTTTCCGGAGCCGGCACCGCGGGCGACGGCGTCACGAGCGGCAGGCGTTCGGTCAGCGGGCCGGCGGCCTTGCGGTCGGCGAGGTCGCCCGGGATGGTCAGCACCGCGACGCCGCCCTTGCCGACGGCGGCCTGGGTGGCGATCCGCAGGAGCCGCGGCAGCTGCGCCGGGTCGGCCACCACCTCGCTGAAGTGGCTGCACTCGGCGAAGAGCCGATCCGGGTGGGTCTCCTGGAAGAAGCCGGTGCCGATCTGGTTCGACGGGATGTGCGACGCGATCGCGAGCACCGGCGCGCCGGAGCGGTGGGCGTCGAACAGGCCGTTGATCAGGTGCAGGTTGCCGGGCCCGCAGCTGCCCGCGCACACGGCGAGCTTGCCGGTGACCTGCGCTTCGGCGGCCGCGGCGAAGGCGGCCGTCTCCTCGTGGCGGACGTGCACCCACTCGATGCCGTCGGTGCGGCGGACCGCGTCGACGATCGGGTTGAGGCTGTCGCCGACGATCCCGTAGATGCGCTCGACGCCCGCGTCCCGCAGGGTCCTGACCAGCTGTTCTGCCACGGTTGCCATTCCTCCAGCCTCCTCTGCGCGGATCGATGCGTCCAATGCCTGATCGGCTGAAGATCCATACACTGGACGCATGGACGCGCAGACGCTCCGGCTCTTCCGCTGAGCGGGGTTCCTGCGCGAGCACCCGGGCGCCCGGTTCGAACTGCGCCAGCACGGCGAGGCCGGGCTCGAGGCGGAACTGACGGACGGAACCGCGGACCAGGGCGACGAGGTCGAACCACTGCGCGGGCTCGTCACCGCCGGGCTCGGCGTGTCGCTGCCGCACACGGCCGCGTTCCCCGCACCGCACCTCGAACTGACCGATGTGGACGCTGCCCGCGACATCGGCCTCGCCTGGGCGGCCGGGCGGAACCTCCCGCCGCCCAGCGAAACCTTCCGCCGGTACGTCCTCGACACGGTGCCCGCCGGCCTCGACCGTCCACAAGGGACTATGTGAGCATCGCCGTACGACCACGCGAGGTGACTCCCGGTGTGCCAGGGTGGAGGCATGGTCGCCGCGCTGAGATCCTTCCTGACGTCCTGGACCTCCGTCACGCCGGTGCTCGGCGTGGTCGTGCTGGCGCTGGCCTGGGGCCGCGACCTCGGCCCGGTCTTCGTGGCGGTCGTCGCGATCGCGCTGGGCGCGACCGTGCTGGCCGCGGTGCACCACGCGGAGGTCGTCGCGCACCGCGTCGGCGAGCCGTTCGGATCGCTCGTGCTCGCGGTCGCGGTCACCGTCATCGAGGTCGCGCTGATCGTCACGATGATGGTCTCCGGCGGCCCGGAAGCCGGTTCGCTGGCGCGGGACACCGTGTTCGCCGCGGTGATGATCACGACCAACGGCATCGTCGGCATCTCGCTGCTCGCCGGCGCACGCCGCTACGGCGTCACGCTGTTCAACCCCGAAGGCAGCGGCGCCGCGCTCGCCACGGTCGCGACGCTGGCCGCACTGAGCCTCGTGCTGCCGACGTTCACCTCCAGCACCCCCGGTCCGGCGTTCTCCCCGGCGCAGCTGGCCTTCGCGGCGGTCGCGTCGCTGGCGCTGTACGGCACTTTCGTGCTGACGCAGACCGTGCGCCACCGCGACTTCTTCCTCCCGGTGGCCGCCGACGGCGAGGTCAAGGAGGACGACCACGCCGACCCGCCGTCCAACCGGGCCGCGCTGGGCAGCCTCGCGCTCCTGCTGGTGGCACTGGTCGCGGTGGTCGGGCTGGCCAAGGTCGAGTCCCCGGCGATCGAGTCGGGCGTGCGCGCGGCCGGGTTCCCGCAGTCGTTCGTCGGCGTCGTGATCGCGTTGCTCGTCCTGCTGCCGGAGACCCTCGCGGCCACGCGCGCGGCCCGGCGCGACCGGATGCAGATCAGTCTCAACCTCGCCTACGGCTCGGCGATCGCGAGCATCGGCCTGACCATCCCGGCGATCGCGCTGGCGTCGGTGTGGCTGCCGGTCCAGCTGCTGCTGGGCCTGGGTTCGACGCAGATCGTGCTGCTGGCGCTGACCGTCGTGGTGAGCGTCCTGACGGTGGTCCCCGGCCGGGCGACGCGCCTGCAGGGCGGCGTGCACCTGGTGCTGCTGGCGGGTTTCCTGGTGCTGGCCGTCAACCCTTGAGCCGGGCGAGCCGACGCGGTTCAGGGTGTCGCCGTGACCTCGATGCCCACCACGCACGTGTCGTCGTCGGTGTCGGCCGTGCTGTAGGTCAGCAGCGTGTCCAGCTGGTGCTCCAGCTCGCCGCCGTGGCCCTCCACCAGCGTCACCAGCCGCGACACCGTCTCCTGCACCGGGCGGTCGCGGCGCTCGATCAGGCCGTCCGTGTAGATCAGCAGGATGTCGCCGTCCGCGAGCTGGAGCTCCTCTTCCTGGTACTCGACGTCCCGTACCGCGCCCAGCAGCGACCCGCGGATCAGCGGCAACGTCGTCGCCGAGCCGTCGCGGTGGCGGACGATCGGGGGCAGGTGGCCGGCGCGGGCCCAGCGGAGCTTGCGGTGCGCCGGGTCGTACACCGCCGCCACCGCCGTCGCCGTCACGTGGTCGGTCAGGTGGTAGGCCACCAGGTTGAGCCACGTCAGCAGCTGGGCCGGCCCGGCACCCGTGGCCGCGAGGCCGCGCAGGGCGTTGCGGAGGCTCACCATCCCGGTCGCCGCGTCGATGCCGTGCCCGGCGACGTCGCCGACGCACAGCAGCACCTCGCCGGTCGGGAGCGCGACCGCGTCGTACCAGTCGCCGCCGACCAGGTGCTCCTTCTCCGCGGGCCGGTAGCGGACCGCGGCGCGCAGGCCCGGCATGTCGATCGGGCCGGTGGCCGGCGGCATGATCGCGTGCTGCAGCTGCAGCGTGAGCCGGTTGCGCTCGATCGCCTGCTGCTCGGTCTCGGCCAGCCTGTCCCGCGTCGCGGCGAGCGCCACCTCGGTCCAGTGCTGCGCCGAAACGTCCTGATAAGCCCCGCGGACCGCGACGAGCTCGCCGCGACTGTCCACGACCGGCTCGGCGACCACCCGGATGTACCGGGCGACGCCGTCGGAGCGCTGCAGCCGGAACGCCGTCGACGACGGGCGCCGGTGGTGCAGCACCGCGCGCAGGAACCGGCCGATCCCCTGCGCGTCGTCCGCGTGCGCGTGCGCGGCCAGTTCGTTCAGCGACAGCGGGGTCGCGGTCGGCGGCAGCCCGTACAACGCGAACAGCTCGGTGTTCCAGGTGATCGCCCCGGTCACGACGTTCTCCTCGAAGCCGCCGATGCGGCCGAGCCGCTGGGCGTGCTGCAGCAGCACCGCGAGCTTCGCGGCGTCGTCCTGGATCCGCAGGATCAGCAGCACGTTGCCGGCGAAGCGGGTCACGCTGACGTCGGCGAGGACGGTCAGCGGCACCTGGTCGACCAGGGTGGTGATCGCCATGCTCTCGGCGCGGAACGGCTCGCCGGTGGCGTAGACCCGCTGGATCATGTCGAGCAGGCCGCTTTCCTCGGCCGCCAGCGGGTAGGTCTCCAGCAGCCGGGTGCCGACGATCCGGCTGCGCGGCCGCCCGCCGGGGTCGGCGAAGCGGACGTTGGCGTGGTGGATGCGGAAGTCGCTCAGCCGGCCGCCGTCGAGGCACGGCGAGAGCAGCACGGCCGGGTCGTGCAGGCCGTCGACGAAATCCACCAGCTCGCCGAGGAAGTCCCCGGACCCGTCCGCGGCCACCGGCGCGATCACGCCGTCCCAGGTGTCGAGCGTGTGCGCGCACAACTCGGCCAGCGCCTCCAGCTGCCGACGCTGTCGTCCGGGCTCGGCGGGCAGCGGGTCCGGCCAGCACATCTCGACGACGCCGATGATCCGGCCGCCGGTCCCGGTGGGCACCGCGACGCGCCCGCCTTCGGCGAGGGTGTGCTGCCCGATCGACGGCAGCCCGGCGCTGGACAGCGTCGGGTACCAGACGGTGTCGCGCTCGAGCAGCGCGCTGCGGGCGGGCGTCGCGACGCCGGGTGGGACGTACCGCCAGCGGGCCGCCTCCTCGGCCGAGAACCCGGCCGACCCGGCGAGGGTCAGGGACCCGTCCGGTCCGGCCAGCCACACCGCGACCGCGCTCGCGCCGAGCGGCCGCAGCGCGTGCTCCAAGATGGACTCCGCGACGCGCTGGGTGTCCCCCGCCGCCAGCACGCCGCTTTCGGCCGTGCGCAACCGCACCGCGACGGACTCCTCGCCTTCGGCGCGGGCCAGGAACTCCTGCGTCACCTCGGTGATCCGGTCCTCGGCGGCCTCACCGACGACGTCCGCGGCGAACTCGAGCGACGTCAGCCCGGCGCGTTCGGCCAACGTCTCCAGCTGCCGGGCGGCGTCCGCGGGCGTGCAGTGCAGACGTTCCATCAGGACGCCCTTGGCCAGCTCGATCAGCGCTCGGCCGTCGGCGACGGCGTGCGCGTGGTCGACCTCGCCGCGCAGGCGCGCGACGGTGTCGGCGAGCCGAGCCAGGTTGGCGGACACCTCGGCGGGCGGCGCCAGCACCGGCAGCGTCTCCTCTTCGGCGGTCACCCGATCACGCCGTCACGTGCCGCTTGATGCGGGCGATCAGGTCGTCCGCGTCGACCGGCTTCGTCACGTAGTCGGTGGCGCCCGACGCCAGGCTCTTCTCGCGGTCGCCGGGCATCGCCTTCGCCGTCACCGCGACGATCGGGATGCCGGCGTGCTCGGGCATCGCGCGGATCTTCGCCGTCGCGGTGTAGCCGTCCATCTCCGGCATCATCACGTCCATCAGGATCAGGTCGATGCCGGGGTGCGCGGCGACGGTCTCGACGCCCTTGCGGCCGTCCTCGGCGTGCAGCACCTGCATCCCGTGCAGCTCCAGGATCCCGGTGAGCGCGTAGACGTTGCGCGGGTCGTCGTCGACGATCAGCACCGTGCGCCCGGCCAGGGTGGTGTCGACGTCGGCCGCCCGCACCGGCTCGGCCGGCTCGTCCGGGCGGACCAGCGGGAGCACCGCGCCGGGCTCCTCGGCCGACAGGTGCAGCGCGATCCGCTCGCGCAGCTCGTCCAGCCCCGACAGCACTTCCAGCGACTGGACGTCCGCGCGGGACTGCACCAGCTGCTCCAGCTCGCCGTCGAGCCGGCGGCTGTTGTGCGCGAGCACCGGCACCAGCCGCAGCGCGCTGTCGCCCTGCATGGCGTCGAGGAAGCCGAACGCGGTGCGGTCGGGCAGGTCCAGGTCCAGCACGACGCAGTGGTAGGCGTCGGTGGCGAGCGCGGCCGCGGCCTCCTGCGTGCCGACCGCCGTGACGACCTCGACCTCGGCCGGCGAGATGCCGATGTCCCGGCTGTCGGCCAGGTCCGCGGCGGCGCTCTCGGCGACGAGCGTCAGCAGCCCGTGCTGGCGCTCCTCGACGACCAGCAGCCGCCGGTGGGCCCGCGGTGCCGACGTCGTGACGCCGGCACCGGAGTCCCCGGCGGCGAGGGCGGTGCGGGGGTGTTCCCCCGCGGGCAGCGTCGCGAAGTCCGGCCGCGCGACCGGCAGCGAGAACGTGAACGCGCTGCCTTCGCCGGGCGTGCTCTCGGCCGTGATGAAGCCACCGAGGAGCTGGGCGATCTCGCGGCTGATCGACAGGCCGAGCCCGGTGCCGCCGTACTTGCGGCTGGTGGTGCCGTCGGCCTGCTGGAACGCGCCGAAGATCGACTCCAGCTGGTGCTCGGCGATCCCGATGCCGGTGTCGATCACCCGGAACGCGACGGCCGGGCCGTGCACGCGCAGCGGCCGCGGCAGCCGCTCGGGCTCGACCGGCTCGATGTGCAGCTCGATCCCGCCGACCTCGGTGAACTTGACCGCGTTCGACAGCAGGTTGCGCAGCACCTGCCGCAGCCGCGAGTCGTCGGTGAGCAGCTCGGCGGGCGAACCGGGCGCCACGGTGATCCGGAAGTCGAGGTTCCGCTGCGAGGTCATCGGCCGGAACGTCGCCTCGACGTAGTCCAGCAGCCCGCGCAGCGACACCTGCTCCGGGGTGACGTCCATCTTCCCGGCCTCGACCTTCGACAGGTCGAGGATGTCGTTGATCAGCTGCAGCAGGTCCGACCCGGCGGAGTGGATGATCCCGGCGTACTCGACCTGCTTCGCGGTCAGGTTGCGGGTCGGGTTCTGCGCGAGCAGCTGGGCGAGGATCAGCAGGCTGTTGAGCGGGGTGCGCAGCTCGTGGCTCATGTTGGCCAGGAACTCCGACTTGTACTTCGACGCCAGCGTCAGCTGGTGGGCGCGCGCCTCCAGCTCCTGGCGGGCCTGCTCGATCTCGAGGTTCTTCGTCTCGATGTCGCGGTTCTGCGTGACCAGCAGCGCCGCCTTCTCCTCCAGCTCGGCGTTCGACGACTGGAGTTCTTCCTGCCGCGCCTGCAGTTCCTCCGAACGGGCCTGCAGCTCGGCGGTGAGCCGCTGGGACTCGCCGAGCAGCTCGTCGGTGCGGGCGTTGGCGACGATGCTGTTGACGTTGACGCCGATCTGCTCCATCAGCAGCTCGAGGAACGCCCGGTGCACCGCGGTGAAACCGTGCACCGACGCCAGCTCGAGCACGCCGAGGACCTGGTCCTCGACGACGATCGGCAGCACGATCAGGCTGGCCGGCGCGGTGCGGCCGAGCCCGGAGGAGATGGTGGCGTAGCCCGGCGGGACGTCGTCGACCGCGATCGGCCGCCGGCTGCGCGCGGCCTGCCCGACGAGGGACTGCCCGATCCGGAACCGCACCGCCGGGCCGTCGCCGTCGGGGTGGCCGTACGCGCCGACCAGCCGCAGCTCGGGGACCTCGGCGGTGTCGTCGGCCAGGTAGAACGCGCCGAACTGGGCGTTGACCAGCGGGACGAGCTCGTCCATCACCGCGGCCGCGACGACGGCGAGGTCGCGCCGGCCCTGCATCAGCCCGGTGATGGTGGCCAGGTTGGACTTGAGCCAGTCCTGCTCCTGGTTCGCCCGCGTCGTCTCGCGCAGCGACTCGACCATCGAGTTGATGTTGTCCTTCAGCTCGGCGACCTCGCCGGAGGCGTCGACGGTGATCGAGCGGGTCAGGTCGCCCTCGGCGACGGCGCTGGTCACCTCGGCGATCGCGCGGACCTGCCGGGTGAGGTTCCCGGCCAGCTCGTTGACGTTCTCGGTGAGCCGCTTCCAGGTGCCGGACACGCCTTCGACCTCGGCCTGGCCGCCGAGCCGGCCTTCGCTGCCGACCTCGCGCGCCACGCGGGTGACCTCCGCGGCGAACGCCGAGAGCTGGTCGACCATCGTGTTGATCGTGGTCTTGAGTTCCAGGATCTCGCCGCGCGCGTCGACGTCGATCTTGCGCGTCAGGTCGCCCTGCGCGACGGCGGTGGTCACCTGGGCGATGTTGCGGACCTGCCCGGTGAGGTTGTTCGCCATCGAGTTGACGTTGTCGGTGAGGTCCTTCCACGTGCCCGCGACGTTCGGCACGCGGGCCTGGCCGCCGAGCATGCCTTCGGTGCCGACCTCGCGCGCCACGCGCGTGACTTCGTCCGCGAACGCCGACAGCGTGTCGACCATCGTGTTGATCACGTCGGCCAGTGCCGCGACCTCGCCCTTGGCCTCGACGGTGATCTTGCCCGACAGGTCGCCGCGCGCGACGGCCGTCGCGACCTGGGCGATCGAGCGGACCTGGCCGGTCAGGTTGGACGCCATGACGTTGACGTTGTCGGTGAGGTTCTTCCACGTCCCGGAGACGCCGCGGACGGTCGCCTGGCCGCCGAGGTTGCCCTCGGTACCCACCTCCCGGGCGACGCGGGTGACCTCGTCCGCGAACGCGGACAGCTGGTCCACCATCGTGTTGATGGTGTCCTTCAGCTCGAGGATCTCGCCGCGGGCGTCGACCCGGATCTTCTGCGACAGGTCGCCGCGTGCGACGGCCGTGGTGACCTGGGCGATCGAGCGGACCTGCGCGGTGAGGTTGTCGGCCATGACGTTGACCGACTCGGTGAGGTCCTTCCACGTCCCGGAGACGCCCTTGACGTCGGCCTGGCCACCGAGGCGGCCTTCGGTGCCGACCTCACGCGCCACCCGGGTGACCTCGTCCGCGAACGCGGACAGCTGATCCACCATCGTGTTCAGCGTGTCCTTCAGCTCCAGGACCTCGCCGCGGGCGGTCACGTTGATCTTCTGGGACAGGTCGCCCTTGGCCACGGCCGTGGCGACCTGGGCGATGTTGCGGACCTGGTCGGTCAGGTTGCCCGCCATGAAGTTCACCGAGTCGGTGAGGTCGCGCCAGGTGCCGGAGACGCCCTTGACGTCGGCCTGACCGCCCAGCCGGCCCTCGGTGCCGACCTCACGCGCCACGCGGGTCACTTCGTCGGCGAACGACGACAGCTGGTCGACCATCGTGTTGATCGTGCTCTTCAGTTCGAGGATCTCGCCCCGGGCGTCGACGGTGATCTTCTGCGACAGGTCACCCTTCGCCACCGCGGTGGTCACCTGGGCGACGTTGCGGACCTGGTCGGTCAGGTTCCCGGCCATGAAGTTCACCGAGTCGGTGAGGTCGCGCCAGACGCCGCCGACGCCGGGCACCTGCGCCTGCCCGCCGAGGCGGCCTTCGCTGCCGACCTCGCGCGCCACCCGGGTGACCTCGTCCGCGAACGACGACAGCTGGTCCACCATCGTGTTGACGGTGTCCTTCAGCTCCAGGATCTCGCCGCGCGCGTCGACGTCGATCTTCTGCGACAGATCACCCTTCGCGACCGCGGTGGCGACCTGGGCGATGTCGCGGACCTGGGTGGTGAGGTTGCCGGCCATGGCGTTCACCGAGTCGGTGAGGTCCTTCCACGTGCCGGACACGCCGGGGACCTTCGCCTGGCCGCCGAGCTGGCCCTCGCTGCCGACCTCCCGCGCGACGCGGGTGACCTCGGAGGTGAACAGCGACAGCTGGTCGGCCATGCCGTTGAACACGGTGGCGATCTCACCCAGCAGGCCGTCGGCCCCGCCGGGCAGCCGGATGCCGAAGTCGCCGTCGCGGACCGCGGTCAGGCCGGCCAGCAGCCGGCGCAGCTCCTGCTCGCCCGCCTCGCCCACGCCCGAAGCGTCCGCCCCCGCACCCGGGCGCGTCCCCTCGACCATTGCCCCACCCATCCGCCACCCGTTTCTCCGGTTGCCGGCGCGCCCGGCGCCGTCCCGGTGTGCCCACCGGATGGCTCAGCATAGTGCAGCTGCACTATGCTGAGCGGCAACGGTTGAGCAACCAGCCGCGCCCGTACCCGTGCGCGTCCTCCAGGCGGTGCTCGCAAGCCTTTCCTTTCCTGCCAGGCCATTCGGCCGCATTGACCCGTTCGGCTGAACGCCGTCCCGGGGACCGGTGACGTGGGACTCGACCACGTCGCCGCCCCTCGGCGTGCCCGCCGTTGGGCGTCCACAGTGGACACTCCCTTGCGGACACTCCACTGTGGAGTGAATTGTGCGACGAGCCCGGGGTCACAGCCAGTCCTTCTTCTTGAAGAGCCCGTACAGCCCGACCGAGAGCACCAGCATCACGACCGTCGAAACCCAGAACCCGCCGGTCGTGCCGTTGCCCGGGTACGGGACGTTCTGGCCGTAGAACCCGGTCACCGCGGTGGGCACCGCGATCACCGCCGCCCACCCGGTGACCTTCTTCATGATCAGGTTCAGCCGGTCGCTCTGCAGGTTCAGCTGGGTCTCCCGGACCGTCGTGAGGCGTTCGCGCAGCGCCTCGGCGTGGTCGGCGGCCTGCCGCGCGTGGTCGTGGACGTCCTCGAAGTACGGGCGGGTGGTGCCGTCGGCCAGCTTCAGGTCCGGCCGCATCAACGCGCCGACGACGTCGGGCATGGGGCTGACGACCCGGCGCAGCGCGGTCACGTTCCGGCGCGACCGGAACGAGCGCCGCTGCAGCTCCGCGGTGTCCGGCCGGTCGTCGAACACCATGTCCTCCAGCTCCTCGACCTCTTCGTCGAGCGCCTGGACGGCACCGAAGTGGCCGTCGACGACGTGGTCGAGCAGGCCGTGCAGCAGGAAGGGCACCCCGGACTTCGCCAGGTCCGGCGCCTGGTCCCAGCGGCGCGTGACGGCCTCGATGTCGAAGCCGTCGTCCTTGCGGACCGTCACCAGCGCACGGGGCGTGATGAAGACGGCGAGCTCGGAGGTCGTCGTGCGGTCGCTCGCGGAGTCGAACCGGACCGCGTAGGCCGTGAGGAAGGCGTGGCCCTCGTAGCGGTCCAGCTTGGGCCGCTGGTGTTCTTGGACGGCGTCTTCCACGGCGAGCCGATGCAGGTTCAGCTCCCCGGCGAGCTCGGTCAGGTCTGCTTCGGACGGTTCACAGAGGTCGACCCACACGGCGGTGTCCGGTTCGGCCAGGAAGTCGGAAACGTCCGCGACGGGGAAGCCTTCCTTGAGCAGCGTGCCGTCGCGGTAGGCCCGGGTTGAGGTCATGCTGCCGGGTGCCCGGCGGGGGAAGCGTCCACACCCGCGCAACTCGTGGCGAAGCGGGAACTTCGTCGACGTCTTGCTCGCGGAGACCCTGAGCGGGCATCACCCGTGTCTGAAGAGGCATCACGCGTGACTGAGCGGGCATCACCCGTGCGTTTGTAGAGGTCCTTCGTAGAGGTTGTCGCTGTCGCACCGGGACGCGCGCCGCGAAGATCGGCCGTGTCGCCACTCCCGACGAGAAGGGCACCGGTGAGAGCCGCCTGCAGAATGCTTCTCGCCGCGCTCGTCGCGGCGTCCTTCCTCGCCGGGGTGCCCGCCGCCGCGGCCGGAGAACAGACGCACGTCGTTGTCGTGGAGCGGGTCCGCGACACCGTCGCCTTCGCCTGTGCGCGACACGACGACCTGATCGGCTGCGCTCCCGTCCACCGGGCCCGGCCCTACCTGACCGCTGTTGTCACAACCGGTCCAGCTCCGCTCGCACCGCGGCCGCGCGCTCCTCGCCGCCGTACTCCCGCATCAGCTCCAGCGCCTCCGTGAGCACCTCACGCGCCCTGCCGCGATCCTCCCGGCCCAGGTGCGCGCGGCCCAGCTCGGCCAGCGTCATCGCCTCGTACAGCCGGACCCCGGCCTCGCGCCAGAGGTCCGCGCTGCGGCTCAGCTCCTCGACGGCGACGGCGAACCGGCCCAGCTCCCGGTGCACGACGCCGATCCGCATCCGGCCGTACGCCATGCCGCGCACGTCGCCGGTTTCCTCGCCGACGGCCACCGCTTCGGTCGCGTACGCCAGCTCGCGCGAGCGGTCTCCTTGGCGGCCGTACAGGACCGCCAGGTTGACGAGGGTGAGCGTCTCGACGTACCGCAGCCCAAGCGTCCGGTTGAGCGCCAGGCTCCGCTCGCCGAAGTCGATGGCCGTGTCGACGTCGTCGCCGAGGCCGTACACGAAGCAGAGGTTGTTGAGGATGCCCGCCAGCTGACGCTCGTCGCCGATCGCCTCCCACTCCGCGAGGCTGCGGCGGAGGAACGCGTGCGACCGCCGGAAGCCGGCCGCTTCGCCGCCGCTCGCCAGCTCCGCCTCGGCGACCCCGAGGTCGTTGCGCAGCGTCGCGGCCGCGACCGGGTCGACGCCGTCGACCAGCCGCAACGCCACCTCGTCGACCTGGATCGCGTCGCGCCAGCGAGCCCGCGCGCGGTGGTATTCGTACAGGCCGAGCCCGACGGCGGCGATCGCCTCGGGCGGTACCCCGGGCGTCGCGGCGGCCTGCCGGACGACCGTGACGAGGTGCGCCTGGTGCCGGTCGAGCCACGCGAACACCTCCGCCGCCGACGCGGGTCCCGCCGCCCACCGCCCGGCCGCCCAGTCGTGCCGGTGCGAAGCCGCCGACACGAGCGCCATGCTCTGCCACGCCATCGCCGCGCACAGCTCGACGACCCGGGTGATCGCCGCGGCCCGCTCACCCGGCGGCGCCAGCTCGCGGGCGTACAGCCGGAGCAGGTCGTGCAGCCGGTACCAGCCGGGGGCGGGCGTGGTCAGCAGGTGCTCGTCGGTGAGCCGCTCCAGCAGCTCCTCCGTCTCGCGTTCCGGCGCGTCGAGCAGGCGGCTCGCGACGGGCACCGACAACTCCGTGACATCCAGCAGCGACAGCAGCGGGTACGCACGGGCCGCCGGGTCGTCCAAAGCCCCGACGGCGAGCGCGAAACTGGCCCGGACACCCGTTTCGCCGAGGCGGCGGCGCTCGTCGTCGAGCCGGTGCGCGAGGTGGTCGACGGGCCAGCGCGGCCGGGTCGCCAACCGCGCGCCGACCAGGTGCAGCGCCAGCGGCAGGTATCCGCACAGGCGCGCCACCTTCCGCGCGGCGGTGGGCTCGGCCGCGACGCGCTCGGCCCCGATCTCGGCCGCGAGCAGGCGCAGCGCGTCCGCTTCGGGCAAGACGTCGAGCAGGACCTGGTGCGCCTGCGGCAGCTCCGTCAGCGCAGCCCGGCTGGTGACGATCGCCGCCGACCCGCCGGCGCCGGGCAGCAGCGGCGCGACGTGCGCGGCATCGCGGGCGTTGTCGAGCAGGAGCAGCACGCGCTTCGACGCGAGCAGCGTCCGGAAGCGGGCCGACGCGGCGTCGAGCGACCACGGCTTCGGCGGCTCGCCCCCGAGCTCGCGGATGAGCCGGTCGAGCAGGTCCAGCGGGTCGGGCGGATCGGCCGCGTGCCCACGCAGGTCGAGGTGCAGCGAGCCGTCGGGGAAGCGCCGCGCGAGCCGGTGCCCGGCTTCGAGGGGCGAGCGCGGTCTTGCCGACGCCCGCCATCCCGGCGATGGCGACCACGACGCCCTGGCGCGGTTCGCCGAACAACCCGAGCACGCGCTCGAGTTCGACGTCCCGGCCGGTGAACACGGCCAACCCGCCGGGCAGCTCGCGCGGGACGACCGCCGGGCTCGCCGGGCTCCCGGGCCGGGCGGCCGCGGCGGTGAATCCCGCGCGGTCGTCGCCGGTCAGGCCGAGGGCGTCGGCAAGCCGCTCGAGGGTTTCGCGGTGCGGATAGCGGCGGTCCCCGCGTTCGAGCGCGCCGACGGCCTGGGCACTGAGCCCGGACTTCTCGGCGAGCCCTTCCTGCGTCAGCCCCGCGGCGCGCCGGAGACGGCGCAGCCCCGCCCCGAAGGAATCCATCCCCGCCCTCCTCCCCGGAGGAGGATCACACGCCGCGGTGGGCGGGCGCCAGCAGCCGAGCCTCTCGCCGTCGAAGATCGTCGGGGCCGCGCCGCGGCGGCAACAAGGCTGCACTACCGAGACCGAGAGGGGTTTCCCCAGGCCGCAGATCGTATATTATTTGCGATACCTTCCCGAACCGGCAGGCAGGAACCACCGATGACCAGCATCGCGCGGCCCGGCAAGATCATCGCGCTGCACCTGAACTACCGCTCCCGCGCCGCCCAGCGCGGCCGGGTCCCGGAGCAGCCGTCGTACTTCCTCAAGCCGCCGACGTCCGTCGCCGCGAGCGGGGCCGCCCTCGAACGGCCGGCGGGCACCGAGCTGCTGGCCTTCGAAGGCGAGATCGCGCTGGTCATCGGCCGGACCGCCCGCCGCGTCACGCCGGAGACGGGGTGGTCGTACGTCGGCGGGGTCACCGCGGCCAACGACTTCGGCGTGTACGACCTGCGCTACGCCGACAAGGGCAGCAACCTGCGCTCGAAGGGCGGCGACGGCTTCACCCCGCTCGGCCCCGCGGTGCTGCCCGCCGCCGAGGTCGACCCGGCCGGGCTGCGGCTGCGGACGTGGCTCAACGGCGAGCTGGTCCAGGAGGACACCACCGATGACCTGCTCTTCGGCTTCGGCCGGCTGATCGCCGACCTCTCCCAGCTGATCACCCTCGACGCCGGCGACGTCGTCCTGACCGGCACGCCCGCGGGCGCGTCGGTCGCCATCCCCGGCGACGTCGTCGAGGTCGAGGTCGACGCGGCCGGGCGCACCACCGGCCGCCTGGTCACGCCGATCACCGAGGGCACCGTCCCGTTCGGACCGTACGGCGCACTCCCCCGCGTCGACGAGCAGCAGCGGGCGGACGCGTACGGAGCGTCCACAGCGGACTTCGCACTGACCGCGGAACTCCGGGAACGCATCGAGTCCGTCGGCACTGCAACGCTTTCCGCACAGCTGCGCACGCGCGGGTACGACGCGGTGTCGATCGACGGGCTCACTTCGACCCGGCCGGGCACCCGATTGACCGGCCGCGCGCGGACCCTGCGCTACCTGCCCTACCGCGAAGACCTGTTCAAGGAGCACGGCGGCGGCTACAACGCGCAGAAACGCGCGATCGACAGCCTCGGCCCCGGCGACGTGCTCGTCATGGAAGCCCGCGGGGAACGCGGAACCGGCACGGTCGGCGACATCCTCGCGCTGCGGGCGCAGGTGCGCGGCGCCGCCGGGATCGTCACCGACGGCGGGGTCCGCGACCTGGCCGCGGTGTCCGCTTTGGACATTCCCACCTACCACGCGGGGCCGCACCCGGCGGTGCTCGGCCGCCGGCACGTGCCGTGGGACGTCGACGTCGCGATCGCCTGCGGCGGCGCGGCCGTGTGCCCCGGCGACGTGATCGTGGGCGACTCCGACGGCGTCCTGGTCATCCCGCCCCTCCTGGTCGAGGCGGTCGTCGACGCGGCGATCGAGCAGGAGCTGCGGGAGACGTTCATCGCCGAGCAGGTCGCCGCGGGCGAGCGCGTCGAAGGCCTCTATCCGATGGACGAGCACTGGCGGGGGAGGTACGCCGGATGGCTCGCGAGGCGGTGAATGGTGCCGCGCCGGGTGAGTCGCGGATCGTCTCGTTGTCTACCGCCACCTTTGACGCCTGGAAGGGACTCTCATGCGTTTCCGCTCCGATCCTCAGGTCATCCGCGGGTCGATCGCGGCGCTGGTGACGCCGTTCACCGCCGCTGGGGTCGTCGACCTCGACGGCTTGGCGAACCTGGTGCGCTGGCAGCTCGCTGCGGGTAGCCACGGCATCTCGATCGGCGGTTCCACGGGCGAGCCGGGTTCGCAGTCCGTTGCCGAGCGGGCGGAGGTGATCCGGACGGTGGCCGCGGAGGTCGGCGACCGCGTTCCGATCGTTGCGGGGACCGGGTCGGCGAAGCTCGAGGAGACCGTGGAGTTGACGGGCGCCGCGCGGGACGCGGGGATCGACGCTGCGCTGGTGGTCACGCCGTATTATGCGCGGCCGACGCAGGAGGCGTTGTTCGTCTGGTACCGCACGGTGTGCCGGGAGTTCCCGGACCTGCCGATCGTTGCCTACAACGTGCCGAGCCGGACCGCGGTCGATCTTGCGCCGGAGACGGTCGCGCGGCTGTTCCGTTCGTGCGGCAACTTCGTCGGGATCAAGGAGACGACGAAGGATTTCGAGCACTTCTCCCGGGTGCTGCAGTTGTGCGGCCGGGAGTTGCTGGTGTGGTCGGGGGTGGAGCTGCTCTGTCTGCCGCTGCTGGCTTTGGGGGGTGCCGGGTTCGTCAGCGCGACGGCCAACATCGCGCCGGGGGCGTGCGCCGAGATGTACACCGCCTGGCAGGCGGGCGACCACGAACGTGCCCGGGAGATCCACTACGGCCTGCACCCGCTGGTCGACCTGCTGGTCGTCGAGACCAATCCCGCGCCCGGCAAGTGGGTGCTGCAGCAGCGCGGGCTGATCGCGTCCGGGCAGGTGCGGCCGCCGCTGATCACCCCGACCGAGGCCGGGATCGCCCGGATCCGGGATTTCCTGGCGGAAGGCGAGAAGTATCTTTCGCCGGTCGACGGCTTCACCGTGGAGGGGACGGCATGACCCACTACGTGCCGGAGGGACTGCCGGGCGAGCTGAGGCACTACATCGGCGGCGAGCTCGTCGGCAGCGTCTCCGGTAAGACGTTCGACGTGCTGGACCCGGTGTCCAACACGCCCTACGTGACCGCGGCGGCGGGGCAGGCGGCGGACGTCGACCGGGCGGTCGCGGCGGCGCGCACGGCGTTCACCGACGGGCCGTGGCCGCGGATGCTGCCGCGGGCACGGGCGCGGGTGCTGAACAGGATCGCTGATGCTGTCGAAGCGCAGGACCGGCGGCTCGCCGAGCTGGAGACGTTCGACACCGGCCTGCCGATCACCCAGGCGCTCGGGCAGGCGCACCGCGCCGCCGAGAACTTCCGGTTCTTCGCCGACCTCGTCGTCGCGCAGGCCGACGACACCTACCGGGTGCCGGGGCGGCAGGTGAACTACGTGCACCGCAAGCCGGTCGGCGTCGCCGGGCTGATCACGCCGTGGAACACCCCGTTCATGCTGGAGAGCTGGAAGCTCGCGCCGGCGCTGGCTTCGGGCTGCACGGTCGTGCTCAAACCGGCCGAGTTCACGCCGCTGTCGGCGGGCCTGTGGGCCGGGATCTTCGCCGGCGCGGGCCTGCCGGAGGGCGTGTTCAACCTGGTCAACGGCGTCGGGGAGGAGGCGGGTGACGCGCTGGTCAAGCACCCGCACGTCCCGCTGATCTCGTTCACGGGCGAGACCACGACCGGGCAGACGATCTACCGCAACTGCGCCGCCGGGCTGAAGGGCATGTCGATGGAGCTGGGCGGCAAGTCCCCGGCGATCGTGTTCGCCGACGCCGATCTCGACGCCGCCCTCGACTCGACGCTTTTCGGTGTGTTCTCCCTCAACGGTGAGCGGTGCACCGCCGGCAGCCGGATCCTCGTCGAGCGGCCGGTCTACGACGAGTTCTGCGCCCGCTACGCCGAGCGCGCGGCGAACATCGTCGTCGGGGATCCGCACGACCCGGGCACCGAGGTCGGCGCGCTGGTCCACCCCGAGCACTACGCGAAGGTGCTGAGCTACGTCGAGCTGGGCAAGTCCGAAGGCCGCCTGCTCGCCGGTGGCGGCCGTCCGCCCGGGTTGCCCACCGGCAACTACCTGGCGCCGACGGTGTTCGCCGATGTCCCGTCGTCCGCGCGGATCTTCCAGGAGGAGATCTTCGGGCCGGTCGTCGCGCTGACGCCGTTCGACACCGAGGCCGAAGCCCTGGCCCTGGCCAACGCCGTCAAGTACGGCCTGGCCGCCTACCTCTGGACGGCGAACCTGCAGCGCGCGCACACCTTCGCGCAGTCGGTCGACGCCGGGATGGTCTGGCTGAACTCGCACAACGTCCGCGACCTGCGGACGCCGTTCGGCGGGGTCAAGGCCTCCGGCCTCGGTCACGAGGGTGGCTACCGGTCGCTCGACTTCTACACCCACCAGCAGGCGATCCACGTCTCGCTCGGGCCGGTGCACCCGCCCCGCTTCGGCACCGTCTGGAAGGGACAATCATGACCGCCGCCCCGCCGGACGTCCTCCGCTGCGCCTACGCCGAACTGGTCGTCACCGACCTGGCGGCGTCGCGCGCGTTCTACGTCGACGTGCTCGGACTCGTGGTCACCCACGAAGATGCGCAAACGCTGTACCTGCGGGCCTTCGAGGAGTACCTGCACCATTCGCTGATCCTGCGCACCGGACCGGCACCCGCACTGGCCGTGCTCGCCTACCGCGTGCGGAACGCGACCGACCTCGACCTCGCGCAGGCCTACTACCGCGAACTCGGCTGCCCCGTCGAGCGCCGTCCGGCGGGTGCCACACGCGGCATCGGCGACGCGGTACGCGTCATCGACCCGCTGGGATTCCCGGTGGAGTTCTTCCACGACGCCGAGCACGTCGAGCGGTTCACGCAGCGCTACGACCTCCACGGCGCCGGCGCACTGTCGCGGTTGGACCACTTCAACCTCGACACCCCGGACGTCGCGGCGGCCCGGACATACTACCAAGGCCTGGGTTTCCGCGTGTCCGAGGACATCCAGGACGCCGACGGCACGCTCTACGCCGCCTGGATGTTCCGCAAACCGACGGTGCACGACGTCGCCCTGACCGGCGGCGACGGACCGCGGCTGCACCACATCGCGTTCGCGTCACACGAACGGCACCAGATCCTGCACATCTGCGATCACCTCGGCGCACTGCGCCAACCCGCCACGATCGAGCGCGGCCCGGGCCGGCACGGTGTGTCGAACGCGTTCTACCTCTACCTCCGGGACCCCGACGGGCACCGCATCGAGATCTACACCCACGACTACTACACCGGCGACCCGGACAACCCCGTGATCACCTGGGACGTGCACAACCCCCAACGCCGCGACTGGTGGGGCAACCCCGTAGTGCCAAGCTGGTACACCGACGCGTCGGCCGTGCTCGGCCTTTCCGGTTCGGTGACACCCGTCGTCACCCGAGCTCAGCCGCAGGAGACCGACATCACCATCGGCGCAGACGGGTTCTCCTGCACCCCCGGGAACACGGAATTCAAACTAGGCGAGCAGGTGTGAGAACCAGTCGCGCGTGCGGTGCAGGACGTCGATCTGGTGCGCGCGTTCGCGGATCGAGTGGTTCTCGCGCGGGTAGACGACGAAGTCGTGGTGTTTTCCGCTGAGCGCCCGGTGCAGGAGTTCGGCCTGCGAGAGCGGGACGTTGGTGTCGTCTTCGCCGTGCAGGATCAGGACCGGCGTGCGGATCTTCGCCGCGTGGGTGAGGGGGCTGTTCGCCCGGCCGCCGAGCGCGGCTTCGAACCGGGTGTGCTCACCGGTGGCCGCGAGCAGCGGCCAGTCGGTGACGCCCGCCCCGACGACGGCCGCGGCGAAGCGGTCGGTCTGCGTGACGGCCCAGGCGGCGAAGAACCCGCCGTGGCTCCAGCCGCCGATCCCGAGCCGGTGTTCGTCCGCGACGCCGTCGTGCACCAGCAGGTCGATCCCGGTGAGGACGTCGGTGAACTCCGCGCCGCCGACGTCCCCGGCGACGCTGGCGGCGAAGGCGTGACCGTGGCCGAGACCGCCGCGCGCGTTCGGGAGGAACACCGCGAAGCCGGCGGCGGCGAGCCACTGGCCCGAGGGGTACCAGCCGAGGTGGAAGCGGTCGGCGTACCGGTCGTGCGGGCCGCCGTGGACGAGGGTGACCAGCGGGAACGGGCCGTCGCTCGCCGTCCTGCCCGGCGGGAGGACGAGGAGGCCGTCGAGGTCGAGGCCGTCGGCGGCTCGGTAGTTCAGCCGGTGCTGGGTGCCCCACTGGTGGTTCGGGGCAGTTCGGCCGACGCGGACCAGTGCGTGCGGTGGTCCGGCGTGGACCTCGTCTGGCTCGGTGCCGGTGCTCCGGACCAGGGCGACGGTTTCGCCGTCGCGGCTCGCGGTCAGGGCGGTGCCCTGGACTCCGGCGACCTCGGTGAACGTGGCGTCGAGGCGGCGGATGATCGTGTCCAGGCC
This sequence comes from Amycolatopsis sp. NBC_01488, assembly GCF_036227105.1. Lineage (NCBI taxonomy): Bacteria > Bacillati > Actinomycetota > Actinomycetes > Pseudonocardiales > Pseudonocardiaceae > Amycolatopsis > Amycolatopsis sp. NBC_01488. The sequence goes on along the minus strand of NZ_CP109434.1, from coordinate 7,035,621 downwards.
GTCGGCGAACAGGACGAGGGGCAGGCCGCCGTCGACCTGGACGAGTTCGGTCGGGCAGCTCGAGAGGCCCGCGGTGAGGTTCTCGGCGCCGTCGAAGATCGCGGTGCCGCCGACCAGGCCGGGCGGGGTCAGGCCGAGGTAGGCGAGGTGCCAGCCGGTGCCGTCGTGCCACCAGACCGGGGAGGACGCTTCCACGGCCGGGGCGGCGAGGTCGCGGGTCTCCCCGGTGGCGGGATCGACGAGGTGCAGGCCGGGTTCGAAGACACCGGGTTCACGGTCGGCGCAGGACCAGGTGATGACGGCGAGGGCGGTGCCGTCCGGCCGGACGGCGACTTCCCGGACGTGGCGGTCACCGAGGTCGCCGAGCGGGCTGACGGCCGAAGTGCGGAGGTCGAGCCGCCACAGCCGGTCGGGGCGGGCCTGCGTGTCCCAGACGCGCGACGAGCCCGGCGGATCGGGACGGCCCTCGGGTTCTCCGGACGGCCGCGGGCTCCCATCCCCGCCCGGCCGGACCATCCGGACCCGGGGGTCGCCCGCCTGATCCTCCGGATCCGGCGCGATCACCACGACCGACTCCGCCCCCGGCAGCGGCGCGAACCCGCTGACTCCGGCGGCCCCGGTCAGCCGCTCGGGCTCACCGCCGTGCAGGCCGACGCGGTACAGCTGCGCGGTTCCCCTCCGAGCGCGATCCGACCGGAAGAACACCGAACCGGAGTCCGCGGCCCACCGCGGCGAGTGGTTCTCCGCCGCACCCGCCGCCAGCTCCCGAGGGGCCGCACTCCCGTCCGCCGGTGCGAGCCACAACCCGGTGACCGGGAACTCGCCCACCCGGCCCACCGGCGCCGTCACGTAAGCGACCCACCGGCCGTCCGGAGAGATCCGCGGCTCGCGCGGCACCACCCGGTCCACCACGGCTTCCGCCGTCAGCTCCCCCACGTCCATGGGGCCAGTCTGCCGCTAACGGCCCAGCGCGCCCAGCAGCTCCTCGTGCGCGCCCGGCGCACGCAACGCCGGTGCCTCGAGCGTCCCGGCCTCCGGGTCGTCGGCGCGCAGGGCCGCCAGGAACCGGACCACCGCGCGCGGCTCGGGCAGCACCTCGCCGCCCAGATACGACAGCACCGTCGCCCCGTCGGCGTCCTCGACCGCCGCCGCCCAGCCGTGGGTCTCGTCCCAGACGAGCGCCAGGTCGTGGTCGGGGAAGCGGCTCAGCCGCCAGTCGAGCGCGATGTAGGCGACCGCGGGGGTTCCCGCGTCCAGCGTGCAGGACTCCAGCCCGACCCCCACCCCGCGCGCCACCGCGGCCACGTACCCGCGCAGCCCCCGCTCGAACGAGAACTCCGTGTCGCGCCCGAAATCGATCAGAATGCTCAACGCCGCCTCGCTTTCCCCAGGACGCCCCCGGACGTCGCGGGATCCCCGCGGTCCGAGCGCCGGATACCCCGGCCCCGCGACGATCAACCGCGAAGATCCGGCGGTCATGCCCGACGGCACAGTGCGTCCGCCCTCCCCGTGAGGCAGGATCGAGTCCGTGACCATCGATCAGGCCGGGGTGCCGGAAGCCCGTCCGGGCCCGGCGTTCCCCGAGCACGAAGCCCGCGTCGACGCCCTGCGCCGGCAGCTCACCGCGATCGGCGGCGAAGCCACCGTCCGGCTGGCGAAGCGGACGTCCAACCTCTTCCGCTCCCGAGCCGCCGCGAAACACCCCGGACTGGACGTTTCGGGCTTCACCAACGTGCTGCGCGTCGACCCCGAAACCCGCACCGCCGACGTCGAGGGGATGGTCACCTACGAGCAGCTCGTCGACGCCACCCTGCCGCACGGCCTGATGCCCCTGGTCGTCCCGCAGCTCAAGACCATCACCCTGGGCGGCGCGGTCACCGGCCTCGGCATCGAGTCCTCGTCGTTCCGCAACGGCATGCCGCACGAGTCGGTGCTCGAGCTGGAAATCCTCACCGGGGACGGCCGGATCGTCGTCGCCACGCCGGACAACGAGCACGCGGCTCTCTTCCGCGGCTTCCCCAACTCCTACGGCACCCTCGGCTACGCGCTGCGCCTGAAGATCCTCCTCGAGCCGGTCAAGCCGTTCGTCGAGCTCCACCACGTCCGCTACCACGACCGGGACACCTACTTCCGGGCGCTCACGGAGGCCTGCGACAGCGGCGAGCACGACTTCGTCGACGGCACGGTGTTCGGCCCGGACGAGCTCTACCTGACCCTGGCGAGCTTCACCGACACCGCGCCCGCGACCAGCGACTACACCTGGCTGGACATCTACTACCGGTCGATCCGGGCCCGCGAGACCGACCACCTCACCGTCCGCGACTACCTCTGGCGCTGGGACACGGACTGGTTCTGGTGCTCGCGCGCGTTCGGCGTCCAGCACCGCCTGCCGCGGCTGCTGCTCGGCCGCCGGTTCCTGCGCTCGTCGGTGTACTGGAAGGCCGTGGCGCTCGACCGCCGGCTCAAGATCGCGCAGCGGCTGCTCAAGCTCCGGCGGCTGCCGCCGGAAGAGACGATCGTGCAGGACATCGAGGTGCCGGTCGGCCGGGCCGCGGACTTCCTCGAGTTCTTCGAACGCGAGATCCCGATCAGCCCGGTCTGGATCTGCCCGCTGCGGCAGCGTCCCGGCGGCGTGCGCTGGCCGCTCTACGAGCTGGACCCGGACGCGCTGTACGTCAACTTCGGCTTCTGGTCGGCCGTGCCGCTCGACCCCGGCGAGCGCGACGGCGTGCACAACCGGATGATCGAAGCCGAGGTCACCCGGCTGGGCGGCCACAAGTCGCTCTATTCGGACAGCTTCTACTCCGAGGACGAGTTCTGGCGGCTCTACAACGGCGACACCTACCGGGCGCTCAAGCGGACCTACGACCCGGCCGGGCGCCTGCTCGGCCTCTACGAGAAATGCGTCCGCCGCCGGTGAAAGGAACGAACGTGACCCAGGCAACCACCTCCGTCGGCGAGGTCTTCGAGCGGCTTCTCGGCCCCCGCGCGACCGTGTCGATCACCGCCTACGACGGCAGCAGCAGCGGCCCGGCCGACGCGCCGGTCGCCATCCAGGTGCGCTCGCCGCTCGCGCTGGACTACCTGATGTCCTCCCCCGGCGACCTCGGCCTCGCCCGCGCGTACGTCGCGGGCGCGCTCGACGTCACCGGCGACCTCTACACCGCGCTGCACGCGCTCTCGGCCCAGGTCGACCAGCTCACCCCGGCCGACCGGCTGTGGCTGCTGCGCAAGCTCGGCCCCCGCCACCTGCGGGTCGTCAAGCCGCCCGCCGAGGAGCACCCGAGCCGGTTCCGGCGCGGGATGACCGCTTTGCGGCACTCCAAGAGCCGCGACAGCGAGGCCATCGCCAGCCACTACGACGTGTCCAACCGGTTCTACGAGCTGGTCCTCGGCCCGTCGATGGCCTACACGTGCGCGGTCTTCCCGGAGGCGGACGCTTCGCTGGAGGAGGCGCAGTTCCACAAGTTCGACCTGGTCTGCCGCAAGCTCGGCCTCCAGCCGGGGATGAAACTGCTCGACGTCGGCTGCGGCTGGGGCGGGATGGTCGCGCACGCCGTCCGCCACTACGGCGTCGAGGCGCTCGGCGTCACGCTTTCGCGCGAGCAGGCCCAGTGGGCGCAGAAGAACATCGTGGCCCTCGGCCTGGCCGACCGCGCGGAGGTCCGCCACCTGGACTACCGGGACGTCACCGAGACCGGGTTCGACGCGATCTCGTCGATCGGCCTGACCGAGCACATCGGCGCCCGGAACGTGCCCGGCTACTTCCGGTTCCTCGCCGAGAAGCTCAAGCCGCACGGGCGCCTGCTCAACCACTGCATCACCAACCCGGACACCAGCGTCGCCCACCGCTCGCGCGGGTTCATCGACCGCTACGTCTTCCCGGACGGCGAGCTCGAGGCGCCGGGCGAGCTCGTCACGGCCATGCACGACGCCGGCCTCGAGGTCCGGCACTCGGAGAACCTCCGCGAGCACTACGGGCTGACCCTGGCCGGGTGGTGCGCGAACCTCGACGAGCACTGGGACGAGGCCGTCGCCGAGGCCGGTGCCGGGCGCAGCCGGGTGTGGGCGCTGTACCTCGCGGCCTGCCGATTGGCCTTCGAACGGCGCGAGATCGAGCTGCACCAGATCCTCGGCGTGCGGACCGATCGCGAGGGCGGGATGGGCATGCCGCTGCGGCCCGATTGGGGTGTTTGACACCGAGCGTGCCCCACGCGGACGGGAATGGGAGGATGATGGTGAGACCGGGGTGTCCGATCGGGGTGCCCAGGCTCACTACAAAGAGTAGGTATTGGTATGGCTCAGGGCAGTGTCAAGTGGTTCAACGGCGAAAAGGGCTTCGGCTTCATCGCCCAGGATGGCGGGGGCCCGGACGTGTTCGTCCACTACTCCGAGATCCAGGGCACCGGATTCAAGTCCCTCGATGAGGGCCAGCGGGTGGAGTTCGAAATCGGCCAGGGCCAGAAGGGCCCCCAGGCCCAGCGCGTCAGCGTCATCTGAGCCACGAGGCATTGAAGGCCCTCGCCCTCCGGGGCGGGGGCCTTTCTCGTGCCCGGCCACACTGCGGATTTACAACGGTCAGGTAACGTAGGAGGAGTCGAGAGCCCCCTCGGATGCCGGCGTCCCGCCGGTCTCACTCCCGACCCGGGGCCGCCAGGCCGATCGCCGAACAGGAGCGGCGACCCGCCCGGCCCACCGCAGACCGCTGACCGCCGGGTGTGCCGCCCCCGGCCCCGCGCGTGAGCCTCGCTCCGCGCGATGACCTCGAAACGAGTAGTGCATGACAGCCTCCGTGAAGGCTCCCCGCCCCGTCGCCAAACCCGTGCTCTCCGGCCGTCAGACCGTGGCCGAGCTGATCACCATCCGCACGTTCCTGCTGGTCCCGTTCCTCGCGCTCGCCGCAGCCGTCCCGGTGTTCTGGGGCTGGGGCGTCAGCTGGCTCGACCTGACCATCGGCGGCGGGTTCTTCGTGGTGTCGACGCTCGGCATCACCGTCGGCTACCACCGCTACTTCACGCACGGCGCGTTCCGGGCGAAGCGGGCGCTGCGGATCGCGCTGGCCGTCGCCGGCGGCCTCGCGGCGCAGGGCCCGGTGATCGGCTGGGTCGCCGACCACCGCCGCCACCACGCGTTCTCCGACCGTGACGGCGACCCGCACTCGCCGTGGCTGTTCGGCACGTCGCCGGTGGCGCTCGCCCGCGGCTTCTGGCACGCCCACATGGGCTGGCTGTTCGGGCGCGACAAGACCAACGTCGACCGGTTCGCCCCCGACCTGGCGGCCGACCGCGACATGCGCGTCGTCGACCGGCTCTTCCCGGTGTGGGTGGTGGCGAGCCTGCTGCTCCCGCCGCTGCTCGGCGGCCTGATCACGCTGTCGTGGTGGGGCGCCCTGACCGCGTTCCTCTGGGCCGGCCTGGCGCGGATCTCGTTCCAGCACCACGTGACGTGGTCGGTGAACTCGATCTGCCACATGATCGGCGAACGCCCGTTCACCAGCCGCGACCGCTCGGCGAACTTCTGGCCGCTGGCCATCCTGTCGATGGGCGAGTCCTGGCACAACACCCACCACGCGGACCCGACGTCGGCCCGCCACGGCGCGCAGCGCGGGCAGATCGACATCTCGGCGCGGGTCATCTGGGCGTTCGAGAAGCTCGGCTGGGCGTGGAACGTGCGGTGGCCGACCGCCAAGCGGCTGGCAGCGCTCGCGCGCTGAGCCGCTCGCGGCTGGCCCCGGTCAGGGGTTGATGCGCAGGTACGCCGGCTTGGGGCGCAGGTTCTCGTCGAACAGGCAGGCCGCGCCCTCGCCGGGGAACACGCCCGGCACCCACGAATGCCGGTCCGTGAAGCCCCACGTCGTGAACTCGACGCACCGCCGGACCGCCTGGCAGCCGTCCCACAGCCGGTCGAAGTAGCTCGCCTGCGTGTCGAGCTTCGCCGCGTCGGGCGGGGTCGGGATCCGGACGTCGGCCTCGGTGATCGCGACGTCCACGCCGAGCCGCGTCAGGCGGGCCAGGTTTTCGCGGTACTCCGCCGGGAAGCCGTACTGGATCGACAGGTGCGCCTGGACCCCGACGCCGCCGATCGGGACGCCCTGCCGCTTGAGCGTCTTCACCAGGTCGTACACCGCGTCGCTCTTCGGGTTGATCCCTTCGATGTTGTAGTCGTTGAGGTACAGGGTCGCCGCCGGGTCGGCCGCGTGCGCCCAGCGGAACACGTCCGCGACGAAGCCGTCGCCGAGCTTCTGCCGGAAGACGGTGTCGCGGCGCGTGCCGTCCTCGTTGAACAGCTCGTTGACGACGTCCCAGGCCCGGATCTTTCCCCGGTACCGCTGGACTTCCGTCGTGATGTGGTCGTGCAGGACGCGGCGCAGCTCGTCGGCGGGCAGCGCGGCGACCCAGTCCGGCAGCTGGGAGTGCCAGACCAGCGTGTGGCCGCGGACGGTCTTGTGGTGCGCCTGCGCGTACCGGACGATCGCGTCGGCGCCCGACCAGTCGTACTGGCCGCGCACGGGTTCGACCACCCCCCATTTCATCTCGTTCTCGGGCGTCACGTTGTCGAATTCACGCGTGAGCACGGCCCGGTAATCGGGTTCGTCCGCCAGGTACGCCGCGCCGACGGCACTGCCGACGTAGCGGTGCGTGATGTCTTTCAGCGGAACGGACGCCGATGCCGTGGGCACCTGCCACACGGCAATGCCCGCAGCGAGCGCGACGACCACCAGAGCGCGTTTAATAGGAATACTTCTCAGCATCTCTTTCCTTCCGTTTTTCGAAAGTTTCGAGCGTGTCAAACCGGGTTTCGATGACCTAGAATCTCCTTCATGACAACGAAGTCCGATGATCCCGCGCCGGTCGCGTCCCGCATCACCATCGCCCGGATCGCCGCCGAGACCGGGGTTTCCGTGCCGACCGTTTCGAAAGTGCTGAACGGCCGGCCCGACGTCGCCGAAAGCACCCGCGCCCGCGTGGAAGCGGTCATCGGGAAATACGGCTACCGCCGCCGCGCCGACGAACGGTCCCGCCGTTCCCGGTTGCTGGAACTGATGTTCCACGAACTCGAAAGCACGTGGGCCCTGGAAATCATCCGCGGGGTCGAGTGCGTCGCCCGCGAAAACGGAATGGCGGTCGTGCTCGCGGAATCGTCGGGCCGCCACACGCCCGGGCAGAGCTGGCTGGAAAGCGTGCTGGCGCGGCGGCCGGTCGGTATCGTCTCGGTCTGCTCCGACTTCACCGGCGGCCAGCTGGCGAAGCTGCGGGCCCGGGACATCCCGCTCGTCGTCGTCGACCCGGCCGGCGCGCCCGGACCGGAGACGCCCTCGATCGGGGCCACGAACTGGCAGGGCGGGCTGACCGCCACCCGGCACCTGGTGGAGCTGGGGCACCGCCGGATCGCGATGATCGGCGGGCCGGACGGCGTGCTGTGCAGCCGCGCCCGGATCGACGGCTACCGCACGGCGCTGGAGACGGCCGGCCTGGCGTTCGACCCGGCGCTGGTCCGCCGCGGCGACTTCCACGTCCGGTCGGGGTACCGCGAGCTGGCGTCACTGCTGACCCTCCCCGACCGCCCGACGGCGGTGTTCGCGGGCAGCGACCTGCAGGCCCTGGGCGTGTACGAGGCCGCGCGCGACGCAGGTCTGCGCATCCCGGACGACCTGAGCGTGATCGGCTTCGACGACCTCCCGGTGGCCCGGTGGCTGACCCCGGAGCTGACGACGATCCGCCAGCCCCTCCAGGAAATGGCGGCGGCGGGTGCGCGCCTGGCCATTTCGCTGGCCCGCGGGACGCACCCGGAAAGCCACCGGCTGGAGCTGGCGACGAGCCTGGTGGTCCGCCAGAGCACCGCCGCGCCCGCCCACCAGGCGCCCCGGGTGGTTTCGGCCGGCCGGGCCTGAGCCGTGGCCACCCCTCATCCCGGCCACCGCATGCTCTCCGGCGGCCCCAGATAGCTCGGCCGCAGCCCACCGGTGTCGACCACCAGCTTCTGGACCACCACCGCCGGATCCACCATCCACACCTTCAGCACGTGCGGGCCCGCCGCCGCCACCTCGTGCCGCGTCGACGTCAGGTTCACGTTGTCCGAGGTCGTCCGCTCCCACTGGCGGTTCATCGTCAGGTCGTCCGCGCCCGTGGCCTTCGTGATGTTCACGACCTGCGGTTGCGCGTCGTCGAACGCCACCGCGTACCGCAAACCGTCCCCCGGTAGGACATTCGCGCGCGGCGAGAGGTACGCCCACAGCGTCACCGGGCCGGCCGTGAACAGCGTCATCCGGTACTCCAGCCGCGGCCCGGCCCCCGCCGCGCGACTCGCCGCGGTGACCGGGAACGGCGTCATCCCCGCGCCCGTCCGGCCCAGGTCCGGGATCGACCGCCACGCGACCTCTCCGGCGGGGACGTTCGCGCTGCAGTGCGCGGCCTCCATGGACACGTACCCGCCGGCCTCGACGAACCCGCGCCGCCACGGCAACGGCACCGAGGGATTCCGGACCACCGCGTCCACTTCCACCGACCGATCCGCGCCCGACACCGTGATCGGCACGGTCGTGGCTCCCTTCGGCGCCCGGCTCCAGTCGATCCGCACGGTCATCCGCAGCTCCTCCTCGACCCGGCCGCCGCGCGGCTCGACCAGCACCCACGGCGCACCGGTCGAAACCGTGCACCGGAACGGCGTCCGGCCGCGGTTGAACACGTCGATGTACTGGGCGGGCGCGCTCTGGAACGGACTGAATTCCGGCAGCGCCGGCCGCCCCGCCGCGCCCGGCCACGCCTCCACGGACCCGTCCACGGCGACCCCCAGGGAGGCAGCCGAGGGCAGCGAAAGCCGCTTCACCGCGGGAAAGAGCACGTCGGGCAACGCCACGTTGTTCAGCTCCGGCTGCTGCCAGGGCGCGTTCGGGCCGTAGCGCGCGATGTCGCCGTAGTCGATGTGCGGCTGGGTCTGGAACCCCTTCCACTTGCCGCCCGCGATGCCGGTGTTGTACTTCTCCGCCAGCGCGAGGTCGTCGGCGAAGCGGGCCTCGGCGACAGCGGCGAGCCCGTTAGCCGAAGCCCTTCCCTGGGCCGCGTAAAGCAGGTTCGTGAACTCGGCGCGGCGCAACGCGTAGAGGTTCGCCGACGCCGTGACCTCGTACGAAACCAGTTCGTAGTAGGCGTCCCGGTAAGCCGCGGGCAGCCGGGCCGCGATGCGAGCCGCCCGCGCCGCGAGATCCTGCCATTCGTCGGTGACCCGGTCCAGCTCGCGGTAGCCGACCAGGCTGAACGGCGTCGCCTGGTCGTCGTAGGTGATCGCCCCGGAGGCGTCGATCGTGATCCGGCGGTTCAGCAGCTCCGGCTTCCGGCGGGACTGGAGCCGCCCGTAGTCGTGCAAGACCGACGCGATGTCGGAAGCCGGCGCGGACCCGAAGTTCGCCGCGGCGAACGCACGCTCCCCGGTGGACAAGCGCGACGCCGGCCACGCCGACGGGTCCCACGCGTAGTCGAGGAAGAACTGCAGCGGCAGTTCGTTGCCCTTCACGTCCCCGACGTTCGCGACCCACAATCGGTCGTTGCCGTACGCCACGGCCTGGTGCAGCTGCTCCCACGTGTTCGCGAGCAGGGCGGTGTCGACCCACTTGTAGTTGCGCCCGCCCCCGACGTAGTCGAAGTGGTAGTACAGCCCGTACCCGCCGGGGTGCGGGGGCAGCGAGAGGTCCGGGTGCTTGCGGATGTTGCCCCAGTTGTCGTCGGTGAAGACCACGATGACGTCGTCGGGCGGGCGCAGGCCCTGCGCCCAGTACCGCTGGACCTCCTTGTACAGCGTCCAGACCTGTGGGACGTCGGTGCTCAGCTCGCGGGCGAGGATGTCCCGCTCGGCGGCGATGATCTCCGACATCAGCTCGATGCCGTCGCCGTCGGGGAGGCTCACGTCGCCGTTGCCGCGCATGCCGAGCGTGACGACGCCTTCGAAGCCCTCGCGGGCCATCCGGCGGATGCCGTCGGTCCAGTAGGCCTTGATCGCGACGCCGTTGCGGCGGAAGCTCCACTCCCCGGTGCCGCCGTACGGGTCGTGGCCGGGCGTCGTGATGATCCCGGCGGCGTCGCGGACGGCCGGGACCGCGTGCCGGTTCCACTCCTCGATCCCGCGCATCATCGGCGCCTCGTGCGAGGTGCCCATCACGATGCCGTACTCCTTGGCCGTCGCGTGGTTGAGCGAGTCGTCCTCGGCGAACGCGCGGCCCCACACCGCCGGCCACAGGTAGTTGGCCCGCAGCCGCAGCATCGTCTCGAAGACCTTGGCGAAGAACAGGTGGTTGAAGCCGTTCGGGAAGCCCGGCGCGAGACCCGGCCCGAAGAAGGCCGGCGCCCAGGTGCCGAGCGCCGGGTTCTCGTCGTTGATGAAGAACCCGCGGTACTTCACGTGCGGTGTGCCCAGGCTGAACCGCTCGCCCGGCAGGTGCAGTTCCGGCGTCCGCGCAGGCGGGACGTCGGCCCACCAGTACCACGGCGAGACGCCGATCCGCCGGGAAACCTCGTACACGCCGTAGATCACGCCGCGCTGGTCGCTGCCGGTGAGCACCAGCTGCCCGTCGACGACCTGGCTCAGCGACGTCTCCCACTTCCCGGCGATCCCGGTGACGTCGAGCTTTCCCGCCGCGACCAGCCCGTCGACCAGCGGACTGTGGCCGAACGTGCCGACCAGCACCACTGGTCCGTGGTCGGGAACCACGTTCGACACGGCCGGCCGCACGCCCGTGACGCGCTCGACGTCGGCGGCCAGGTCGCCGACGACCCGCCGGACTCCCGGCAGATCTGCGGCGCTCACCACGATCGTCGCGGCCGTTCCCCGCGACACCAGCGGGAACCCGGTCCCGGCTTCGGCGAGGCCCGGCAAGGCGGCGGATCCCGCCCCGGCCAGGGCCATCAACTGCAAGAAGGCACGACGGTGTACCTCGGACGGCACGGCAGACCTCCTGAGTCAGCCCTTCACGGATCCGGTCAGCCCGCCGACGATGCGCCGTTCGGCGAGCACGAAGAACGCGAGTGCCGGGATCATCGACAACGCGGTGAACGCGAGCACCCGGGCGGTGTCCTGGGAGTACTGGGACTGGAACGTGGCGACGCCGAGCGGGAGGGTGAAGTGCGCGGAGTCGTTGAACACCAGCAGGGGCAACAGGTAGGCGTTCCAGCTGGTGACGAAGGCGAGCACGCCGACCGTGGTCAGCGCGGGCGCCGACAGCGGCAGCAGGATGCGCCAGAAGAACCCGAGCCTGCTCGCGCCGTCGAGCACGGCGGCGTCCTCGAGCTCGCCCGGGATGGCGTGCATGAACGGGCGCAGGATCACGACCGTCACCGGCAACGAAAACGCCGCCTCGGGGATCGCGACGCCCCAGAAGCTCTCGAGCATGCCGAGCTGACGCAGCCACAGGTACAGCGGCAGCGTCGCCACCGTGAGCGGGAACAGCAGGCCGAGGGTGAACAGCGTGTACAGCGCCTCCCGGCCCTTGAACTGGTACCGGGAAAGCGCGTACCCGGCCATCGAGCCCAGGCCGACGGCGACCACGGTCGCGATCACCGCGATCACCGCGCTGTTGCCGAGGAACGTCCAGAACGCGCTCGAGCCGAGGACCGAGGCGTAGTTGTCGGTGACCCACGGGCCGGGCAGGCCGGCCGGGTCGTTGTTGATCTGGGCGTTGGTGCGGAACCCGCCGAGCACCACGAACAGCAGCGGCACGACGGTCACGCCGAGCACGACGATCGCCGCGAGGTACCCCATCGACAGGCCGAACCGGCGCGAACGCATCAGCTCACCATCCTCGTCAGGGCCCCTTGGGTGTCCCGGCGGAGCGCGAACCGCTGGTACAACAGGGCGAACACGAAGCAGATGACGAACAGGATCACCGCCACCGCCGAGCCGAACCCGAACTCGTAGCGCTTGAACCCGTGGTCGACCAGGTAGGTCGCCATCGTCGCCGACGCGTTCGCCGGGCCGCCCAGCGTCATGATCCAGACCACGTCGAACAGCTGCAGCGAACCGATCACCGAAAGGAAGATCCAGATCCGGATGGTCGGCCCGAGCAGCGGCAGCACGACGTGCCGGGTGGTCTGCCACGCCGATGCGCCGTCGAGCGCGGCGGCCTCGCGCAGCTCCGCCGGCACGCCCTGGAGACCGGCGAGCAGCAGGATGATGCCGAACCCGATGTACTTCCAGGTGATCACCGCGAACATCGTGTAGAGCACGATGCCCGGGTCGGCCAGCCACTGGTGGACCAGGCCGCCGAGCCCGGCGCCCTTCAGCACCTGGTCGGCGAACCCGTTCGGCTGGAGCATGAGCACCCAGATCACCGCGGTGATCGCCTCGGAGAGCACGTACGGCGCGAACACCAGCGCGCGCAGCACCGCGCGGCCCCGCAGCTTGCGATTGAGCAGCATCGCCAGCCCGATCGACAGCGGCAGCTGCACCACGATCGACAGCCCCGCGATGATCAGGTTGTGCACGATCGCGCCCTGGAACACCGTGCCGGTGAAGGCGTCGACGTAGTTGTCGAGACCGATGAACCTGTCGAGCGGGCCGAAGCCGTTCCACTGGAACAGGCTGTAGAAGGCGGCGATCCCGATCGGCACCAGGACGAACCCGGCGAACACCAGCAGGGCCGGCCCGAGCAAGAGCACCAGCTCGAGCCGTTTTCGCAGGCTCGGACGTTTCCTTCGGGCGCGGACCGCCGGTGCGGACGGCCGCTGCGCCGTCCGCACCGGGGTCGTCGCCGTGGTCACTTGTTGCCCGCCGCGGCCTGGTTGACGGCGGTCACGATGCCTTCGGGGGTGCCCTGGCCGGCGAACATGCTGGCGACCGCGTCGTTCAGCGCGGCGCCGACCGCGGTCGGGAACGCCCGGTCGAAGTACATCTGCAGGTACGGCGACTTCGTGCCGTAGTCGTAGACGGCCCGCAGCGTGTCGGTCTTCAGCGATTTCGCGGCCACGGTGTTGACGGGGAGGCCGGCCCCCTGGGCGGCGAGCTGCGTCTGCACCGGCTCGCTTCCCAGGTACTGCAGGAAGTCCGCGCACGCCTTCGACGCGCGGGTGGTGCAGGCGAAACCGTCGCCGCCGCCGAGCACGGCCGCCGGGTCGCCCTGCCCGCCCGCCACGGACGGGAACGGGAACCAGCCGACCTTCGAGTCCAGTTGCTTGTCGTCGGTCAGGGCCGACATCGTGCCGGGTTCCCAGTCGCCCTGCAGTTCCATCGCGGCCTTGCCGTTGGCGACCAGGCCGGCGGAGCTGCCGGCGCCCTGCTGGGCCGGCGTGCCGGCGAACCCGGTCTGGAACGGCTGCGTGGCCAGGAAGCTCTTCAGGTCCTGCGCGGCCTTCGTCCAGCACGGGTCTTCGAGCTTGACCGCCTTCACCGACTGCTTCAGCACATCGACCGAGCATTCGCGGACCGCGAAGTAGTTGAAGTAGAAGGCGTCGGGCCAGCGGTCCTTGCCACCGACCGAGATCGGCGCGATGTTCTTCGCCTTCAGCTGCGAGACGGCGGTGTTCAGCTCGTCCATCGTCTTCGGCGGGGTGGTGATCCCCGCCTGCTGGAAGAGGTCCTTGCGGTACCAGAATCCGACGAAGTGCTGCTCGAACGGCACGCCGTACTGCCTGCCGTCGACCTGCCAGTTCTCCCCGAACTTGCCGGTGGTCTGGGTGATCCACGACTTCGTGGCGTCGGTGATGTCGGCGACCTTGCCCGAGGTGATCTGCGAAGCCAGGTCGCCGGCGCCCCAGGACTGGTAGACGTCCGGCGGCTCGGCCCCCTGCAGCGCGAGCGGGACCTTGGTGGGGAAGTCCTCGTTCTGCAGCGGCTGCGCCTTGATCGTGACATCGGGGTGCGCCTGGTGGTAGTCGGCGACGACCTTTTCCCAGATCGACTTGATCGGGTCGGTGGTGCCGTTGTGCCACCAGGTGAGGGTGACCGGCCCGCTCGGCTGCGCGGGGGCGTCGCTCCCCCCGCTGCACGCCGAAAGGGCGAGCGGGACCACGGCCGCCAGGGCGGCGAGAACGGGGATCCGGTGTTTCAGAGACATCTTGGGTCCACTCCTGACGACTTCGGCCGAGTTGGACGGGGCGCGACTGCACCCGGGTTGGCGAAGAGTTTGCTCCCGGGTAAATCGGATGTCAATCGTTGTCGATAACGTTTTACATGGCTAGTCTGAGCCGATGCAGCCCAGTTCCAGGGTGACCATCCGTGACGTCGCGGCCCACGCCGGCGTCTCGGTGGCCACGGTGTCCAAAGTGATCAACGAGCGCTACGGCGTCTCCGCCGCGACGCTCGCGAAGGTCCGCGCGGTGATCGAAGAGCTCGGGTACGAGGCGAGTCTCGTGGCGCAGAGCCTGCGCAACCACCGGACCAACGTGATCGGGATCCTGGTCGCCGACCTCGAACCGTTCTCCACCGAGCTGCTCAAGGGCGCCGCCGACGCCATCCGCGGCAGCGGGTTCGAGCTCGTCGTCTACTCCGCGGGCGGCCGCACCGGCGACCCGGTCGGCTGGGAAAAGCGGTACCTGTCCCGCCTTTCCGGCACGCTCGTCGACGGCGCCGTGCTGGTCACGCCCGCCGTCTCGCTCGAAGCCGTGCCCGGCACGCCGGTCGTCGCGGTCGACCCGCACACCGGCCCGTCGCACCTGCCCACCATCGACTCCGACAACCTGCGCGGCGCGCAGCTGGCCACCGAGCACCTCCTGGACCTCGGGCACCGGCGGATCGCGTTCCTCGCCGGCCGTCCCGACCTCGAATCGGCGTCGCTGCGCAAGGCGGGCTACCTGCGGGCGCTCGAGGCCGCGGGCGTGCCTGCCGACGAGAGCCTGATCCGGATCGGCGCCTACGACCCGGAAGTCTCGGCGGCGTCGGCCCACGACCTGCTGACCGGCCCGGACCGCCCGACCGCGGTGTTCGCCGCGAACGACATCTCGGCCATCGCGACCGTCGGCGCGGCCCGCGAGCTGGGCCTTTCCGTGCCGGACGACCTTTCCGTGGTCGGCTTCGACAACGTCCCCGAGTCCGCGCTCTGCAGCCCGCCACTGACCACAGTGGACCAGCCGATCCGGGAGATGGGCCACCGGGCGATCAGCATGCTCATCGCGCTGATCAACGGCGACGAGGTCGGGCGCACCCACGTCACGCTCGACACCGGCCTGGTGGTGCGGAGCTCCACCCGCGCCCTCCCCTGATCCGGTGCCATCCGGGGCATCGCCACCCGCAACCCCGAAAGCTCCCCTCCTGACGAAGGGCGGAAAGCCTTGACCACGCAGCCTGCCACGGCCTCCGAACCGTGGCGAGACCCCGCGGCCGACCCGGGCGAGCGCGTCCGCGCCCTGATGGCGCGGATGACCCTCCGCGAGAAGCTCGCCCAGCTCTACGGCGTCTGGGTCGGCATCGACGCCGGCGGGGAAATGGCGCCGCACCAGCACGAGTTCGTCGACGCCGCGGTCGACCTCGACGCACTGGTCCGCCACGGCATCGGCCAGCTGACCCGCGTCTTCGGCACCCGGCCCGTCGACCCGCTGACCGGGGCGCACAGCCTCGCGCGCACGCAGCGCCAGATCGTCTCCAGCAACCGGTTCGGCATCCCCGCCGTCGTCCACGAGGAGTGCCTGACCGGGCTGGCCGCGTGGCAGGCGACGATCTACCCGGCGCCGTTGTCGTGGGGCGCGACGTTCGACCCCGACCTGGTGCGCCGGATGGGCGCGCGCATCGGGCAGACCATGCGGGGACTCGGCGTGCACCAAGGGCTCGCGCCGGTCCTCGACGTCGCGCGCGACCTGCGCTGGGGCCGCGTCGAAGAGACGATCGGCGAGGACCCGTACCTGGTCGGGACGATCGGGGCCGCGTACGTCGCCGGCCTCGAGTCCGCCGGCGTCGTCGCGACGCTCAAGCACTTCGTCGGCTATTCCGCCTCGCGCGCCGGGCGCAACCTCGCCCCGGTTTCGGCCGGGCCGCGGGAGATCGCGGACGTCCTGCTCCCGCCGTTCGAGCTGGCCCTGCGCGCGGGGGCCCGCTCGGTGATGAACACCTACACCGACATCGACGGCGTCCCCGGCGCCGCCGACCCGGCCCTGCTGACCGGGCTGCTGCGCGACACCTACGGCTTCACCGGCACGGTCGTCTCCGACTACTTCTCCGTGGCGTTCCTGCACCGGCTGCACGGGGTCGCGGCCGACCGCGCCGACGCGGCCGGGCAGGCGCTGGCCGCGGGCATCGACGTCGAGCTGCCGACCATGGACTGCTACGGCGAGCCGCTGCTCGCCGCGGTGGAAGGGGGCGCGGTCGACGCCGCCGCCGTCGACCGCGCCCTCGAGCGGGTGCTGCGCCAAAAGTGCGAGCTGGGGCTGCTCGACGCCGACTGGGCGCCGGCGGTGCCCGAGGAGGTCGACCTCGACGACGCTCCTTCGCGCGCACTGGCGCGGGAGGTGGCGGAGAAGTCGATCGTGCTGCTGCACAACGACGGGACGCTGCCCCTCTCCCCCGGCGCGCGCCTCGCCGTGGTCGGGCCACGCGCGGACGCGGCGGGCGCGATGCTCGGCTGCTACTCGTTCCCGCTGCACGTCGGCGTCCACCACCCGGACGTCCCGTTCGGCGTCTCGGTGCCGACCGTGGTGGAGGCCCTGCGGTCGTCCTTCGACGTCACGTACGCGCTGGGCTGCCCGGTCACCGGTGGCGACGACGACGGGATCGCCGAAGCCGTGGCGGCCTGCGCGGACGCGTCCGTCTGCGTGGCTGTGCTGGGCGACCGGGCGGGACTGTTCGGCGGGGGGACGTCCGGAGAGGGCTGCGACGCGCCGGACCTGCGGCTGCCAGGCCGTCAGGAGGAACTCCTCGAAGCACTCCTGGCCACCGGCAAGCCGGTCGTCGTGGTCCTGCTGTCGGGACGTCCCTACGAGCTTTCCCGGCAGATCGACCGGCTGGCGGCCGTGGTCTGCGGGTTCTACCCCGGCGAGGAGGGCGCGCCGGCGCTGGAAGGTGTCCTCAGTGGACGGATCGATCCGTCCGGGCGGCTGCCGGTCAGCTTCCCGGCGGCCGGGGCGAGCCAGCCGTCGACGTACCTCGCGGCGCCGCTCGGCCGTCGCAGCGAGGTGAGCACGATCGACCCGTCGGCGTTGTTCCCGTTCGGGCACGGGCTGTCGTACGCGCCGGTGACCTGGGTCGACGTCAGCGCCACGGGCTCGCTGTGGCCGACCGACGGCGTGTGCCGGGTCCAGGTGAGGCTGCGCAACGACCACGCCCGGCCCGCGTCGGAAGTCGTCCAGGTGTACCTGCACGACCCGGTGGCGGAGGTCGCGCGCCCCGAGCGTCAGCTCATCGCGGCCCGGCGGGTCTCGGTCGAGCCGGGGGCGACGGTCGTGGTGGACATCGGGTTGCACGCCGATCTGACGTCGTACACCGGTCGGGCCGGTCGGCGCCTGGTCGAGCCCGGCGACGTCGAGCTGCGGGTCGGGACGTCGAGCGAGCAGATCGTGGCGACCCTGCACTGCACGCTCACCGGACCGCGGCGGCACGTCGGCTTCGAGCGGGTGCCGGCTCCGGAGTTCGGGTCGTGAAACGGTCCTTCGCGGTCTGCTGCCTCGCGGTCCTGACCGCGTTGTTCGTGGGTGCCTCCGGCCGTCCGCCCGACTCGCGGTGGGTGGCGACGTGGACGTCGATGCCGCAGCTGACGGAACCGGCGAACCTGCCGCCGGCGCCGTTCACCGGGACCGACCGGGTGCTGGACAACGCTTCCCTGCGGCAGACGGCGCATGTGTCGGTTGGCGGGCCGCGGATCCGCCTGCGGTTCTCGAACGCCTTCGGCGGAGCGCCGTTGCCGCTGACTTCCGTTGCCGTGGCCCGTCCGGTCTCCGGCGCCGCCGGGGTCAGCGCGATCACGCCCGGGAGCTCGGTGCCGGTGACGTTCCACGGCAAGCCGTCGACGACGGTCCCGAGCGGCGCGCAGGTGGTGTCCGACCCGCTGCCGTTCCCGGTACGCGCCTTCGAGAACATCACGGTGACGGCTTACCTGGCGCACGGTCAGCATTCGCTGTCGATCACCTCCCACCCGGGCTCGCGCACGACGTCGTACCTGATCGCGGGCGACCAGGTGAGCGCCACGGACCTGCCGGGCGCGACGCCGGTCGACCACTGGTACTTCCTGAGCGGCATCGAAGTGCTCTCGCCGGCATCGGCGGTCGCGGTGATCGGGGATTCGCTGTCCGACGGCCGCGGCTCGACGACCAACGGCAACGACCGCTGGCCGGACGTGCTGGCGTCCCGGATACCGTCGGCCGTGGTCAACGAAGCCGCGGGTGGCAACCGAGTGCTGCAGGACGGCCTCGGCCCGAACGTCCTGGCCCGCCTCGACCGCGACCTGCTGGCTCAGAGCGGCGTCTCGCGGGCGATCGTCTTCGAGGGGATCAACGACCTCGGCACGGCCGCTCCGGACGCCGCCGCGGCCACGGCGTCGGATCTGATCGACGCGTACGACCAGATCCTGACGCGCGCCCACGCGGCCGGGATCCAGGTCTACGGCGCGACGTTGACGCCGTTCGGCGGCAACGAGGGGTACGACAACCCGCTGCGCGAAGCGGCGCGGACTTCGGTGAACACGTGGATCCGCGGCCATTTCGACGCGGTCCTCGACTTCGACCGCGTGGCCCGCGACCCGGCGGCACCGACCCGGCTGCTGCCCGCCTACGACGTCGGCGACCACCTGCACCTGAATCCGGCCGGGTATCGCGCGCTGGCTTCGAGCGTACCGGCAGGGCTATTCCGGAATGGCTGACGGAATGGGATCGGGCCAGAAAGTGGACAATTCCCGGACGCGGTTTCCGAATGGCGATCACTGATCGCTCACCCCGGCCTGACGGACCGTGAGCACAGGTCCAGTCAACCCGGAGAGCGTTGTCTTGCGCCGGATATCCGTTGGGACACAACCGAGTCTCGAACCCGGGGGCCGTGCCGGGGATCATGGGCGGTACCCCTATCCTGTCGCCGTCTCTGCTCGTCCCCATCCGCAGTCGTCGCTCCCGAAAAGGGGAAACATGTCCGACGTCATCAACAGCATCTTCGGTCGCGCCCAGAACGAAAGGCCCAGTTCAGAAGGCTACGGCTACGGCACCGCGCCCACCGGGACCGTCGAGGCCGCCACCCCCGAGGCCGAGACGGCCGAGGACACCACCGAGGTCGAGGACGCCGTCGACGAGACCGCCGACGTGAACGAAGCCGACGAGGACTCGAGCGACGACGCCGAAGACTCCGACGACACGACTGGCACCGACGAGGCCGAGGACGTCGAGGACGCCGCCGTCGACGCCGTGGAGTCCGACGACGAGGAGTCCGACGCAGCCGTCGCGGACGAGGCAGTCGCCGATGAGGAGGACGACGAGACGGTCGCGGACGAGGCAGTCGCCGACGGCGAGGACGACGAGTCCGAGGCGGACGCCGACGATGCCGTCGGGGAGGAGACCGAGGCCGCCGAGGCCGGGGAGCCGGAAGAGACAGAAGAGGCCGCAACCCGTTCCGCCGCGGGCGTTCGCGGCACCACCACGGTGGCCGACGGCGTCGTCGCCAAGATCGTCACCCGGGTCGCCGCGAAGGCCGAAGGCGTGTACGAGCTGGACGAGGCGGGCACGTCCGTCGAAGTCCTCGGCGACGACGCGACCATCACCGTCGCGCTGGTGATCGAGTTCGGCCACGCGGTCAAGGCGCTCGCCGAGCAGATCCGCGTCCAGGTGATCGAAGCCGTCGAGCAGTACCTGGGGCTGGAGGTCGCGACCGTGGACGTCCACGTCGCCGACATCCACTTCCCGGACGCCGACTGACGTTCCGCTCGGTCCCGGGTGCGCGGCGCCCGGGACCGGGCGCCGTCACCGGCGCACGGCGTACCGCAGGTGCAGCACGCCGCGATCCTCCAGCCGCCGCACCGGTTCGAGCTCGATCTGCGCCCCTTCGCCGAACAGCCGGCGCCCGGCGCCGAGCAGGACCGGGACGACCTGCAGGTCCAGTTCGTCCAGCAGGCCCGCCTTCAGCAGCGCCTGCGCGGCGCCCGCGCCGTGGACCATGACCCCGCGGTCGCCCGCCGCCTCGCGAGCTTCTTCCGCGCACGCCACCACGTCCGTGTAGAACCGCGCGCTCCCGGGCGGCACGTCGTCCGGGTCGACGTGGTGGGTCAGCACGTGGATCGGGACGCCGTCGTGGTGGTCCCCGCCCCAGCGGCCGGCCAGTTCGAACGTCCGCCTGCCGGAGATCAGCGCGCCCGTCGCCGTCGCCTCGGCGACCACCTGCGCGCTCGGCCCGTCGCCGTGGCCGTCGGCCAGCCAGTCGAACAACCGGAAGCCGCCGCGGCCCATCTCCTGGCCCGGCCGGTCGTCCGGCCCGGCCACGAAGCCGTCGAGTGAGATCGTCATGTACAGCCTGATCGGTCCGGTCATCGCTGAACCGCCTCCTTCGGGTCGTCGTCACCCAGGCGTCGAACGGGACGCGCCCGAATCGACCGCGGAGCCGAGATGATTTTCCCCGCCGGGGTGCAGCCTCATCATCGACCTTCCGGGCCTGGTCCGCGCGGCTCGCCGGCACGGGCGATGATCGCCGACGTCCGCTACACCTCCTCGCCGCGTGCCCGGCTGATCACCTCCTCCAGCCGCAGCGGACTCGCCGGGTGGTGGGTCAGGCACAGCGGCGTCGCCACCTGGCGGAAGCCGAACGCCTCCCCCGCCACGTAGAACTGGGCCCGCTCCAACCGCGAGATGTCCGCGACCGGACTCCCCTTCGCCCGCGCCAGCTCGTTGGCCGCCGCGATCTGGGCCGGGCTGTTCAGGCGGCCGAAGAACTGCGTCATCGCGTTGCCGACCACCTGGTTGTGCAGTCCTTTGGGCGCCTGGGTCGCGAACAGCAGGCCCAGGCCGTATTTGCGGGCCTGCGACGCGAGGACGATCGTGCTGCGCGTACTCGCCGTCAGGCTGCCCGACGACGCCATCGTCTGTGCCTCGTCCATCACGAACAACGCGCCCAGCGGCCGGTCGCCCGCCGGGTTGCGCTTGATCCACGCGAACAGCTCCATCTGCAGCTGGTTGACGAAGTTCTGCCGCTGCTCCTCCGCCTGCAGGCCCACGAAGCTGATCACCGAGACCCGCGCCCGCTTGCCGGACGCCGGGGTCAGCAGCGCGCCCGGGTCGACCGGTTCGCCGCCGCCCGCGAACAGCGGGTCGTTGACCATCGCCGCCTTCAGGATCTCGGCGAGGCCGGCCGCAATGCGCGGGGCGTCGTTGAGGTTGCTGACGTCCCCGGGCAGGTCGGTCAGCAGCTCGATCAGCTCGGGCAGGCTGCGCGACCCGGTCCGCGCGTGCCGGACGACCGCCTGGCGCAGCACCGCCAGGCCGATGTTGGTCTTCGCCGTCGTCCCGGTGAGCCGGGCCTGCGGCGCGAGCGTCGCCACCGCCACCTCGACGGCCGCCCCGAACTCGTCGGAGTCGTCGAGGACGCCGGCGAAGTCCGGCAGCGGCTGGAAGGCCAGCGGCCGCCCGGTCGCCCGTCCCGGCGTCCAGACGACGACGTCGGTCTCGGCCAGGTACCGCTTGGCGAGCTGGGCGTCGTCGGGCCCCCAGCCATCGGGCGGCGTGGGCCAGGCGTCGCCGAGCCGCGCGAGGTCGTTGTTCGGGTCCAGGACGATCGCGGAGACCCCCAGCAGAGCGCACTCCTCCACGATCCGCCTGAGCAGCACGGTCTTCCCCGAACCGGACCCCGCGAAGACGGCGGCGTGCTTGCGCAGCGCGGAAAGCTCAACGCGCACCGGCTCCCCCGAGCCGACGACGGAGCCGAGCGTGATCTCGCCTTCAGCGGGCGGCGCCATCTCCGCCGGCGGCGGGTGCGTCCCTTCGGCGGGCTGCCCCGACGGCTTCTCCGGCAGCACGGCGGACAGCAGGTCCGACCGGCTCGCGGGCCGCCGGTCGATCAGCCACTCGTGCAGCTCACGGCCGCCGGTGCCGAGCATCCTCTCCAACGCCCAGAAGGTCCGCACATCGGTTGTGGTGGGCGGGATCGTCTTGCCGCCGGCGTCGGTGAACTTCTCGACCTCTTCGCGCGTCTTGGCCCCGCGTCCCCAGACGTCCCGAAGGATGACGAGATGCCGGTTGTCCACTCCTTGCCGCTGCCCGGCCGCAGACCTGGCCTTGCGGAACCGGCTCAGCGCGGCACGGGGATCCCGGGCCGCGATCGCCCGGAAGACCCAGTGCTCCTGGAGGTCTGCGGTCTCGTCGAGCGTCCGGCTCAGCCATGCGTGCACCTCGCTTCGCTCGTTCTGGCGTTCGCACGACCATTCCATGTCGTCGTCGCCGACCTCGGTGACCCAGCAGCGCAGAGCGGCCGACAGGAGATCCGGCATCACCTTGTCCACGGTCTTCTCGGCGAGCAGCTTCTCCGGATCGGCTTCCGCCTTCAGCTTCCCGAACTCGGCGTCGAGTTCGGCGAACCGGTCGTCCGCCACCACGGTCCGCACGGGCGTGACCGGCACCGAGACCTTTTCGTCGAAGGAAGTGAGCTCGCTGACCTGTCCGGTGCGCAGGCACACGTCGATGTGCGCGCCGATGATTTTGAGCATCTGTCGCGGGGTCCACTGTTCCCACGGCTCGTCGAACGCCGCGGGAGCGACGGGCCAGGTCGGATGCGGCGGGGTGAAGCCCATGTTCTGGTAGGCGACACCGAGTCGCTTCGCGACCAGCGCCCGGCCGAGCTCCGCGTCGAGGATCCGCCCGAGAGTCACCGACTCGCGGAACCGGTCGGGAACGGTGCCTGCTGCCTTCGACTTGATCTGGTCCCAGGTGCTGGGCAGGCAGGCCAGCACGGTGAGGGTCTTGCGGGTGACTTCCCGCAGCCCCATGAGCCCATCGGCGATCTCTGCGACGAGCAGGTCTTCCTCGGTGCTGTCGCCGATCTCCTGGGTCCGCTTCATCGACCGCGCGACGAGGGTGTCGAGCTGGTCCACGGCGATCACGACCGGACCCGTAAGAGCGAGCAGCTGGGTGATTTCCTCCACGAGCACGCGCGCCCGTTTCGGCCGGGAATAGATGTTCCACCGCTGAGCCTCAGGGGTGAGGTCTTCGTCCCCGTCGAGATAGTCTTCGCCGATGTACTTGGCGCCCCGGTCCCGGCTCGCGATGAGTACCAGAGCTCGCGCCGTATCCTCGCATTGGCCACCGACCACCGTGTCCAGGCGGTGTACGCCATCGACGAATGCCTCGACGTGGTCGACGGTCAGCCCGCGTCCACGACGGATCGCGTCGGTGACTTCGGCGCTGACTTGAGCCCGCAGGCACACGCGCAGGAGGAAGCTCTTGAGCTGTGACTGTCTCGAATCGTCCAGCCGAAGGAAGCCACGGCGCAGTGCCTCGGCCGTGTTGTCCCAGAACGCCTCGGCCGCGGTGACGTCGTCGAGGAAGAAGTACCCCCGCGCCCGGTGCACGTGCCGCCGGACCAGACCGAGGAGGTGGGTTTTGCCGACGCCCTTCAGCCCGCGGAGCACGAGCCCGATCGGGCTCGGTCCCTCGCTGGCCGAGGCGTCGCGGATGCCCGTGTCGAGTGCGGCGAGGGCGTCGGCGTGCAGCCCGTCGACATGATAGGGCGAGTCCCGCCAAACGTGGTCCGGCGTGTCCGCCCAGTCGAATCGCAGCGTCGCCAGTGCGGTCAGCTCGTCCATCACGATGCCTCGATCGAGAGCAGATGGTTGTCTTCGCCGCCGATGCGGATCGCCGCCTCGTGATCGGCGTCGGTGAGAGCCTTGCGGTTCTCTTCGGGCACCAGGTGCACCTTGCCGGCGCGGCTCAGCTCCTTCAGCGCAGCGTCGACCTCTTCGGTGGTCGCGCCGAGCTTCGGCCGCAGGTCCACCAGCCCGACCCAACCACGGGGTTCCGTCACCAGCTCCCGGTAGGCGATGCGGATGCGGTCCTCGATGGTGCCACCCGGACAGGGGAAGATGTCCGCGAACCGGAGATCGCGGCGCTCGAGGCTTTCGCCGATACCGCCGGCGAAGACGTAGAGTGCGGAGCAGAGGGAGCTTTGCGCACGAGGCGGCGGCGGGGTCTGCTCTTCGAGCTCTTTCAGGCACCAGACCCAGCCACTCGCGGTGAGCTCGTGCACGAAGGGGCGACCGACCTTTTCGCTGGTGATGTATCCGATGTCCTTGAGGTGCCGGCGTTCTTTGCCGGTGAGCGTGAAACCCGCCAGCGTCTCCAGCTCGGGGTTGGGTATCGCCCGGCCCAGCGCCAGCAGCGTCAGCATTGCCGCGGTTTCCTTGTGTGGCAGGCGGTCGGTCATCCGTGATCCTTCCGGTGGTTCGGCTGCTGCGTCGTGGTCTGCACGCGGGCGTCGAGGGTCCGCAAGAGCCAGTCGATCGACTGGCGGGTCGGGATCGGGGCCGGGTGGTGGCCGTCGCCGTTCGGGGTGAGGGGTTTCGTCGCCACCGCGAGGTCCGCTGCCAGCTCTCTCGTGCGGGCGCCGTCGCCCGCGGCAGCGGCTGCCTGCAGGGCGGTGACCAGCTCGTCCACCAGGTCCCACCGGGACGGGCGTAGCCGGGACCCGCGCGCCCGGGTGAGCACCGCCGCGAGGTCGACGTCGTCGCCCGCGTCGACGAGGGAGGTGAAGCCCTTGAGCTGGCCGATGAGATCGCGGGCCACTTCCGCCGGACCGCGCGAACCGCCGAGGCGCAGGTAGCGGAGGTTGCCGACGTAGCCCGGCAGGGACGCCGCCTCGGTGCCCGCTGTCAGGATCGGGATCACGCGGCGGTCTTGGCCGAGGGTGCGGTGCAGGAACAGCTCGACCTCGGCGGACTGCCAGCGGCTCACCTTGCCGTCGACGAGCAGGCACAGGTGCCGAGCGTCGTCTTCGGCCCGCACGAGCAGGGAGCGATCGCCCGACAACGACTTCACCACGCGGACGTCGAGCTTCTCCAACTCGGCGACCAGCTTGTTCGCCGTGCCGACGGACGACCGCGGGATGCTGACCCGCAGGTCGTGCTTGAACTCCTGCCTGCTCGCCCGCACCGCCGCCACGTAGGCGTCGCGGTTCTCGGCCAGCAGGTCGGTGCGGTCCAGGCGGCAGGCGATCACCGCCGCGACCGTTTCGAGCGCGAACCCGATCTGGTCGGCGCTCGGTGTCTTCTCCGACAGCACCGGCAGCTGCTCGCCGAAACTCCAGTAGGACACGTACGGCAGGGTGAGGTGGCGCGACATCGTCTCCGCGGTCACCGACTGGTCGAGCCACGGGCGGTACAGCTCGGCCGTCTCGTCCACGACGATGCCTCTCCAGGTTTCAGAGCGGTCGTACTCCTCACGGTTGTCGAACCGCGACAGCACGGGCAGGACGGTCAGCCGCGAACGGTCGAACGGCAGGAGGTTGCGCGCGGTGTCGGCGCGCCTGGCCAGGTCCATCGCGCCGCGGATGCTCTGCCGGTTCGCCGTGAACAGGACGACGAGGTGGTCCGGCAGGTGCGCGGTGCAGATCCCGCCGATGTCGGAGATCCCGGTGCGGCTGTCGATGAGCACGAAGTCGTACTCGGCGGACCATTGCTCACGGCACCGCTCGAGGTACTCGCCGAACCCGTCGTCGTACAGGGCCGCCCAGTCGATCTCCTGCACCTGTCCGACGTAACCGGATTCCTCGGTACCCGCGGCGACGAAGTCGAGTTCGCCGACGTCCTTCAGCCGCATGACGTGGGCCTCCGGCGCGAACCGGCCACAGCGGAAGTCGTCGACGAGGTCCACCACACCCCCGGCGGGCTTCGCCGGCAGTCGCGGCCGGAAGTAGTCGCCGAGGCCGGGGGCTTCGAGATCCCAGTCCAGGCAGAGCACCCGGTGCCCCCAGCGAGCCAGCAGCACTGCGACGTTGGCCAGGGTGAAGCTCCGGCCGACTCCGCCCTTGTAGGAGTAGAAGGTGAAGACCGATCCCGGCATCCGTCAGAACCTCGGCATCCGCGCCCGCTTCGGCGGTTCGGGGGCCGGCGTCCGCACCGGCCAGTCGTCGCGCCACTCGGGCGCCCGTTCGATGAGGTCCTCCAGTTCCCCGGCGATCCGCTTGATCTCCTGGTTGAAGTCGAGGTAGGCGGGCGCGGTCTGGAAGTGCTCGAAGGGGTGGTTCCACTCCTGCAGGTCGCGCATGCGCCGCTCGTGCGCCCAGCCGGGAAAGTTCTTGGAGTCGCAGAAGATCACCGGGTAGATCAGCTGCCGCCGGGGCCCGGTGCCGAGCGCCTCCCGCTCCGCCATCGAATACCACTCGGCCAGGCACAGTTCGTCCCGGAAGTATTTCGGGGAGCAGACCGGAACCAGCACACGGGAGTGCTGCAGCACCGACCGCAGTTCCCCCGGCCAGCTCGACCCGGTGCGCATCCGGTCGTCGAAGAAAATCTTCGCGTCCTCGTAGCGGTTGTTGTCGAGCACTTCCGACAGACGTGGATGGAAATGGTGGCGAATCCATTCCGTTATGTCGCTCGCGGTGCGCCGGTAGCTGATGAACACGTCAAACTCGTACACGCGTGCCGACGCTCCTTCACCGCTCCCCACCAGGCGGATGTCATCCTAGATCCGCTTGACGTCAACGTAGAAGGTGGGAAACCTGACAGATACAGGACAATAACTGGCCACGCCCGAAGTTACGGCGCGAATGACACCTTGACAAATACAGAAGCCACGGCTACACACGCGTAGTGTTTCCGGAATACCGATCTCCCGGATCGGTGAATCACCGACCGATCCCGAGGAGCGACCGATGTCCGACCGCGAGGTACCCCGGGTGTTCGTCACCTACGCGCACGACACGCCCGAACACAAGGCTCAAGTGGAAAAGTTCGCGACGTTCCTGCGCGGCGTCATCGGCTTGGACGTGCACCTCGACTCGTGGTACGACAACGTCCGTCGTGACTGGTCCCTGTGGGCCACCCAGCACTTGAGCGAAGCGGACTTCATCCTGGTCATCGCTTCTGCCGAGTACAAACGCCGTGCTGACGGCACGGCGATGCCCCACGAGGGCCGGGGTTCCCAGTTCGAAGCCGCGATCATCCGCGACAACCTGACCCGGGACCTGCGCCGCGAAACTGAACGGGTCCTCCCCGTCGTCCTGCCCGGCCGCTCGATCGACGAGATCCCGGCGTTCCTCAATGCGCATTCGACGGCCAGGTACCACGTCGGCGAGTTCACCGAGGCCGGCGTCGCCGATCTCCTCGCCGCGATCACCGGACAGGGACAGTATCCGATGCCCCGCCGCGGGGTCTGGCTCGGCGGTGCACGGGAACCGCGGCCGGTGCTCGCCGCCGAGCTGCCGTGGACGTGCGCCAGCCAAGGGGTGCGCCGCGGCGCGGCGTCGATCGACGACGTGCGGTACGAACACAGCATCGTCCTGCGGCCCACCACGCCCACCGCCACCGGGCCGGGCTTCGTCGAACTGGACCTCGGCGGTCACTACCAGCGGTTCACCACCGTCGCCGGGGTGCTCGACGATGCCCGGGATCCCTTCCAAGTCGGCCACTTCCGCGTGCTGCTCGACGGTAAGCCCCGGTCCGAGCACGCCGTCGCGGTCGGGAAGCCGGCGACGATCGACCTCGACGTCACCGGCGCCCGCGTGCTGCGGCTCGAGATGTCACGCCCCGGGGTTTCCGCCTCGCCCGTAAGGTCCGCGGCCGTCGTCGTCAACCGGCGGGGGCGCCCGCCCGAGCTCGGGCTCGGGGATCCGACCGTCACCTAAGGCGTGATGACCACTTTCAGCGCCGAGTTCGCGGCCGCGTTGGCGAAGACGTCGTACGCCTCCTCCAGCTGCGCGAACGTGAACCGGTGGGTGCCCATGCGCTCGGCCGGGATGCGGCCGGACGCGACCATCTTCAGCAGGGTCGGGATCGAGACCGTGTCCACCAGGCCCATCGTCAGCGTCAGGTTCTGGATCCACATCTCCTGCATCGGCAGCTCGACCGGCACGCCGTGCACGCCGATGTTCGCGATGCGGCCGCCGGGGCGGACCAGCGACGCCGCCGTCCGCAGGGTCTCGGGGTAGCCGACCGCTTCGATCGCGACGTCCACGCCGAGGCCGTCGGTCAGGCCGAGGACGTCCGAGCGGGTGTCGGGGCCCGCTTCGAACGCGTCCGTCGCGCCGAACTCCAGGGCCTTCTCCAGGCGGAACTTGTTGGAGTCCACCGCGATCACCTTCGACGCGCCCCACAGGCCCGTGGTCAGGATCGCCGCGAGCCCGACCGCGCCGGCGCCGACCACCGCCACCGTGTCGCCGGGGCGGACGCGGCCGGCCAGGACGCCGACCTCGTACCCGGTCGGCAAGGAGTCGGCCAGGAAGATCGCCTGCTCGTTCGTGACGCCGTCCGGGACCGCGTGCAGCGACGTGTCCGCGAACGGTACGCGCACCAGTTCGGCCTGGGTGCCGTCGATGAGGTGGCCGAAGATCCAGCCGATCCCGCCGACCGTCTGGCAGTGCGACGGCATCCCGCGCCCGCAGTACTCGCACCGCCCGCACTGGGTGATGGCCGGGACGAGCACCCGTTCCCCCGCCGCGAACGCCCGGACCGCGTCCCCGACCGCGGTCACCGTGCCGACCGCTTCGTGGCCGAGGATCCGGCCGTCGGTGACCGCGGCGACATCGCCCTGCAGGATGTGCAGGTCGGTGCCGCAGATCGTGGTGGTGTCGACGCGCACGACCACGTCGGTCGGCTCCTGGACGGCGGCGTCCGGGACGTCTTCCCAAGCCTTCGCACCCGGACCGTGGTAAACCAGCGCCTTCATCGTCGCCTCCATCGGCCGCCCGGCTCCCGTAATCGAGCACGGCCGTCCTCGACGCTAGGACCGCCGCCGACGCCCGGCAGTCGCAATTTGAGACCGCGAGCAGGCTTCGGCGAAGTCGACCGCGCGCAACGCCGCGCCCACGCCCGCCAGCGCCACCGCGTTCATCGACAACGACGTGACGCCCAGCCCCACCAGCACCGGCGCCAACGCCGGATCCGCCGCCGCTTCACCGCACACCCCCACCGGCTTCCCCGCCGCCGCACCGGCTTCCGCGACCAGGCCCACCAGCCGCAGCAACGCCGGCTGGTGCGGGTCGTTCAACGCGGCCACCGCGCCGAGCTGGCGGTCCGCCGCGAAGACGTACTGCGCCAGGTCGTTCGTGCCCAGCGACACGAAGTCGACCTCGGCGAGGATCTCCGCCGCGCACAGCGCCGCCGCCGGGATCTCGATCATCACGCCCACGCGGGCGATCCCCGCCGCACGTGCCCGCGAGGCGAACCACGCCGCCTCCGCCGCCGTCGCGACCATCGGGGCCATCACCGACAGCTCGACGCCCGTGTCGGCCGCCGCCGCGGTGATCGCCGCCAGCTGGCGGTCCAGCAGGTCCGGCCGGTCGACCGCGATCCGCAGCCCGCGGACGCCCAGCGCGGGGTTCGGTTCCGCGCCCACCGGGAGGAACGCGAGCGGCTTGTCCGAACCGGCGTCCAGCGTCCGGACGACGACCGGCTTCCCGGCGAACGGCGCCAGCACCGCCGCGTAGGCCGCTCGCTGCGCGGACTCGGTCGGCTCCGAAGTCGCTGACAGGTAACAGAACTCCGTCCGGAACAGCCCGGCTCCCTCGGCCCCGGCCGACGCAGCAGCGGCCGCGTCCGAGGCCGAGCCGACGTTCGCGAGCAGCTTCACGCGGTGGCCGTCGGCGAGCCTGCCGACGCCGTCCCACACCGGTTGGGACGTCCGCGCGGGCGCCACGACGCGGCCGTCGGCCGGCGAGACCGTGCCCGCGGAACCGTCGACCACGAGCCCGGGTCCGGACAGATCGAGGACTCCGGCGCACGCGACGACGGCGGGAATCCCCAGTGCCCTGGCCAAGATCGCGGTGTGGCTCGTCGGGCCGCCCTCCTCGGTCACCAGCGCGAGCACGAGGTCCGGGTCGAGCCCGGCGGTGTCGGCGGGCGCGAGGTCGCGCGCCACCAGCACGCTCGGCGCCGTCAGGTCCGGAACACCGGGCGGCGCCAGTCCCAGCAACGCCGCGACTATCCGGTCGCGGACGTCGGCGACGTCCGCGACGCGCTCGGCCAGGTAGCCGCCCGCCGCTCGCAACGCCGTCATGAATTCACCCGCCGCGTCCCACACCGCGCGCGGCGCGGACAGGGAACGTTCGAGCACGAGCTTCTCCGCGGACGCGAGCAAGGCCGGGTCTGCTGCCATCGCCGCCGTCGTCTCCAGGACCGATCGGGCATCTCCGGACACGGAACGGGCACGATCGGACAGCGCCGCGGCGACCGATTCCGCGGCCGGCCCGATCTTGCCCGCTTCCGCGGACAGCTCACCCGAGACCGGCGTGGAATCCGGTTCCCGCAGGTCAGCGACCACGACGACGTGCGGACCGGCGACCCGGCCGGGACTGACTCCGACTCCGGACAACTGCATGGCGGACCTCCGGGAGCAAAGGATCTCGTAACTGGGGATTGACAGTACGGTAACAACGGGCACAATCAAACTGCAACGGGCAAACATCGGAGAGGAACGGGCATGTACGCCGCCGAACGGCATCAGCTCCTGGCACAGCGCGCACGACGCGACGGCCGGGTCGACGTCAACGACGTCGCGACCGAACTCGGTGTCGCCCCCGAGACCATCCGCCGCGACCTCGGCGTCCTCGAGCGCCAGGGCGTCGTCCGCCGCGTCTACGGCGGCGCCGTCGCGGTCGAGCGGCTCGACTTCGAACCCGAAGTCGCGCAACGGGACCAGACCAACGCCGCCGAGAAGGACGCGATCGCCCGGGCCGCGCTCGACCTGCTGCCCGACCGCGGCTCGATCCTGCTCGACGCGGGCACCACGACGAGCAGGCTCGCGACGCTCCTGCCCGCCGACCGCGAGCTGACGGTGATCACCAACTCGATCCCGGTCGCCTCGATCCTGGCCACCCGCCCGGGCGTCACGCTGCACATCCTCGGCGGCCGCGTGCGCGGGACGACGCTCGCCGCCGTCGAAGCCTGGACGCTGCACGCCCTCGACGGCCTGCTCGTCGACGTCGCTTTCCTCGGCGCCAACGGCTTTTCCGCCGAGCACGGCTGCACGACGCCGGACATGGCCGAGTCCGCGGTGAAGGCCGCCGTGGTCGCCGCCGCCCGCAGGCGGGTGCTGCTGGCCGACCACAGCAAGTACGGCACCGACCAGCTCAGCCGGTTCGCGCGGCTGGCCGAGATCGACGTCCTGGTCACCGACAGCGGCCTCGACGCCGGCGCCGTGGCCGAACTCGAAGAGGCGGGCCCGGAGGTGGTGCTGGCGTGATCGTCACCGTGACCCCGAATCCGAGCCTCGACCGGACCGCCCGGCTGGCCGAGCTGCGCCGCGGCGAAGTCAACCGGGCCGAAGCCGTGCGGCTCGACCCCGGCGGCAAGGGCGTCAACGTCGCCCGTGCGCTGGCCGCCGCCGGCACCCCGACCGTCGCGCTCCTGCCCGCCGGCGGCCTGGTCGGCGAGCGACTGGCCGACCTGCTCGCACCCGAAGGCGTCCCGGTCGTCGCCGTGCCGATCGCCGGGACGACCCGCAGCAACATCACGCTCGTCGAAGCCGACGGGACCACGACGAAGATCAACGAGCCCGGCCCGGAGATCTCCCCCGCCGAGCTCGCGACGCTCGAACGCCGCGCCGTCGAGCTGGCCGCACGCGCGGAATGGCTGGTGTGCTGCGGAAGCCTCCCCGCCGGCGTACCCGGCGATTTCTACGCGCGGCTCACGAAACTGGCCCACGACGCCGGGGCGAAGGTCGCCGTCGACTCCTCCGGCGCGCCGCTCGCCGCCGCGGCAGCGGGCGGGCCCGACCTGCTCAAGCCGAACCTCGACGAGCTGATCGAGCTGGCCGGGCGACCGCTGCCGCTGCTCGGCGACGTCGTCGCGTTCTGCCGGGAACTCCTCGACGGTGGCGTCGGCCGCGTGCTGGTCAGCCTCGGCGCGCGCGGCGCCGTGCTCGTCGAAGAGACCGAAACCTGCCACGCGCTCGGCCCGCTGGTCGCCGTGCGCAGCACCGTCGGCGCCGGAGACGCCGCACTCGCCGGGTTCCTCCACGCGGGAGGGACCGGCCCCCGAGCCCTGCGGACCGCGGTCGCCTACGGCACCGCCGCGGTCACGCAGGAGGGCAGCCGCATGCCCACCCCGCACGACGTGCACCCGGACCAGGTGCGCGTGCTCGACGCCGACCCCACCCTCACCCTCAGCGGAGCCGCCGCATGACCACCCCAGACCTGATCACCGCCGACCTGGTCGACCTCGGCCTCGACGCCGCCGACAAGCAAGGCGCCACCCGCGCGCTCGCGCAGCGGCTCGTCGATGCCGGCCGGGTGACCGACCTCGACCTGTTCCTCAAGGACGTCGCCGCCCGCGAAGAGCAGATGGCCACCGGGCTCGAAGGCGGCATCGGCATCCCGCACTGCCGCTCGGCCGCGGTGACCGCGCCGACGCTGGCGTTCGGCCGCAGCGCCGCGGGCGTCGACTTCGGCGCCCCGGACGGCCCGGCGAAGCTGATCTTCCTCATCGCCGCACCGGAAGGCGGCGGCAGCGAGCACCTCAAGGTCCTGGCCGCCCTCGCCCGCCGGCTCGTCCGCGCGGAGTTCAAGCAGCACCTCCTCGACGCGACCGACGCGGCAGCCGTCGCCGAGTACATCCGCCAGGAGGTGTCCTGACCATGAAGTTCGTCGCCATCACCGCGTGTCCCACCGGGATCGCGCACACGTACATGGCCGCCGAGTCGCTGGAGCAGACCGCGCAGGCCAACGGCGACACGATCGTCGTCGAGACGCAGGGATCGGCCGGGTCCGAGCCACTGTCCACAGAGGACATCGCGAGCGCGGACGCCGTCATCTTCGCCGCGGACCTGGCCGTGCAGGGCCGGGAGCGCTTCGCCGGCAAGCCGATCGTCGAAGCGCCGGTCAAGGCCGCGATCAACGACGCCGCCGGGCTGTTCGAACGCGCGAAGGCCGCGGCACGGGAACCGGTGCCCACCGGTCCGGCCGCTCCGGAACTGACGAGCAAGGTCGGTACGAACGACAAGACCGGCACCCGGATCCGCCAGTGGCTGATGACCGGCGTCAGCTACCTCATCCCGTTCGTCGCCGCGGGTGGGTTGCTGATCGCGTTGAGCTTCGCCTTGGGCGGCTACCAGATCGTCGACGCGCCGAAGGTCACCGAGCACTTCGACGCGGGTTCGGTCGCCGGCTGGGCCGCGCTGATGTTCCAGATCGGCAGCGCCGCCTTCGACTTCCTGGTGCCGGTGCTGGCCGGGTTCATCGCCTTCGCGATGGCCGACCGCCCGGCGATCGCGCCCGGGTTCGTCGGCGGCGCGATCGCCGTCACCGTCCACGCCGGGTTCCTCGGCGGCCTCGTCGCGGGTCTCCTGGCCGGCGGCGTCGTGCTGGCGCTCAAGAAGATCCAGGTCCCGAAGGCGATGCGCGGGATCATGCCGGTGGTCGTCTACCCGCTGCTCGGGTCCATCGTGGTCGGTGTGCTGATGTACGTCGTGGTCGGCAAGCCGATCGCGGCCGCGACGTCGGGTCTCACGCACTGGCTCAACAGCCTCAGCGGCGTCAGCGCGCTGCTGCTGGGCGCACTGCTCGGCCTGATGATGGCGTTCGACATGGGCGGGCCGGTCAACAAGGCGGCGTACGCGTTCGCGGTCGGCGGCCTGACCACCGGCGCGACGGCGTCGCTGCAGATCATGGCCGCGGTGATGGCGGCCGGGATGGTGCCGCCGCTGGCGCTGGCGCTCGCGTCCACCGTGCGGAAGAAGCTGTTCACCGAAGCCGAACGCGAAAACGGCCGCGCGGCGTGGCTGCTCGGCGCGTCGTTCATCACCGAGGGCGCGATCCCGTTCGCGGCGGCGGACCCGTTCCGGGTGATCCCGTCGATCATGCTCGGCTCGGCGGTCACGGGCGCCCTGTCGATGGCGTTCGGCGTGACGCTGCGCGCCCCGCACGGCGGGATCTTCGTGCTCCCGCTGATCGGCAGCCCGCTGCTGTTCCTGCTGGCACTGGTGGTGGGCACCGCCGTCGCCGCCGGGTCGGTGATCCTGTTGAAGCAGGTGCGCTTCCGCGCGACCGAACGCTCCGCGGCCGTTTCCGGCCGGCCCGTCAACGCCTGAAGGAGTCCACTGTGTACCAACGCCGCACGCAAGTCGCCAGCGCGGTCGGGCTCCACGCCCGCCCGGCCGGCCTGGTCGCCCGTACGGCGGCCGGTCAGCCCGCGAAGGTCCGGATCGCCAAGATCACGTCCGGGGTCGCCGGTGATCCGGTGGACGCGGCCAGCGTCCTGGGTCTCATGACCTTGGGCGCGGCCCACGGGGACGAGGTGGAGCTGACCGCCGACGGCGACGCGGCCCGGGAGTCCGTCGACGCGCTGGCCGAGCTGATCGCCCAGGACCTCGACGCCTGATCGGCAGAAGCGACGAGGGCGCGGCATCGGGTGCCGCGCCCTCGTCGCGTGCTCAGCGCCCGGTGGCGCGGATTCCCTCGAGCTGGAGGTCGACGAACCGGCGCCACTGGCCGGCGCCGGTCATGTTGGCCATCGCCCCCCGGGTGATGAGGATGAAGTCTCCGGGGCGGAAGTCCGCGCGGAGCCGGCCGGCCTCGATCGCGCGCCGCACGATGCGCTCGACGATCGCCGAGAACGCCGTCTTCTGGCTTTCGATGTCGCCCCAGTCCGGTTCCTCGGGACCCAGGAGCGCGAAGCGGAAAGCGGCGTCGGGTTCCGCGGCCTCCAGGTAGCCGTGGAGCAGCGACTCGAACGCCACCCACGGGTCTTCGGCCCCCTCGGCGGCTTGGGCGAGGACGGTCATCTCCTCGAACCGGCGGCCGATGATCGCCGCGCGCAGCGCCTTCTTGTCGGCGAAGTGCCGGTACAGGGTTCCGACACCCAGCCCGGCCCGGTCGGCGATCTCGTCCATCTGCACGGCATCGCCTCGCCGGGCGAACAGTTCGCCGGCGGCGTCGAGGATGGCATCGCGGTTGCGCCGGGCGTCGGCGCGCAGCGAGCGGGAAGAAGCGGTCATGGTCGGCCCAGCCTACTTGACGGCCCGAGGATGCGCGCTATATCCGGAACCGGAGTTCAGGTTCATCTTAGGAGGGTTCCATGATCGTCGTAACCACCCCGACCGGGCAGATCGGCAACCGGCTCGTCCGCGAGCTGCTCGCCCGCAACCGCAAGGTCCGAGTCATCGCCCGGGACGCCGGCCGCCTGGACGACGACGTCCGCGAGCGGATCGACGTCGTGACCGGCACCCACGACGATCCGGCCGCGCTCGACGCCGCACTGCCCGGGGCCGACGCGCTGTTCTGGCTCGTCCCGCCCAACGCCGCCGCGCCCAGCGCCGAAGGGCACTACGTCGGCTTCGCCCGGGCCGGCGCCGCGGCCGTCCGCCGTCACGGCGTCGGCCACGTCGTCAGCGTGAGCAGTGCCGGGCACGGCTGGGGCCGCCCGGCGGGCGTCCTCTCCGCGGCCTTCGCGATGGACGCCGAATTCGAGAAATCGGGCGCGGCCTACCGGGCGGTGTCCCCGCCCTTCTACATGGAGAACCTGCTCGGCCAGCTCGACGCGATCCGTGAGGCGGGCGTGTTCTCGCTGACCTGCGCCGGAGACCGGCCACTCGCCTCGATCGCGACCCGCGACGTCGCCGCCACCGCCGCCGGCCTGCTGAGCGACCTCGCCTGGACCGGGCAGGAGGACGTCCCGGTGTTCGGTCCCGACCGGCTCACCCCCGACGGCATGGCCGAGGTGATGAGCGAAGAGCTCGGGCGGCCAATCGGGTACCGCCGCGTCGCCTTGGCCGACTTCGCCTCGCTGCGCCGGGCCCGCGGAGCGAGCGACCGGATGGTCGAGGACGCGGTCGCGATGCTCGCCGCCCAGGACGAGGGCGTCTACGACGCGGATTGGGC
The DNA here is from genome assembly GCF_036227105.1 of Amycolatopsis sp. NBC_01488. Lineage (NCBI taxonomy): Bacteria > Bacillati > Actinomycetota > Actinomycetes > Pseudonocardiales > Pseudonocardiaceae > Amycolatopsis > Amycolatopsis sp. NBC_01488. Next base: position 6,999,729 of record NZ_CP109434.1, on the reverse strand, counting down.
GACCGCGGCGGTCGCGTCGACCAGCTTCCGGACGTGGTGCCGGGAAGTGCTCCGGCCCGCCGTGACCGCCTGACCGGCGAGCGGACTCAGGCCGGGCCGAGCAACGCGATCGACGCCCGCACGGCCACCTCCGTCACGTCCTCGGCTCGCCCGCCGTCCTCCACCGTGGTCGCGATCAGCTCTCGCAAGCCGCCCAGGAGCATGATCGCCAGCTGGCGGGACGGCGGGCTGATCCCCGCCGCGCGCAACGCGGGCGTGTCCGTCAGGCGCTGGGTCATCGCGATGAAGCCCTCCATCGCGTCGCGCTGGAGGTCGCGGGCCTGGGCACCCAGTGCCGGGACGTCGCGGATCCAGCTCAGCGTGATCGCCGGCTCGGACTCCGCGCAGGCGATCCACGCCTCGATCGCCTGGCGCACCTGAAGGGCCCACGGCGCGCGCGGGTCGACGGCGTCGGAGATCTGCTGGATCATCGCGCGGTTCGCCTCCGCCAGCAGCGCGATCAGGCACTCTTCGCGGCTGGAGAAGTGTTCGTAGAACGTCCGGCGGGACGTGCGGGCTCGGCGGACGACGTCGGCGACCGTCGTGTCGCGGAACCCGCTCTCGGTGATCGACGCCGCCAGTCCGTCCAGCAGCCGCTGCCGGAACCGGCGGGTGTCGACGTCCACGGAAGTCACGCTACAACCCCCTCCTCTTGAACGTCGATGGTACACCGGCGTACCATACCGACGGTACGCTCGCGTACCACCTTCCGGGAGGGTCGATGACGACCATGACCACCGCGGCGACGCTGCCGCCGGGGCCGACCGCACCCCGCGCCGTTCAAGGCGCCTACGCATTGACGTTCCCGCTGCGGGGCATGCGGCGGCTGAAAGAGCGCTACGGCGACGCCTTCACCGTGAACGTCCCGATCTTCGGCCGCGCCGTCGTGATCAGCGACCCGGGCGAGATCAAGCAGCTGTTCACCTCCGGGCCGGACCTCGTCGACAACCTCGAGGTCAACCTGGGCCGGGTGCTCGGCCCCCACTCGATGTTCGCGTTGTCCGGCGACGACCACAGAAGGCAGCGCAAGCTCCTCGTCCCGCCCTTCCACGGCCGCCGCCTCGCGGCCTACGAGAAGATCGTCGAAGAGGAAACGGTCCGTGAGCTGGTGAGCTGGCCGGACGGAAGAGCGTTCGCGACCCTACCGTCGATGATGCGGATCACGCTCAACGCCATCCTCCGCGCGGTGTTCGGCGCCGAGGGGGCCGAGTTCGCCGAGCTGCGCGAGCTGCTCCCGCCGTTCGTCACCCTCGGCTCCCGGCTGGCCGTCGCGCCGATCTCCAAGAAGGGCCGTTTCAACCCCTGGCGCCGCTTCGAAAAGATGCGCCGCCGGTACGACGCGATCGTCGACCGCCTGATCGCCAAGGCCCGCCCCGACGGCGACGACGTCCTCGCGATGATGCTGCAGACCCGCTACGACGACGGGTCCGGCCTCAGCCGCGACGAGATCTCCGACCAGCTCCTCACCCTCCTCACCGCCGGGCACGAAACGACGGCGACGACGCTGGCCTGGGCGGTCGAACGCCTCCGCCGTCACCCCGCGCTGCTCGACGAACTCGCGAACGACGACGGGAAGCTCCTCGACGCCACGATCCTCGAGGTGCAGCGCACCCGCCCGGTCATCGACCTCACCGCCCGGCAGGTCAAGCAGGACGGCTTCCGGCTCGGCCGCTGGACGCTGCCGAAGGGGTACGCGGTCCTCGTCAGCATCGCCCTGATCCACGACGACGACGCGGTGTTCCCGCACGCGGCCACCTTCGATCCGCATCGCTTCGAAGGCGCGCGCCCGGACCTCTACCAGTGGATCCCGTTCGGCGGCGGCACGCGCCGCTGCCTCGGCGCCGCCTTCGCGACCATGGAGCTGACCGTCGTGCTGCGGACGTTGCTGCGGGACTTCACGCTCGAGCCGACGACCGAAGCCGGCGAACGCCGGCACTCGCGGGGCGTCGCCTACGCCCCCGCCAAGGGCGGCCGCGTGATCGTGCGCCGCCGGAGCACCGGAGGGGATTCGTGACCGAAGAGATCGCCGACACCGGCCGGGGGATTTCCCTGTCCTACGAACGGATCGGGGACCGCGGCGCCGACCCGCTGCTGCTCGTCGCCGGGCTGGGCCAGCAGCTGCACAGCTGGCCGGACGCGTTCTGCGCGCAGCTCGCCGACCGCGGCTTCGAGGTCGTCCGGTTCGACAACCGCGACGCCGGGCGCTCGACGCACCCGCGCTTCCGGCCGTCGAGCCTGCCCGCGATGGTCGCCGGCCGCTTCCCGCCGGAGCAGTACGACCTCAAGGACCTGGCCGCCGACACCGTGGGCCTGCTCGACGCCCTCGACGTCGAGACCGCCCACATCGCGGGCGTGTCCATGGGCGGCATGATCTCCCAGACCGTGGCGGCGCTGCACCCGGCGCGCGTCCGGACCCTGACGTCGATCATGTCGACGACCGGGTCCCGGCTCATCGGCCGCCCGGCGCTCTCGACGTTGCGGCTGATGGGCGCGAAGCCGCCGAAGTCCCGCGACGAAGCCGTCGAAAGCGCCGTGAAGATGTTCCGCCACATCAGCTCGCACGGCTTCCCCTTCGACGAAGCGTGGGTGCGGGAGAAGGCCGGGGCGGGCTGGGACCGCGATCCGACGGCGGGCGGCGTGGGCCGTCAGCTCGGCGCGATCCTCAAGTCCGGCAACCGGACGGCGTGGCTGAAGAAGATCACCGCGCCCACGCTGGTGATCCACGGCGACCGCGACCGGATGGTCCATCCCACCGGTGGCGCCGCCACGGCCCGCGCGATCCGCGGCGCCCGCCTCGAAACCGTTCCCGGCATGGGCCACGACCTGCCCGCGGGCGCGTGGCCGGTGCTGCTCGACCTCATCGGCGACCACGCGAGAAGCAGCGATGTCACGGCCCCGTAGCATTACCGGCCGTCCGGTGGTGATCACCGGCGCGGCGTCCGGCATCGGCCGGGCACTGGCCACCCGGTTGTCCCGCCTCGGCGCGCCGGTCGCCCTCGCCGACGTCGACGAAGACGGCTTGAAAGCCACTGCCGCGGCGCTGCACGGCCGTGTCCTCACGCGCGTGCTCGACGTCCGCGACGCCGCGGACCAGCTCCGGTTCGCCGACGAGGTGCGTGAGTGGCTCCCGGCGCCGCTGGCCGCGGTCTTCAACAACGCCGGTGTCGCGGTCACCTCGAGCGTGCTCGACGCCGTGCCCGAGGACGACGACTGGCTGCACGACATCAACTTCCGCGGCGTGGTGCACGGGACGCGGGCGTTCCTGCCGATCCTCGCCGAGCAGGGCGAAGGCGCGATCGTCAACACCTCGAGCGTGTTCGGCCTGCTCGGGATGCCGTACCAGAGCGCCTACTGCGCGGCGAAGTTCGCCGTCCGCGGCTTCACCGAGTCGCTGCGGCAGGAGCTGGCCGGCAGCGCGGTCCGCGCGATCACCGTGCACCCGGGCGGCATCACGACGAACATCGCCCGCAACGCCCGGGTCCGCCGCGACCCCACCGGGCTGGGCCGCTCGCGCGAGGAGATGGCCGCGCAGTTCGAGGCCATGACGATGACGTCGCCGGACAAGGCGGCGGCGATCATCCACACCGGCGTCGACCGCGGCAAGGCCCGGATCCTCGTCGGTCCGGACGCCTACCTGTTCGACGCGCTCGCCCGCGTCACCCCCACCCACTACAACGCCGTGCTCACGCGCCTGCTGAAGCGTCCGCGGCGGACGGAGGCCGTGCGATGACCGAGCACGTCGAGGTCCTGATCGTCGGCGCCGGGCTGTCCGGCGTCGGCGCCGCCCACCACCTGCGGACGGCGTTCCCGCGCAAGACGTACGCGATCCTCGAAGCCCGCGACGCCATCGGCGGCACCTGGGACCTGTTCCGCTACCCGGGCGTCCGGTCCGATTCGGACATGCAGACCCTCGGCTACCGGTTCCGGCCGTGGACCAGCGAGACGGCCATCGCCGACGGCCCGTCGATCCTGGCGTACGTCCGCGACACCGCCGCCGAGGCGGGTATCGACCGGCAGATCCGGTTCGGGCACCAGGTGGTCCGCGCCGAATGGTCCACAGAGGACGCTTTGTGGACGGTCGAGGCGGCGCACGACGGCGAGCCCGTCCGGTTCACCGCGAAGTTCCTCTACCTGTGCAGCGGCTACTACGACTACGCGGGCGGCCACACACCGGAGTTCCCGGGCATCGAGAACTTCGGCGGCACGGTCGTGCACCCGCAGCACTGGCCCGCGGACTTGGACTACACCGGCAAGAAGGTCGTCGTGATCGGCAGCGGCGCGACGGCGGTGACGCTCGTCCCGGCCATGACCGACCGCGCCGAGCACGTGACGATGCTGCAGCGCTCCCCCACCTACATCCTGTCGCTGCCCTCGGAGGACGCGCTGGCCAACCGGCTGCGCGGACTGCTCGGCGCGCGGCTGGCGTACCCGATCGCGCGCTGGAAGAACGTCGCCGTGAGCACGCTGATCTACCAGCTGAGCCGGCGCCGCCCGGGCGTGGTCAAGGCGATGATCCGCAGGGCCGCGATGAAGCAGCTGCCGCCGGGGTACGCCGTCGACACGCACTTCAAGCCGCGCTACCAGCCGTGGGACCAGCGGCTGTGCCTGGTGCCGGACGGCGACCTGTTCCGCTCGATCCGCCACGGCGACGCGTCGATCGTCACCGACCGGATCGCGTCGTTCACCGAGACCGGGATCCGCCTCGAATCGGGCGACGAGCTGCCCGCGGACGTCGTCGTCACGGCCACCGGGCTGCGGCTGCTGGCCTTCGGCGGCATCGACCTGGTCGTCGACGGCGACCCGGTCAAGCTGCCGGAAACCATGGCGTACAAGGGAATGATGCTCAGCGGCGTGCCGAACTTCGCGTTCACGATCGGCTACACGAACGCGTCGTGGACGCTCAAGGCCGACCTCGTCGGCGAGTACGTCGTCCGGCTGCTGCGCCACCTCGACCGCCACGGGTACGACCAGTGCGTGCCGGTCAACGACGATCCGGCGGTCACCGAGCGGCCGCTGCTCGACTTCGACGCGGGGTACGTGCTGCGGTCGATCGACGAGTTCCCGAAGGCCGGGTCGCGGGCGCCGTGGACGCTGGGCATGAGCTACGCGCACGACGTCGTCAAGCTGCGGCACGGCCGGATCGACGACGGCGCGCTGCGCTTCTCGCGACGACGGGCGGGAGCGGGCAGACTGAGCGCATGACGCTCGGTACTCTGCCCGCCCGGGGCCGCTGACATGCACTCCGCGGGACTCGTGCTGCACCCCCGCCGCGACTCGGCGGCCGCCGTCGAAGCCGTGCTCGGCTGGGCCGGCAACCGGAACATCGAGATCCTCGGCATCGCCGACGAGATCGTCCGCCTGAACTGCGCGGCGATCGGGGTGACGCCCGAGGAGCTCGGCCGCCGGTCCGACCTGGTGGTCAGCCTCGGCGGGGACGGCACCATGCTGCGGGCCATGCGGCTGGCCGACGGGCAGCGCGCGCCGGTGCTCGGGGTCAACCTCGGCAAGCTGGGCTTCCTGGCCGAGGTCGACGTCCCCGACCTGCCGGACGCCCTCTCGGCCATCGACGACCACCAGTTCACGGTGGAGCCGCGGCTGGCCGTGGACGCCGTGCTGGAGGGGCGGAAGATCACGGCGTTCAACGACATCGCCGTGGTCCGCGTCCCGGGTGAGGGCAGCGCGGTGGTCGCGGTCCGCGTCGGCGGCCAGCCGTTCGTGAGCTATTCGGCGGACGCGGTGGTCGTCGCCACCCCGACCGGCTCGACGGCGTACAGCTTCTCGGCGGGCGGCCCGATCACCAGCCCGGCGGTGGAGGCACTGCTGGTGACGCCCGCGGCGCCGCACTCCGCGTACAGCCGGGGCGTGGTGCTGTCGGTGCACGACGACGTGACGCTGGAGCTGCTGCCGACCAGCGGCAGGCTGGCGGTGGAGGTCGACGGCCAGGTGGCGGGCTACGTGTCGCCGGGCGACTGCCTGGACCTGCGCGCCCGCCCGAGCGCGGCGCGGGTGGTGCGGCTGGGGATGACGACGTTCTACCAGCGAGCGCGCCGTAAGCTGCGGCTCACGGACTCCGCGGAGATCCCCCAGGACGGCGAGCACTGAGCGGTCGCTTTCCCGGGAAGCGACGCCCGCGACCCGGACCGAGCGGCTGCGCGGGGCCCTGCGAGGCGAAAGCCGGCGGCGGCGAAGCAGGCCACCGGGCACGAGGCCGACCACGAGCGCGGCCGGACCGCGGGCGCGGAGCCAACGGCGCCGCCAGCCGACTCACCAGGCCGGGCCAGAGGCCGCCGCGGAGCACCAGCGATCACCGCCACCGCCCCATCACCGACATCTGTACGTGTGCCGCGTCACATCTCGGACGTGTCCCGCGATGGTCACGAAACGGTCACGGGTAGCGTCCCCGGCTTGCGCCTGAACCAGCCGAGCCGTCCGGGAGTGTCCCTCTACATGCTGTCGCCCGCACCCGTCCGTCCCTCCCTCCGCGCCCGGCTGCTCGTGCCCGGCGCGCTGGCCACGCTCGCCACCGCGATGGCGCTGCTCGTCGTGCTGCACCTCGACCGGCGGCTCGCGCCGCTCGATCCGGTCAGCTCGATGCTCAGCGACTACGCGCTGAGCCCGGGCCGCTGGATGTGGGACGCCGCGCTGCTGCTCACCAGCACCGGCTCGGCGCTGCTGCTGGTCGCGCTCTACCGCCGGGGCCTGCTGGCCAACCCGGCGCTGGTGGCGGCGAAGGCGCTGTGGTGCGTCAGCCTGCTCGCGGTCGCCGTCTTCGCCAAGGACCCGCAGGGCGGCGCCATCACCGCCACCGGCAAGATCCACCTCTACGCCTCGGCCGTGACGTGCCTGAGCCTGCCGATCGTCGGCTGGGCGCTGGGCCGCCGTCACCGCGACGACCCCCGCTGGCGCCGTTTCGCCACCTGGTCGCGGCGGCTGGCGCTGGCCGCGATCCCGTTCTACCTGCCGTTCATCGTGCCGTTCGCGGTGAACGTCGTCCTCGGCGGCCATCTCCCGACCGTCGCGACCGGCCTGGTCGAGCGCCTGATGATGGTGCTGGAGATCGCGCTGCTCGCCGTGCTCGGCCGCTGGGCACACCGCGCGATGCGCGGACAGCGGCCGACGCTCCCGACGGTCTAGCCGGGCTGCTCACGCGTCCGGTGCAGGAGCCAGTCGCGATCGGTGCGGATCAGCGCGTACCGGACCGACTCCGTCCGGCCGTGCAGGGTGAACAGGATCCGCTTGTCCGTCCGGTCGTGCTCCTCCCACCAGCCGGTGTCGGCGACCTTCTTCGTGTCGTCCTCGTACGCGAGGTGGTCGAGCGCGTGATCGGGCACCGCGACCGCGAGCCGGTTGCCCGCGGAGTCCGGCGGCAGGCCGCGCGGCACCGCCCACGAGCGCAGCACGCCGTTCTCCTCCAGCCGGAGGTCGAAGTGGTGCCGCGGGCGCCAGTGCTCGTGCAGCACGAAAGCCGGTCTCACCCTTCCACCATGCCAGAACCGCGTGCGGCCACCCGTTTTCCGGCCGGTCGAACCGCCCATCCGAGGACTTGACCCGATCCGGAAACGCCCGCACGGTGGGGTCCGGCCGCCGGCCTGCGCGTCACCGCGCCCCGGTGGGCGCGCGCCGGGTCCGCGTGCTCTACGTTGGCCTCTTCGCGGGAGGTGGGGAGGCCGGGTGAGCGTCACCGACGTCGTGCTGCCCGGCTGCGCCGCGGTGGCGCTGCTGGTGTTCGCGGTGCGGCTGGCCCGCGAACCGCGTCGCCTCGGCAATGCCGTCTGGCTCGGCGTGGCGCTGCTGCTGACCGGGTTGTGGCTGCTGCGCGCGGCTCTGCACCTGGAGTGGCTCGCCCCGGTGCTGGGCGTGCTGGTGGCGGTCGTCGCGCTGCTCGTCGCGGTGGTGCTGCCGGCCGCGCTGATCGTCAACGGCGTCCGGATGGTGCGGCGCGAAGGCCGGAGTCTCGCGAACTTGCTGTCCTTCGTGCTCGGCGTCGGCATGCTGACGCTCGACGGGCTGTTCTTCGCGCCGCTCGGCCGGTGGGGCTCGGCGCTGGTGGCGACGGCCGCGGTGCTCGCGTGCTACTTCGGGTTCCTGTTCGCGTCCCTGCTCGGCTATTCGATCCTCTACGGCAGGCTCGCGCGCCACACGGGCATCGACGCCGTCATCGTGCTCGGCTGCGGCCTGGCCGGTGAGCGTGTCACGCCGCTGCTGGCCGCCCGCCTCGATCGCGCGATCCGGCTGTACGAACGCGAACCGGCTCCCCCGCTGCTGGTGGTGTCGGGCGGCCAGGGCCCCGGCGAGACGATGACCGAAGCCGCGGCGATGCACGAGTACCTGCGCGCACACGGCATCCCGGCCGACCGGATCCGCCGCGAGGACCGCGCGACGACGACCGAGGAGAACCTCGAGTTCTCGGCGGAACTGCTGCCGGGCGGCGTGCGGCCGCACCGGGTGCTGGCGGTGACGAGCGACTACCACGTCTTCCGCACGGCGGTGGAGTGCCGCCGCCTTGGCCTGCCGTTCGACGCGACGGGCGCGCCGACCGCGCGGTACTTCCTGCCGAGCGCGCTGCTGCGCGAATTCGCGGCCTTGATCCTGCACTACCGCCGCACGACGATCGCGGCGTGCGTGCTGATCGTCGGCGGCGGCCTGGCACTGGCGCTCTTCGCCTAGGCAGGCACCGCGGCGATCGCTTCGACTTCCACCGTGTAGTCCGGCCCCGCGAGCGCCGCCACGACCGCGAGCGTCTGGGCCGGGAAGTCGCCGTCCGGGAACCACTTCGCGAACGCTTCGGCCTGCGCGGCGCGGTACCCGGCGAGGTGCTCGGTGCTCGCCAGTAGCGTCACCAGCTTGACGAGGTGCTCCGGACCCGCGCCCTCGGCGGTGAGGAGCGCCTCGAGGTTGGCGAAGATCTGCCGTCCCTGCGCTTCGGCACCCGTCGCGAGCGTGCCGTCGGGTGCCACCCCGAGCTGTCCGGCGAGGAAGACGAGCCGGTGTCCGGCAGGAACCTCGGCCAGATGGCTGTACCGCCCCAGCGGCGGCGCGACGGTCTCGGGATCCAACGGCGGGGCTTCACGCTGCCCATGATCGCACTCAGGCCAGCACCGAACACGCGTGGGCGACGCCGTTCTCCCGGCGCAGCCGGGCTCCGACGTACTGCGCGCCGCGCCGGTACAGCGGGTTGCCGGTCAGCTCTTCCAGTTTCGCCGTCAGCCCGGTCAGGTCGCCGAGCGGCCGGGGTCCCGCGCCGAGGCGGAACACGCGGTCGCCCCAGTAGGGCTGGTCGGAGAACACCGGGCAGACGAGCGTCGGCACCCCGGCGCGCAGCCCGGCCGCCGTGGTTCCCGCGCCGCCGTGGTGCACGACCGCCGCAGTGCGCGGGAACAGCCAGTCGTGCGGGACGTCCGCGACGGCCAGCACGTCGTCGTCGGCGAGGTCGGTGCCGGTGCCGAGCAGGCCGCGCAACCCGGCCTTCTTCAGGGCGCCGCGCACGACGGCGAGAGTCTCGTCGCTCGTCCGCATGCTGCCGAAGCCGACGTACACCGGTGGCGGCCCCGCGGCGAGGAAGTCGCGCAGCCGCGGGTCCGGGCGCCAGCCGGGGCCGGCGTCGAGGAACCAGTAGCCGGTGACGTGGACGCGGGCGGGCCAGTCGGGCGGCCGGGGCACGACGGCGTCGGAAAACCCGCACAGGACCGGGGAATCGCGCCGCGGCCGTTTCCCGGGGCGACCGAGGGTGTCCGCCCGCCAGCGGTCGATTTCCGGGCGCAGGAGCTGCCAGGCCAGTTCGTCGACGGCTTTGAAGCTCAGCTGACGGCCCCACGGTCCCAGCTTCCCCGCCCACGGGAGCAGCGGATGCGGGAAGGCGCGCGTCGGGATGCTGGGCTGGTAGTGCAGTTCGACGTTGGGGACGTCGAGGTGGGAGCCCAGGAAACCGAGGGTCGGGGCGAGCACGAGGTCGGCGCCCCGCGCACCGGTGTGCACGTCGGCGAGCAGGCGTTCGAGGACCGGCGTCACGGCTTTGCGGAGGCCGGTCACGAAGGTGATCGGGTTGCGGCCGGCGGTCCACGCTCGCCCGGCTTCGGAATCGAGCACCTCGCCCGGATCGGCGGAGAGGGGCGCGAAGCCGAGTCCGTTCGAGGTCACCAGCGCCTCGAACGCCGATGCGGCGAGCACGCGGACCCGGTCACCACCGGCCGCGAGTCCGCGTCCGAGGGCGACGCAGGGCTGGACATCACCCCGCGATCCCGGCGCGATGACGACGACCAGGCGGCTCATCGCGAAGCCAGGTGCCGAAGACCGAGCGCCACCCCACCCGGCCGAGAACCCGCGGTCATCGCTTCGCCGCCGTCAGCCGGTACCGCAAGCGAAACGGCAAGCTCGCCAGCACCGCCGCCACGCGGGCGTCGCCACCCACCAGGTACCTCGGCGCGGGGCGCCGAGCCGTCAGCGCGCGCACCACCACCTGGGCCGCGCGGCGCGGAGGCACTCCCGTCCTCGATGACCGCAACGCACTCCGCTCCGCCTCCGCCAGCTGCGCCCCGTACCGCTCGAGCCCCGCCGCCGGCAGCGTCGCGCGTACCTCCTCCGCCGCTTCGCGGGCCCGGGACCAGATCGCCGTCGCCACCGCGCCCGGCTCCACCAGGATGACGTCGATGCCCTCCGGGGCCAGCTCCGCGCGCAGGCTGTCGGTCAAGCCCACCAGGGCGAACTTCGCCGTGTGGTAAGGCCCGACCATCGGCCCCGCGATGCGGCCGCCGATCGAGCCCACCGTCACCACCCGCGCGATCGGCGAGACGCGCAGGGCCGGCAGCATCGCACGGGTCACCGCCAGCTGACCCGTCACGTTCACGTCGAGCTGCTCGCGAAACGCCGTGAGCGGCACGTATTCGAGCGGGCCCGGCCGCGCGAGACCGGCGTTGTTCACCAGGCCGCGCACGGGTCCCGCGGCCGCGACCCGCGCACCGCACTCGGCGATCGAGTCGACGTCACGCAGGTCCATCCGCAGCACGCTCACCGCGTCGCCGTAGGCGCGGTCCAGCTCCTTCTCGTCGCCGTCCGTCCGGACGCTCGCCCACACGTGCGCGCCGCGGCGGACCAGCTCCGCCACGCACGCCCGGCCGATCCCGCTCGACGCGCCGGTGACCACATAGGACGGCGTCACGACGTCACCACCCGCAGCATCCGCGGCCACGTCTTGTGCAGCTGCTCCTGCCAGTACGCCCACTGGTGGGTGCCCGGTCCGTAGAGCTCGGCGGTCACCGGGACACCGAGCGCGTGCAGCCGGTCGGCCATCGCCGTCGTCTGGCCGCCGCACAGGAACTCCAGCAGCATCGCCCCGGGCAGCACGTCGACCGGGAGCTTCGCGTCGAGCGGCCCCGGCAGGCCGTTGCCCGCCGACAGGTACAGCTCGGTGCCGCGCAGGCGGTCCGCGTTCACCACCGGGTCGTGCGCCTCCCACCGCGCCGGCTCCCGGCGGCGGTCACCCCAGAGTGCTTCGGGGTCGAGGTGGGCCGACGCGACGATCGCGTCGGTCAGCAGCTCGCCCGCCGGCCCGGCCGGGTTGAGGTTCCCGCTGTACGACGCGGCGTAGCGGAAGACGCCCGGCCGGCGCGCGGCGAGCTCGATCGCGCCGTAGCCGCCCAGCGACAGCCCGGCGGCGGCGCGCCGGCCGTCCCCGCGGTAGCCGCGGTCGACCAGCTGCGGCAGCTCGGCGGCGGTGAACGTCTCCCACTGGTTGAGCGCGAGGTCCTTGCCGTAGTTCCACCAGTCCGTGAAGAACCCCGCCGGGCCGGAACCCGGCATGACGACGAGGACGTCGGCGTCGTCGGCGAGGCGCCGGACGTCGGTGTTGGCGCTCCAGCCGCGGTAGTCCTGCAGCCGGGTCTCCCCCGCGAGCAGGTACACCGCCGGCCACTTCCGGTCCGGCTCGGCGGCCCAGTCCCGCGGCAGGATCAGCCGGACCATCGCGTAGGCGCCGACGCCGGTCGAGCGCACGGTCAGGTCGAGCACGCGGGCGTCACCGTCCACAGTGGACTCCGCGACGACGTGCGAGCCGTCGTCGCTGCGGGCGTCCGGCACGCCCGTCGCGGCCCGGGCGGGCACGCCGGGCAGCGTGCCCGCCACGGCGGCCAGTACCGCGGCGACCCGCAGCCACCTCGCGGATATGCGCATACGTCTTCCCTTCCGGAAAAGTGACGGCGATCACCCGGAAATGTCTTCGGGCGTGTGGCCAAGTTAGAGAACCGGCGCCGAAAACGCAATTGTCCAGTCTCGGACAATGTGAATGGCGAGCAAACAAACTCCCCCGCGGGGGTGAGTCGGCGAACACCCAGGGTGACCAAAGTCGGACGGCCGTGCCACAACCTCGGAGTTGACTGGCGAGTAACCTGCACTTTCCCAGGTCACGCCGTGTGCACACCCAACGTTTACGCGATCTTGAGGCCCTTACGGTAACCGATTTCCTGTCGTAGCCTTCCCCTGCCGCCGGGCTCGGCGGTCCTCCGACGCCTCCTCGGTGAAGGGTCTCAACGCGGCGACCACGTCCTCTCGAGAACACTTCCGAAAGGGTTGTCCATGGCTGCCCGAATTCGCTTTCCCCCGCTCCGCGCCGCGGCTCTCCTGGTCGCCGCGGTCGCGGTGACGAACATTTCCGGCTCCCCCGGAAAACCGGTGCCCCCTGCCGCGCTCCTGCCCGCCGCGGCGGTGGCCGGAACGGCCCGTGACGAGTTCGCCGTCACCACCGCACCGTCCACTCAGGACAGAGACGGCGGCTGCACCGCCGTGGTCCACGGCAGGCTGCTCGACGGCGGTCCGGTGGACGGCCAGGGCTTCCAGACGGCGGTCCCCGGCGGCCAGCTGTCCGAACTCGTCGCCCGGGCCCCCACCGACCTCACCGCCTGGACCGCGCAGGCCCGCCGCTGCGCCCAGGTCACCGTCGACGACGGGGACCTCCCGACGGTCTCGACCCTCACCCTCGCCACCCCGCCCGCGGTCCCCGGCGCGGAAACCCTGTCCTACCGGCAACTCCTGAGCCTGCCGGGCCAGTCCACCGGGCTGCGCCTGCGCACCGTCGCCATCGCCGCCGACGACGTCCTGCTCGTGCTCCGCGACGCCGGAGCGACCGGTCTCGACCTCGACACCCTGGCCGTCGCCGCGTGGCAGCACGCGAGCCCGCTGCTCGGCCGCTGAACCCGCTGAGCCGTCCAACCGCAAGGAGAACACGATGTCCCTGCAGCACCTCGGCGGCGCCACCCTGACCGCCTGCCTGCGCCACTGGGCGGCGACGACCCCCGACGAGCCCGCCGTGACCTTCGCCGACTTCTCCGTCGACCGCGACGGGCGGCGGCGCGGCCTGACCTGGCGGCGGCTCGCCGAGCGCGCCGACGCCGTCGCGGCCGCGCTCCCGGTCCGCCCGGGCGACCGCGTGGCCGTGCTCTGCCCGCAGGGCGCGGACTACGTCGCCGGGTTCCTCGGCGCGATCGCCGCGGGCGCGATCGCGGTGCCGCTGTTCGACCCGGGCCTGCCCGGTCACGCGGGCCGGCTGACCGCGGTGCTCGACGACTGCGCGCCCACGGCCGTCGTGACGACCACCGCCGCCCAGGCCGCGGTCGAGGACTTCCTCGACAGCGGTGTCCCGGTCGTCGCGGCCGACCGCCCGGGCCCGGTCCGCTCGTGGCCGGCGCCCGAAGCGTCCCCGGACGACATCGCCTACCTGCAGTACACGTCCGGCTCGACTCGCAGCCCGGCCGGGGTGGTGCTCACGCACGCGAACGTGCTCGCCAACGTGACGCAGGCGGTGCACGGCCTCGGCCTCGACCCGGCGACGGCCACGACGGTCTCCTGGCTGCCGCTGTTCCACGACATGGGGCTCGTCCTCGGCCTGATCACACCCCTCGCGCTCGGCCTGCGGTCGGTGCTGATGGACCCGCTCGCGTTCATCGAGCGCCCGGTCCGCTGGCTCGAACTGCTCGGCGACCACGCGGGCGCGTGGAGCGCCGCGCCGAACTTCGCGTTCCACTACTGCGCGAGCCGGGTGCGCGAGCCCGATCGCCTGCGCCTGGACCGCGTCGCGGGGATCATCAACGGCGCCGAGCCGATCAACCCGGACGTCCTCGACCGCTTCCACACCGCGTTCGCCGCCGCCGGGTACCGGCCCGAGAAGACGCGCCCCGCCTACGGCCTGGCGGAAGCGACCGTCTTCGTGACCACCGGCCCGGCCGCGGCCCCCAGCGTCACGACGTTCGACCGGGACGCCCTCGCCACCGGCACCGGGCGCCCGGCCGGCACCGGCGTCCGGCTCGTCGCCTGCGGGGTCCCGGCCGGCCAGCGGGTCGCGCTCGTCGACCCGCACACCGCCGTCGTGCTCGCGGACGGCGAGGTCGGCGAGATCTGGGTGCACGGGCCGAACGTCGGCGCCGGGTACTGGGAGAAACCCCTGGAGAGCACGGAAACCTTCGGCGCCCGCCTGGCCGGCGACCACGCCGGGCTGCCCGACGGCCCGTGGCTGCGCACCGGCGACCTCGGCGTCCGGCACGGCGGCGAACTGTACATCGCGGGCCGGATCAAGGACCTCGTCATCGTCGACGGCCGCAACCACTACCCGCAGGACGTCGAGGCCACCGCCGCGTCGGCCGACCCCGAGATCCGCCCTGGCAGCGTCGCCGCCTTCGCCGTCGAAGGCACCGAGACCGAGTCCGTCGTCGTGGTCGCCGAGCACCGTGCGCACGACACCTTGACCGAAGAGGCGGAACGCGCGCTCGTCAGCGCGGTCCGGCGGCTGGTCTCCGACGCGCACGGGCTCTCGCTGCGGGACGTGCTGCTCGTCCCCGCCGGGCGGGTGCCGCGCACGTCGAGCGGCAAGATCGCGCGCGGCGCCTGCCGCGACCGCTACCTCGCCGGCGACTACGGAAAGGCCCTGGCGCGATGAGAAACCCCGACACGCTGCGCCGCCGCCTGCTGGAGCTGGTCGCCGACCACACCGGCGCCGACGTCGAGCCCGACCGCCCGCTCGCCGACTACGGCCTGTCCTCCCGCCAGGCCGTCGGCCTCGCCGCGGACCTCGAAGACCTGCTCGGCACCCGGCTGCCCGCGACGCTGCTGTGGGAAAGCCCGACCGTCGACCACCTCGTCCGCAGCCTCACCTCCGGCGACCAGCCGGAGGTTCCCGCGACCGATCGGCGCCGGACCGATCCGGTCGCCGTCGTCGGCCTCGGCTGCCGCTTTCCCGGCGCCGACGGCCTCGACGAGTACTGGGGCCTCCTGCGCGGCGGCCGGGACGCCGTCCGGACCGCGCCGCCGGGACGGTGGGACGCCGGCGCCGCCCCGGTCGTCGGCGGGTTCCTCGACGACGTCGCCGGGTTCGACGCCGAGCACTTCGGCATCACCCCGCGCGAGGCGGCGACCATGGACCCGCAGCAGCGGATGCTGCTCGAAGTCACCTGGGCGGCGCTCGAGCACGCCGGGATCGCCCCGGCGTCGCTGCGCGGCAGCCGCACCGGCGTGTTCGCCGGGATCGCCACGCACGACTACGGCCACCTCACGCTGGCCGGCGCCGAACCGGACCTGTGGACGGCCACCGGAGCGGCCGGCAGCATCGCGGCCAACCGGCTGTCCTACGTCTACGACCTGCGCGGGCCCAGCGTGGCGGTGGACACCGCGTGCTCGTCTTCGCTGGTCGCGGTGCACCACGCCGTGCGGGCGCTGCGCGACGGCGAGGCCGACCTGACCCTCGCCGCGGGGGTGAACCTGATGCTCGTGCCCGGCCCGACGGCCGCGTTCGCCGCCGCGGGGCTGCTCGCCGGCGACGGCCGGTGCAAGACGTTCTCCGCCGGTGCCGACGGCATCGCCCGCGCGGAGGGCTGCGGCGTGGTCGTGCTCAAGCGGCTGGCCGACGCCGAGGTCGACGGTGACCGCGTGCTCGCCGTCATCCGGTCGTCGGCGGTCAACTCCGACGGCCGGTCCAACGGCCTCGCCGCACCGAACCCCGCGGCCCAGCAAGCGATGCTGCGCGACGCCTACCGCGGCGCCGGGCTCGATCCGTCCACTGTGGACTACGTCGAGGCGCACGGCACGGGAACCCTGCTCGGCGACCCGATCGAAGCCGGCGCGCTCGGCGCGGTCCTGGGCGCGGGTCGCCGGGCCGACGCACCCCTGCTGATCGGGTCGGTGAAGACGAACATCGCGCACGCGGAGGCGGCCGCCGGGATCGCCGGGCTGATCAAGGTCGTGCTCGCGCTGGCCCACGGCGAGCTGCCGCCGCAGCTGCACTTCGCCGCGCCGAACCCGCACATCCCGTTCGGCGAGCTGCGCTTGAAAGTCGTCACCGAGCCGACGCCGTGGCCGTCCTACTCCGGGCGGCCCGTCGCCGGGGTGTCGGCGTTCGGGTTCGGCGGGACCAACGCGCACGTCGTCCTGGAGCAGGCCGCGCCGATCGGCTTGCCTGCTCCGGGCGCCGGCGTCCGGATCGGGCTGCTGTCCGCCCGCACCCGCGACCGGCTCGCCGAGCGCGCGGCGCAGCTGGCGGACTGGCTGGACGCGGCGCCCGGCCGGTCGCTCGCCGACGTCACGCACACGTTGTTCCGGCGCGACAACGCCGAGCGGCACCGGGCGGCACTTGTCGCCGGCGACACCGCCGAGCTGGCCGCGCTGCTGCGGGCGGTGGCCGAAGGGGCCGATCCGCTGCCGGCGGGCGCGGCGACGGGGACCGCGTCGCCGGGCGAAGGACCGGTGTTCGTGTTCTCCGGGCACGGTTCGCAGTGGGCCGGGATGGGCCGCGGGCTCCTGGCCGCCTCGCCGGCGTTCGCGGCGCAGGTCGGCAAGCTCGGCGACCCGTTCACCGAGCACAGTGGACGGTCGTTGCGTGCGTTGCTCGCTTCCGGACCATCGTCGTTGCCCGAGACCCAGCTGGCGATCTTCGGGGTTCAGCTGGCGCTGGCGGCGCGCTGGGAGGCGTTCGGCGTCCGGCCGGCCGCGGTCGTCGGGCATTCGCTCGGGTCGGCGGCCGCCGCCGTGGTGAGCGGGGTCCTGACGGCCGACGAGGCCGTGCACCTGGTCTCGACCCGTGCCCGGCTGCTGGGGACCATCGGCTCGGGCGGCGCGATGGCCGCCGTCGAGCTGACGCCGTCGGACCTCCCGGCGGGTGTCGAACTGGCGGTCGACTCCGCGCCGGGACAGCTGACGGTGGCCGGGGAGGCGTCCGTGCTGGACGAGTTGGTCGCTTCGCTCACGGCTTCGGGAAAGACCGCCCGCCGGCTGCCCGTGTCGGTCGCCGGGCACTCGGGTTCGGTGGACCCGATCCTGGGCTCGCTGCGGGACGCGCTGTTGGAGCTGGGCGGCCGGCGGCCGCTGGTGCCGTGGTACGACACGGTCCTGACGGACCCGCGTTCGCTGCCGGACTTCGACGGGGGCTACTGGGCGGCGCACCTGCGTCGTCCGGTCCGCTTCCGCCAGGCGGTGACCGCGGCGGCCGCGGACGGGCACCGGGTGTTCGTCGAGGTGTCCCCGCACCCGATCCTGCGCGGCTCGATCGCCCGCACGCTCGCGGCGGCCGGGGTGGCGAACGCGGTGGTGACGGGCACGGTGCGCCGCGGCCAGGACGAGGTCCGATCGTTCGGAGCGGCCGCGGCGGAGCTGTACTGCGCGGGCACCCGCATCAAGCTGACCGCCCCGGCCGACGGCGCCCGGCTGGCGGACGTCCCGCCGATGCCCTGGCGGCACGAACGCCATTGGTACACGGACGTTTCCGCGACGGCGACGGTCGCGGGGCTTAGCCAGTCAGCACCTGCCTCCGCAGTGTCGGCCGCGGCTCGCAGCGAGCCAGCACCTTCCCCGGCAGCGTCGGTCGCGGCTCGCAGCGAACTAGCACCTGCCCCCGCAGCGTCGGTCGCGGCTCGCAGCGAACTAGCACCTGCCCCCGCAGCAACGCTCGCGGCTCGCAGCCAGCCGGTCCCCGCGGCCGAGGCGGATCCGCTCGGCGCCCGGACCGACCAGAAAGCCGCTCGCACCGCCGGAGCCGGGTCGCCGGCCGAGCGAGCGTTCCGCACTGAGGCGGATTCGCTCGCGACCCGGCCCGGTCGGCTCACCGAGATCGTCGCCGCGATCATGGGGCTTTCGCCCGATCGTCTCGAAACCGACGTCCCGCTCGTCGACCTCGGCCTCGACTCGCTCATGGCGAACCGGATCCGCGAAGCTGTCCGGCGGGAACTCGGCGCCGAACCCGACACCGCCGCCGTGCTGCGCGGGGCCTCCCTCGCCGACCTGAACCGCGACCTCGCGCCCCGCGACGACGACACCCCGCGCCCCGGCCGCGGGCGGGCCTGGGACGCCGCCGACCGCCTGGTCCTCCGGCTCTGGCGCGAGCACACCGGCGAAGAGGCACCCGGCACCCACGTCCGCCTCGCCGGCGACGACCGGCTCGCCCACCTGCTCGCCACCGGGCTCACCGGTGCGCTCGACACCCCGATCGACGCGGCCGACCTGCTCCGGCACGACTCCCTGGCCGCCATCGCCGACGTCGCGCGCGCCGTCCTCGACACGCGCGAAGCCCGCGGCCCGGTGCACGTCCTCCACCCCGGCGACGCCGGAGCGGCGCCGCTGCTGCTGTTCCACCCCGGCGGTAGCACCTGCACCGTCTACCGGCCGCTGCTCGACCGGCTCCCCGCCGGCGTGCCGTGCGTCGGGTTCGAACGCGTCCCCGGCACCAGCATCGAAGACCGCGTCGAACGGCTGCTCCCGCTGGTCCGCGCGCGCCTGCCGCACGGGCCCTACCGGCTGGCCGGGTGGTCGTTCGGCGGCGCGCTCGCCTACGGCGTCGCGTCCCGGCTCGCGGACGAGGGCGAGGACGTCGAGCTGGTCGCCCTCGTCGACACCATGCTGCCGCTGCCGGAACCCGGCCTCGACCCGCGCGCGTCGTCGGCCCGGCGGTTCCTGCGGTTCACCGGCTACGTCGAAGGCACGTACGGCCGGGCGGTCCGCCTCGGGCCCGACGAGCTGACGCCGCTGCCCGAGGAGGAGCAGATCGAGCTCACCATGCGACGGGTCGCCGAAGCCGGGTTGCTCAGCCCCGGCGTGCTGCGGCACCAGCGTCAGTCCTTTTTGGACACGCTGGCCGCCGAACGCGGGACCCCACGGCCCTACGGCGGCCGCGTGGTGCTGTACCGGGCGACCGAGCCGTACGCCGCCGGGCTGGCGATGGAACCGCGTTACTCCCGCAGCGACTCCGCGGCCGGGTGGGCGGACCTCTGCCCGCGCCTGGAGATCGTGCCGGTCCGCGCGCACCACCTGTCCGTCATCGACCCGCCGCACGTCGACGTCGTCGCGCGGCACCTCGCGAGGCTGCTGTGAGCCGGCCGCTGCTGGCCGTGCTCGGCGCGGGGCTGTTCCTGGTGGCCGTGGACGCGACGGTGCTGCACGTCGCCCTGCCCGACCTCGTCCGGGACCTGCGGCCGGGCGCGGCGGCGCAGGTGTGGATCGTGGCGGTCTACCCGCTCACGGCGGCGCCGCTGCTCCTGCCCTCCGGCACGCTCGGCGACCGCTTCGGGCGGCGGCGCGTGCTCGTCACCGGCTACGCCGTGTTCGGGGCGGCGTCGCTCGGCTGCGCGTTCGCGCCGAACGTCGCGGCGCTGATCGCCGCCCGCGCGGTGCTCGGCTGCGGCGGCGCGATGATCATGCCGGTGACGATGTCGCTGCTGCGGGAGCTGTTCCCGGACCGCCGCCGTCGGCGCACGGCGATCGCGGTGTGCAGCGGCATCGCGGGCACCGGCTCGGTGTTCGGACCGGTGCTGGGCGGCGTGCTCGTCGAGGCGTGGGGCTGGCGGGCGACGTTCCTGGTCAACCCGCCGGTGATCCTCGCGGCGGTGGTCGCGGCACTGCGCCGGCTGCCGCGCTCGCCGCCCGGACGCGGCCACTGGGACGCGCTCAGCGCCGTGCTCGCGGCGGGCGGCGTGCTCGGGATCGCGTTCGCCGCCGGGCCGTCGGGGGGCGGGCTCGGCGCGGGCGTGGCCGGGTGTGTCCTCTTGGGACTGTTCGTGCGCCGGCAGCGTTCTTCGCCGTCGCCGCTGCTGGACCTGGCGCTGTTCCGCCGGCCGGGGGTGCCGGGCGCGGTGGGCGGGGTGCTGCTGGTGATGAGCACGCTGGTCGGGCTCGGATTGCTGCTGGCGCAGTACCTGCAGGTGGTGCTGGGCCTGTCCCCGACGGCCGCGGCGGCCCGGCTGCTGCTGGTGCTCGGGGCGTCGGCGGTGGGCAGCGTGACGGCGCCGGCGTTGCTCGGCCGGTTCGGCAACTCGGTGGTCCGCACCTCGGGCTTCGCGGTCGCCGGGGGGTCGCTGGCCGTGCCGGCGGCGGGTGGCCTGACGTCGTGGTGGCTGGGCGCCGCGCTGATCGGGTCGGGGTTCGGGATGGCGCTGGCGCTGACGTCGAGCACGGACACGCTCCTGACGGCCGCCGCGCCGGACCGCGCGGGCGGCGCGGCGGCGGTGGAGAAGACCGGGTACGAGCTGGGTGCGGGCCTGGGAACGACGGCGTTCGGTTCCCTGGCGGCGGCGGTGTACGCACGGCATCTGGTGCTCCCCGCCGGCACTCCCGACGCGGCGGCCCGGCTCGCGGAGGCAGGCCCCGCACAGGCGCAAGCGGTGGCGCGCGGGCCGGCCGCGGACGCGCTCCTCGCCGCTGCACGGTCGGCTTGCACCGCGGGGGTGCAGGTCTCAGCCGGTGTCGCTTGTGGACTCTTCATCCTCGCCGCTGCGGTTGCGGCCCTCCGCCGAGCCGGAAGCGAAACGTCCCACGCAGTATAGGTCGTTATACACACTGCGGTGGGTGACGAACCGGGCATCTCTCGTGACTGGAGCGGCATCACGCGTGATCAGAGGGGCATCTCGCGTGATTGGCCGGGCATCGGCGTGATGCCCCTCTGATCACGCGTGATGCCCCGGGAATCACGTGTGATGCCCCGGGCGTCAGCGGAACCACGCCCCCGCTCCCGAGCGCAGCACCAGGCGCTGCGGCTCCGGCGGGATCGGGAGCGAGCCCTGGCTCGGCGGCCACCACGCCACCGCCGGGACTTCGCGCAGCTGGGCCCGGAGCTTCTGCAGCGGCAACGGACGCTGGCGGGTCAGCAGCGTCGTCGTGCGGGGATGCAGGTCCACGAACGGATAGGTCGCGTGCAAGGCCGCCAGCCGGCGCTCCAGGTGCCGGCTGCGGGACGTCAGTTCCGCGCCCGGCACCGCCGGCTGGACCACCAGGAACTCTCCCGGCCCGAGCCGGACCGCGCGATCGAGGGGACGCAGTCCGCCGCGCAGCAGGTCGGCGATGTTCTGCTCCGTGTGCAGCCGGACGCGGGTGCCGTGCCGCCGCTCGACCGCGGCCGGGTCGTCGACCGCGACCAGCACCAAGCCGAGCGGCACGGTGTCCGTCGCGTCGCCGAGCCAGCGCGTGAGGCCGGCCAGGGTGTCGAGCCCGGTGTCCGGGTCGATCGCCGGGCCCGGGACGGCCGGGACCGACGCGCGGGCCTCGTCCAGCCGGGACGCCACGTGCCGCAGCGCCGCCTCCGCCCGGCTCTCGACGTCGACGGCCGCCGGCGCCTGCACCGAAGCCAGCACCTCGCCGACCTTGCGCCGGACCGCCGGGGGCAGGCGCTCGCCCATCGCGTCGCGGAGCCGGACGACCTCCGCGTACGCCTCGTCGCGGCGCAGGCCCCAGCGGCCGCGGAACAGCCGCGCCCGCTCGACCGACGACGCCTGCGGGTCGACCTCGGCCAGGTCCTGCGCGACGACCGAGGCCCCGAACGTCGGCGACAGCACGGCGACCGACCACTCGCGCGCCATCGGCTCGTCGGGGCGCAGCAGCACCGGCGTGACGCCGTGCGGGAGGTCGGGCCGGCGGGAGTCGACCATGCCGACGACGGTGACCGCCGCCTTCCGCGCGATGCGCGCGTACATCTCGCGTTCGCGTTCGAAGTACGGCAGCCGCTGGAACAGCGCGAACACCACGGTGTCGGCGCCCGTCCCGTCGGCGAGCGCGGCGCGCTCGACCGCGTGGGACGCGGTCACCAGGGCGCGTTTGGACAGCACGCCAGCGCGCTGGTCTGCGTCGGGCACGGAGGATCACCTTCGCCGGGGAAAGGGAGGCAATCACCGTAAAAGAGCAAGCCCCGCTCGACTAGCCACACAATGGTGGGAAATCAGAAGTGGCGACGATCAGCCGCCCGGGCGACGACCTCGTCACGATCCGCAAGCCTTTCCGGGCGCCCTGCGGACCCGCGGCAACGCCTGCGGGCCGTTCCCACCTCAGCTCGACGAGTCCTTCTCGGCGTCGTAGGACGTCCAGCCGCCGTGACCTTCGGCCGCTTCGACGTCGGCGTCGGCGGTCGCCGCGTGGGTCATCGCCGCCACCGTGCGCTCGAGACCCTGCTGGACCTCGCCGCCGCCCGCATCGCGGAAGCTGTGCAGCGTCACGGTGATCTCCGACGACGCCGGGCCGTCCTCGGCGATCCGCAGTTCGCCGTGGTAGTCGTCGGGGCCTTCGGCGCCCCACGACAGCGAGCGGTTCGCCGCGTCGGTGTGCAGCCACGCCTCGCCCGCGACGCGCTTGCCGTCGACCTCCGCCTCGACGTGCACGCTGTCGCCGCCCGTCGGCTCGGCGACCTTCATCTCCGGGAAGTACCGCGGCAGGTTCTCCGGGTGGCTCAGGAAGGCGAACAGCTCGTCGGCGGGGACGTCGGCGGTCGCGGTGTGGCGGTACACGGTCATCGTCAGCTCCTCGTCGGCGGGCGGATCGCGTCCCGGTTACCCGGCCGCTTGCCGAACAACCCCTGAAGAAGTGCATTAAACGGGCCCGCGCGGGGAATCCGGACACCATGACGGCCACCGAACCCGAGACCCGGGTGCCGAAGCGGGGCCCCGCGCCCGTGCAGGGCATGGGCATGCTGATCGGCCTGCTGTTCCTGATGCTGGGCGCGTTCGAGCTGATGCCGGGGGTCACGGTCGGCGAAGGGACCTCGCGGGCCCTGTTCGGGGTCTTCGCGGTGTCGGGGACGTGGACGCTGGTGCACCTGCTGACCGGCGCCGCCGCGGTGTTCTGCACGCGCTCCTCGCGCGCCGCCGCCCGGTTCCTGCTCGTCGCCGGCGCGTGCTACGTCGTGGCCGGCCTCGCCGGGCTGCTGCCGCTGCCGCGCGCGGTCACCGACGTGCTGCCGCTGAACACCGCCGGGATCTGCCTCGCACTGGGGTTCGGCACGGCGATGCTCATCCTCGGAGCGGGCTGGCTGTGGCGGCGGCAGGAACGGCGCCGCTGAGGTCGTCCGCCGGCCGCGGGAACCGCACCAGCACCGCCGTGACCAGCACCGCGAGTCCGAAGAGGACATAGCCGTTGCCGGTCAGCTGCTGGAAGAACGACCAGTCGAGCTCGACTTCGCCGCCGCGCGGCCACCACCACTGCGGGCCGGCCACGAACAGCACCGCGCCCACCCCGGCCACGACCGCGAACGCGCGTCTGCGCGAGCGGCGCGCCAGCTCGGCCCAGCCGAGCAGCACGACGACGGCCCAGACCCAGTGGTGCGTCCAGGAAATCGGCGAGACGAGCAACCCGCCGACGGCGTTCAGCCCGAGCGCGACGACCTGCTCCCCCGCGGCCAGCGCGCGCCGCACGCCCAGCACGGTCAGCACGAGCACGACGGCCACCAGCGGCAGCCACCACGCGGTCCGCGCGTCCGCGGGCACCCCGGCCCTGGCGAGCAGTCCCAGGAGCGACTGGTCGCCGGCGTAGGTCGGTTCGCCGACGCGGCCGGTGTCCCACAGCGCGCCGGTCCAGTACCGCACCGAGTCCGCGCCGGCGAGCAGGAAGCCCAGCGTCGTCGCGGCCAGGAAGGTGACGGCGCCGGTCACCGCCGCTCGGGTGTCGCGGCGGAGCAGGAAGTACAGCAGGAAGACCGCGGGTGTCAGCTTGATCGCGGCGGCGAGGCCGATCAGCAGGCCGCGGGGCCACCGCGGGGTGTCGACCAGGACGTCGAGGACGACGAGCGCGAGCAGCAGCAGGTCGATCTGCCCCGCGTACACCGTCCGCAGCACCGGCTCGAGGACTTCGGCGGTCAGGAGCAGCACGCCGACCCGGCGCCAGTCACTGCGGGTACCCAGCGCGCGGAGCACCGTGGCCAGCACCACCGCCAGGAGACCGAGCGTCCCGGCGGTGACGACCAGGCAGGCGGCCCAGTACGGCAGCACCGCCAGCGGCGCCAGGACGATCGCCGCGAACGGCGGGTAGGTGAACAGCAGCGACTGGCCGTCGCCGGTGGTCGGCAGGACGCCGTACAGCGCGTCGCCGTGCAGCAGCGCCGCCGACCCGAGCCGGTAGACGTCCAGGTCGACGCGGTAGGCGGGGAACCGCCACCGGCCGCCGTTGTACGACACGAGCAGTGCCGCCAGCACGAGCGCCTGGGCGCCCAGCAGCACGTACGCGTTCCCCAGCCTGGCCCGCACTCCCCCGCCGATCACCCTGGCATTCTGTCGGGTCCCCGCGCGGGGGCCATCCGGGAAACCCCCGACCCCGACCCCGAACTCCGCCTCCGAACTCGCGGATCCTTTCCACCGTTCGGCCCAGGCACGAAGACCGGATGGGCTAACATCGCCCACCGTGCCGATCTCGTCAAAGATTCACGCCAACCCCAACATCGGCTTCGCGTGGCTGAGGATGATCGGCGCGATCACCGTCATCGTCGACCACAGCATGCCCCTGCTGCACCCGCAGCGGCTGACGATCTTCCCCGCGTCCTGGCACATGTCGCCGGGCTACATCGCGCTGATGGCGTTCTTCGCGATGAGCGGCTACCAGATCCAGGACAGCTGGGCGCGCGACCCGTCGTGGTGGCGGTTCTCCGCGCGGCGCCTGCTGCGGATCATGCCCCCGCTCGTCGTGGTGCTGCTGGTGACCGTGTTCGTGATCGGCCCGCTGGTGACGACGTCGCCGGACTACTGGACGAACCTGCAGACGTGGCGCTACCTGGTCGGCACGACGGTGCTGTTCTACATGCAGCACGTGCTGCCCGGCGTGTTCACCGGGAACCCGTACCCGTGGTCGGTGAACGGCGCGATCTGGACGCTGCCGATGGAGCTGCTCGGCTACGGGCTGGTCCTCGTCGTCGGCCTGGTCGTGCTGGCGGGAGCCCCGCGCTGGGTCCTGGCCCTCGTCCTCGGCGGCATGGTCTACACCGACAGCGTGCTGCACGCGACGTTCGAGTACCACGGCGCGGGCGGCTCGCTGCTGGTCGTCCCGATCGGGTCGACCGTGTCGTTCCTGGTGCCGTTCGTGCTCGGCATGGTGCTGCACGCCTACCGCGACCGGATTCCGCTCCGGCCGTGGGCGGCGGTCGTCCTCTTCGCGGCCTACCTCGCGCTGAGCCAGACGCCGGCGAGCCGGTACCTGCTGGCGGTCAGCGCGGCCTACGGCGCGATCACGCTCGCGACGCACTGGCCCCGGCGGCTCGAGGCCGGCGGGCCGCACGTCTACGGCAGCTACGGCACCTACATCTGGGGCTTCCCGATCCAGCAGCTGCTGATCCTCGCCGGCGTGCGGCAGGTGTGGCTGCTGATCCTGCTGGCCGTGCCGGCCGCCTACGTCGTCGGCCGGCTGTCCTGGGACTACGTCGAAAAGCCGACGCAGCGGCTGCGCCGTCACCTGCGGCCCCCGGCGCCGGTGCGCCGTCCGGTGGCCGCGCCGCCACAGCTGCCCGTCACGGCCGCCGCGCCGGTCCGCAGGTCCTGAACCCTGGCACGCTGACACCATGAGCTACGACGTGCGGACGATCCGCCGGCACTTCCCCCACCTCGCCGCCGCGCACTTCGACGGACCGGGCGGGTCGCAGGTCCCCGACGTCGTCGGGGCGGCGGTGGCCGGCACGCTGTGCTCCGGGATCGCCAACCGCGGCGTCGTCACGGCCGCCGAGCGGCGGGCGAGCGCGGTGGTCACCGAGGCGCGGCAGGCCGTCGCCGACCTGCTCGCCGCCGACCCCGCCGGGGTCGTGTTCGGGCGCAGCATGACGCAGCTGACCTACGACTTCTCCCGCACGCTCGCGAAGACCTGGGTGCCGGGCGACGAGGTCGTCGTCACCCGGCTCGACCACGACGCGAACATCCGGCCGTGGGTCCATGCCGCGGAAGCCGCGGGCGCGACGGTGCGCTGGGCGGCCTTCGACCCGGCGACCGGGCTGCTGGCGCCCTCGGCGGTGACCGGGCTGCTGTCCCCGCGCACCCGGCTCGTGGCGGTGACCGCGGCGTCGAACCTGCTGGGGACCCGGCCGGACATCCCGGCGATCGCGGCGGCGGTGCACGACGCGGGCGCGCTGCTGTACGTCGACGGCGTGCACCTGACCCCGCACGCCCCGGTCGACGTCACGGCGCTGGGGGCCGACTTCTACGCGTGCTCGCCGTACAAGTTCCTCGGCCCGCACCTCGGCGTTCTCGCGGCGGCGCCGTCGTTGCTCGAAACCCTGCGCCCGGACAAGCTCCTGCCCTCGACGGACGACGTGCCGGAGCGGTTCGAGCTGGGAACGCTGCCGTACGAGCTGCTGGCCGGGACGACGGCGGCGATCGACTTCCTCGCGGGCCTCGTCCCGGGTCCGGGCTCGCGTCGTTCGCGGCTGGTCGCGTCCCTGACCGCGCTTTCGGCCCACGAAGACGCTCTCCTGGCCCGGCTCGACGCCGGCTTGACCGCGCTCCCGGGCGTGACGCGGTACGGCGCGCCGGACCGGCACCGGACGCCGACGGTGCTGTTCTCGGTCGACGGGGTCGCGTCGCAGGCGGTGTACGAGCACCTGGGAGCACTGGGCGTCAACGCGCCGGCGGGCAGCTTCTACGCGATCGAGTGCTCGCGGCACCTCGGTCTCGGCGACACGGGTGCGGTGCGGGCGGGCATCGCGCCGTACACGACGGAGTCCGATGTGGACCAGCTGCTGGCCGGGGTGGCGTCGGTTCCCCGGGCGTGAGCGGCGTTCTCCGACCGGATTCCGACATTCGGACGCCGCCCTTGTGCGCGAAACGGCATCACCCGTGATCGGGCGGGCATCACGCGTGATCCAGCGGGCATCACGCGTGATCCAGCGGGCATCACGCGTGATCCAGCGGGCATCGCGCTGATACCTCCGGAATCACGGGTGATGCCCCGCTGATCACCCGTAATGCCCCTGGGCGCACGGGTGATGCCCGGTTCCGCACGGGTCAGGGGGCAGGTGGGGCCACCACGCGGAGCTGGAGCATGGCTGCGAAGCGGGCTTCCGGGTCCGTCATGTCGAAGCCGCCGACTTCGGCGAGGCGGCGCAGGCGGTACCGGAACGTGTTGGGGTGCACGTGGACCGCGGCCGAGGCGGCGATGACGTCGCCGAACGCGTCGAGCCAGGCTCGCAGCGTCTCGACCAGGTGGGCGTGGTGCTGCTCGTCGTAGTCGAGCAGGCGCGCGACCGGGCCGGTCGGCCGGTCGCCGCGCGCGGCGACCAGGTCCTGCAGCTCCAGCAGCAACGCCTCGACGTGCACGTCGGCCAGCAGCGCCACCCGGCGCCCCGCACCGCTGCCCGACCGCAGCACCCGCAACGCCCGGTCCGCGCTGGCCCGGGCCTCCGGCAGCTCGGCCGCGCTGCGCGCCACCGGCCCGATCCCGATCACCGCCCGGACGCGGTCGCCGACCCGGTCCAGGAAGTCCTTCGCGATCCGCAGGGCGCGCCGCTCGCCGTCGGCGTCGCGGGTCACCGGGACCAGCCCGTACGCGGTGTCGCCGACGAGCGCCGCCGCGCAACGCGGGTGCACCGCGCTCAGGTGCATCGCCAGGCCGTCGGCGAGGCGCTGGCGTTCGGTGGCGATTTCGGCGTCCTCGGCGCCGTTCTCGAGCACCGCCAGTGCCAGCACGACGACCGGCTGGTCGGCCAGGCCCAGCCGGCTCAGCGCCTCGCGCGCGGCCGCCCCGCCCTCCAACGCGGTGCTCAGCAGGTCCGCGCGCAGCCGCCGTTCGACGTCGGCCCCGGCCCGGACGCGCAGGAGGTGCAGCGCCACCAGCCGGGCCGCGTCGCGCAGCGCCTGCGTCCGGTCGGGCGTGAGCGGCTCGCGCACCGCGGCCCAGATCGAGCCGAGGATCTCGTCGCCGGCCCGGACCGCGACGGCGACGCGGGGAATCATGAACCCGTCGGGGCTTTCCGGCGGCCGGTTGACGTAGACCGGCTGGTCGCTGCGGTACAGCTCGCGGAACACCCCGCGGTCGGCCAGCATCCGGGAGAACCGCTCGGGCACCTGCCGCCCGAGGATCGTCTCGACACGCGACGGGTCGGCTTCGTCCTGCCGCCCCGAAAACGCCAGCACGCGGGAGCGGCGGTCCTCGATGGTGACCGGCGCGTCGATCAGTGCCCCGATCGCGTTGGCCACGGCGAACAGGTCGCCCGAGGGCAGCCCGGCCAGCATCTCGGGCCCGGCGTCCCCGACGTCGCCCTCGGCCAGCAGCGACCGCAGCATCGCGGCGAGCTGGGCCCACGACGCGCCACGGGCGAGGCTCAGCAGCGCGACGCCGGTCTCCTCGACGGCGGCCGTGATCGCCGCGGTCACCGTGACCGGGGCGCGCACCACGAGCCCGGCCGCGTCGTGGCGGGCCAGGGCCCGCAGCTGGCGCACCACCTCGTCCGGCTCGGCGAGGCCGACGCCGAGCACCAGCGCGTGCTGCGGGAGCGCCGGCTCGTCGAGTGGGTCGTGGATGGCCACGCCGCCGATGCCGCCGGGGCGGTCGGCGTCCCCGAGGACGAGGTCCAGGAGCGTGCCGCCCAGGTCGTCGAGGACGCGGCCGAGGCTGGCGTGCGGGCGCAGGTTCACCGAAACGAGCACCTCCCGAAGCTAGGCGCGACGCCGTCAGCCTAGTTCGTCGGAAGGCACGAAATCAGCACCCGGATTCGTCCGCACGCACCAATCCCGCCTACGACGTCAGTTTCGCCGCCACGTTGTAGGCCTCGACCTGCAGCCGGGCGCCCGGCACGCGCCGCCGCGGCTCGACGCGGACCGTGCGGCTCTCCCCCGGCAGCAGCCAGAAGTAGTTGTCGCCGTAGCGGGTCGGCAGGACGCGGTCGGTGCCGTTGCGCTCGCGCAGCGACAGCCGGATCATCGCCGCGACCGTCGTGCCGTCGTTGCGGACCGTCGCGGTGTAGGCGTCGCCGTCGGCCTTCACCGAGGACGTGAGCCGCGCGCCCGGGAGCTGGTTGAGCGCGCGCATCGCGGTGTCGGTGCGGTAGCGCCAATACGTGTTCTCCGACAGCACCGCACCGCGCGCGTCGGTCAGCGTGAGCCGCAGCAGGTGCAGGTCCGGGTGGGCAGCGTCGAACGGCACCGTGAACGCCGTCGCGCCGGAGTTCGCGGCAACGTCGAGCTTCTGCTGCCGTGCGGGCGCGAGGCTCGCGCCGGCCAAGGAGAACAGTCCCGCGGTGACCGTCACCCCGCTCAACGCGGCCGGCGTGTGGTTGACCACCCGGACCTGCCACGTCGTCAGGTCGGCCTGCACGTGCCGGGCCTCGCAGCCCTTGCGCGCGCCGTAGTAGCTGCCGTTGACGTCGAGGTCGTAGTCGTAGGTCTGCCAGACCGTGCTGTGCCACGCCGGGTGCGACATCCACAGCAGCACACCGGTGGCGTCGGTCCACAGCTTCGTGTTCCACGCCTCGAAGATCGCGCGCATGCTCTCGTAGTTGACGAACTGCGCCTTGCGGCAGAACTCCGCCAGGCTCGTCGACGGCGCGAGCCGCGCGTCGATCGCCGCGAGGTAGCTCTGCGGCGACTGGTTGCCGACCGTCGACCAGTCGTGCAGGAACCACGGCGCGCCGATCGGCCAGCCCGGGTCGTCCTCGCCCACCAGGTTGCGCATGCTCTCGACGACCGACACCGTCGGCAGCCCGATCTCGCTCCAGAACCCGTACTTGCCGCCGGTCGCCTCCCCCGTGAAGTACCGCTTCGGGTCCTGCCAGTAGTAGGGCCCGTCGCCGGTGATCACGCCGCCCGCCGAGTTGCCCTGGTAGAGCAGGTCGGTGTGGTCGTGGACGATCTCGCGCAGCGCGTTGTCGATGACCGCCGGGGGCGTGCCTTCGTTGCAGCCGAACCAGACCGTCGCGCACGCGTGGTGGCGGTAGCGCAGCACGGTGTCCTTCGCCTGCGCGAGGAAGATGTCGTGGTTGGCCGGGTCGGTCGACCAGCCGTCCCAGAACTCGTTCCACAGCAGGATGCCGTACTTGTCGCAGGCGTCGAACAGCTCCTGCCGGTAGGACGAGCCGACCCAGTTGCGGATCAGCGTGAAGTTCATGTCGCGGTGCATCGCGACGACGGCGTCCGCCCGCTCGGCGGGCATCCGGCGCAGCAGCTCGTCCCAGCCCCAGCTGCCACCGCGGGCGAACACCTTGACGCCGTTGACGAGGAAGGTCAGCGGCTTCGGGCTGTTGTCCACCGACGCGGCGGCGGTCCAGGTGTCACCGTCCTGCGACACCTGGATTTCGAACGTCGCCGCGTAGGCGGTCTCCCAGGTCAGGACGACGCGGTCGAACGCCGTCGCGGCGCCGAGGTCGACCTGCAGCCACTGGTTGTCGTCGTAGGCCGACGTCCAGCGGGTGTTCGGGTCGCCGTCGAAGGCGCGTTCGGGCGGGTTGCCGTCGGCGACCGAAAGCGAACTGGACGGCTTGCCCTGCGCGAGGTCCGTCCCCGGCGCCTTGCTGTCGACGATGGACATCGTCCAGAGCGAAAAGCCCCAGCCGGTCGCGCGCTTGAGCCCTTGCATCCGGACGTACCGGGCGTTCTGCGGGGCGAGATCGACGGTCTGGGTGGCGCGGCCGTCGGAGATCACGATCGGCTGGTCGTACTGGTAGCCGATCTGGCGCAAGCCGATCTTCGTCGTCCTCCGGTCGCTGATCGAGGCGCCGATCGCGGCGGTGAGCGTCAGGTCGTAGAGGTTCGGGTCGCCGTAGCCGTTGGGCCACCACAGCTTCGGGCTCTTCACCTGCTGCGCCGGGAACGCGACGTCGGCGGTCTGCCCGGCCGGGACGGTGACCGTGCTGGAGATGTTCACCGGCCCGAAGGCGGCGGTGACCTTGACGCGCTGGGCCGTCGCGGCGGCGTTGCGCACCGGCACGGTGAACGTCACGACGGCGGTGCCCGCGTCCGGCACCTTCGTGTCGACGCGGACGTCGCCGAGCACAGCGGCGCCGGTCGAGCGGAGGCGGACGTGGTCCCAGATGCCGGACGCGCGGTCGCGGACCGCGGGCATCCAGTCCCAGCCGGACACCGCGAGGTAGGTCGGCGAGTTGTCGAACATCGTGCCACCCGCGTCGACCCAGGAGCTGCCGTTGGCGCCCTTGTCGCCCGGGCTGCCGGGCTTGGGCATCGGCGAGATCCGCACGGCGAGGGCCTGGTCGCCGGACCGGTGGAGGGCGGCGGTGACGTCGTAGGCGCCGCGACCGAACGGGTGGCTCTGGGTGCCGATTTCGGCTCCGTTGAGCCAGATCCGCGCTTCGTGGTTGACGCCGTCGAACTCGAGCCAGACGTGCCGGCCCGCCGAGGTGTCGAGCCCGCGCGGGAGCGCGAAGCGGCGGCGGTACCACCAGGCGTGCCGGGAAAGCGCTTCCGGGACGTGCAGGGTGTTCAGGCCGGAGACCGGGTCCGGCAGCCGGCCCTGCTCGACCAGCGACGCGAGCACCGTGCCCGGGACGGTCGCCGGGAGCCAGCCGCGGGTGTCCACGGCCGATCCGGAGAGCGCGGCGCCGTCGCCGGTCGGCGCCCAGTCGTCCATCGTGAGGACCCAGCCGGATTCGAGCGGCACGGTCCCGTCGGCCGCGACGGCGAGCGCGGGCGGGTCGTCGTGCGGGCGGACCGGGAAGCTCGTCCAGCCGTGCACCGCCGGGCGGTCGCGCGGGCCGGTGCCGAACACCTGGAAGCCGTTGAGGCCCAAGGGGTTCGTCGTCGAACGGCTCGACGCGGTGAACCGGACCCAGCGCGCGGTGACGGCCGTGAGCGGGATCGTCACGACGCCGCCGGTGCCGGTGTCGGTGTGGTGGACGGTGCGCCAGGCCTTGCCGTCGCCCGAGACGTCGAGGTCGAACGCCGTCGCGTAGCTGGACTGGATCTCGAAGCCGCTGGTGTGGCTGCGGGACGCGGCGGCGTCGAAGGCCGGGTCACCAGGCTGCGCCTCGAAGGTCAGCACGACCGAGTCGATCCGGCACGTCCCCTGCAGGTCGACGACGATCCACTGGCCGTCGCCGGGCGTGGCACGCCAGCCGGAGCCCTTGACGCCGACCTGCGCGAGGCCGTCGACGGCGAACTCGGCCGGGGTGGCGGCGTAGTCGGTCGAGGACACCTGGACCGGCCGGAACAGGGCCAGGTCGGTCTTCGGCGCCGGGGAGTCGGCGACGGCGGGCGCCGCGGACGCGACGCCGGGCAGGATGGCCGCGAAGCCGAAACCGGCCAGCAGCCCGGTCCCGGCGGCCAGGACGTGCCGCCGCGAGACGGCGGCCTCCGCGGGCTCGGCATCCGGGGTGATGGCGTACTCGTCCGCCATGCGAACTCCGATCGGGAGCGGGTGACAACGTTGCCAGGAAGCTTCCGCCGCGCGCGCCGGAAGCGTCAAGAAGACAAGGAGGACAAGAATTAGGAATAATGACATCGATGTCGGCGGCTGGCTCACCGTGCCCCGCTCAGCGGTGCCGGTTACGGTTGCAACGACTGCGCAACGAAACAAGTGGGGAGGTCCGCATGGTCCAGGTCGAACGCACCCTCACGGTGCGCACGCCGGTCGAGCGCGTCGCGGAGTACCTCGCGGACTTCGCGCACACGAAGGACCGGTTTCGGGTTCTCGGCGGACGCGAAACCCTCCGCGCGCAGGCCCGCGATTCCCGACGGGTGACAACTCCGCGTGCGGCCCGGCCCCAGGCCTCGGGTCCACCGCGCAGCGCGTCCGCCACCACCGACGAACGCAGGCCCGGCCCGCCGCGCTGAACGGCGGACCCGAAACTGTCCGTGCGCGGGCCCACAGCACACGCGCGCCCTCCACCATCGGCGACAACTCCGTGCGCTCGCCGCCCAAATCGCGCGCCGCGCTTCCCTAAGCTCCGGCGTGCTCCACGGCCAGCTCGACCGCCGAGGCCAGGTCGTTCACCCGGGCGAAGCCGCGGTCGCCGAGGTGGTGCCAGCCCGGGCCGGCCGTGCCCACCGGGCGGCCGAGGTCGCGGACGCGGGCGGCGAGGAGGTCGTCCGCCGTCGGGGGTGCCAGGGACCACAGCAGCACCAGCACCGGGTCCAGGCGGGCCGCGAGGTCGGCGACCGTCTCGGCCGGGACCAGCTGGCCGGCGTACGCGACCGGGACCCCCGCCTCGGCCAGCGTCGCGCGCAGGGCCTCCATCGGCAGGGAGTGGCGCTCGGCCGGGCAGCAGGCCAGCAGCACCGGCCGGCCGGGGACGGCCGCCGGGAAGCGGCGGCTGAACCGCTCGAACGCCAGCGAGATCTCCGTCGTCAGCGCCCATTCCGAGGCGAAGCAGACGTCGCCGCGTTGCCAGCGGTCGCCCAGGCCGCGCAGGACCGGGGCCAGCACGTCGGTCCACGCGGCGGCCGGGCCGAGGGTTTCGAGGGTCTCGTCGAGCAGCCCGGCGACCGACGCCGACCGCAGCTCCTCGGCGGCGTCCTCGAGCTCGCGGACCCGGCGAGAGGCGGACACTTCGGGCGGGCCGGCCCGCGAGCTCCCGAAGGCCGCGGCGGCGGCCTCCCGCACCGGCATCCCCCGCCCGACGAGCCGCTGCATGTGCTGCAGCCGCCGGACGTCGGCGTCGGAGTAGCGGCGGTGCCGCCCGGCGCCGGCCGCGGACGGGCCGATCCCGTACCGCGCGCTCCAGCTGCGCAGGGTCACCGGCGAGACGCCGAGCAGCCCGGCCACCTTGCCCGGCGCCCACGCACCCGTCTCGGCGTTCGTCGGTTCCACCGTTCCCCTTCGCGTCGCTGGCCGCAGCTTAGCGACGGACGGCCCACCTGACCGGCGGGGACACGGTGACCAGGCCCGGGGCGAAGATCGGCGGGCCGGTCGCGGCCATCGCCCCACGACGAGCCGACGGCCGGACCATGCGAGCGAAGGGCGCCACCGGGAACGCGGCGGCGGGGCGTCGGCCTGCCGCGTCAGCCCGATCGGGACGGCCGTCGGGGGTGGCAACCCGGCACGGCCGGCCACGCCGGGGAAGGAATTCAAGCTATCCCCGCGCGCAACGCTTGCGCATCGCTACCCCTCGGATGCCGCAGCGATCCACCCAACCGGGGCGAGTAATCTCGCGCCGCGCCGGGTACTTCGGGCGGGCAGAAGGGACTCCGATGACCGAATTCCGCACCCAGCCGCGCTTCGCGACGACGACCGACGCCGGGGTGGTGACCGTCCACTGCGCGGGCGACCTCGACCTGGCCACCACGGCCCGGCTCCGGGACACCCTGCTGAGCCCGTTCCGCGGCGGTGCGACCGCCGTCGTCGCCGACCTCACCGCGACGACCTTCTGCGACTCGACCGTCTTCAGCGTCCTGGTCGAGTCCTACCGCGAAGCCCTCGCGCACGACATCCCGTACGCCATCGCAGCGGCCAGGGTCGCGGTCGCGCGGCCGCTCGCGATCCTCGGCCTGGACCGGGTGCTGCCGGTGCACCTCGAGATCGCCGAAGCACGCGCGGCTGTCACCGGGGAGCCCGCCGGCCGCGTGTCCTGACGGCCGCGATCGCCGCAGCCGGACGGTTAGCCCGGAAAGTCCGGGTGGAGTACGTCTTCCAGCACGGCGCGGTGGGTGCGCCGCAGCTCCGCCCCGGTGACGGCCCAGCCGAGCGCCGTCACGACGGCGAGCAGCCCGGCGAGGGCGATCGGTTCCGGCGGCACCAGCGCCCCTCGCTGCGCCACCGCCGCCACCGCCGGCACCACCCCGAAGGCGGTCACCCCGCCCGGAACCCACCACGGCAACGCGACCCCGGCGTGGCCAAGGCTCGTCTCCAGGCAGGCCCGGATCGGGCTCACGATCGACAGCGTGGGAAGTGCGCGGGGTGGGCGCATCCCGCACCGGGAGGAGTTTGCGGTTCACGCGGATTTCATCGGCGCAGGGTCCGTCCATTGTGGGGGCTCACCACCGAACGCCGGCACCGGGCGCGAAGTCCCACCGCAGCACGGTGAGAGCGGTCCGCGCACACTGCGGGCCCACACCGGTCATGCCACCATCGGGTGATGTCACAAGGGGCCGACGGACCTAACCGTGCCGTAGCACGGCGGTAATGAACCGTCACTACGGTCCCCGGGCTATGTCGGTCGGACAGATGGCGGAATCGGCGCCGATGGCGCCTCCGCGGGGTGGGCGAGTGCTTCCGGAAACGAACGCCGAGCGGGCGAACGCGCGGGACCGGTGGCTGCCCGTCTTCGGGGCGGTGCTGGGCGCCGCGGTCTTCCTGGTGGTGCGCGGCAGCCTCACCGACGACGGCTACATCACCCTCGCCTACGCGAAGAACCTCGCCGTGCACGGCGAATGGGGCATCATCCCCGGGTCGCCCGCGAACTCCGCGACGTCGCCGCTGAACGTCCTGCTCCTCGCCGCGCTGACCCTCGTGACGCGGGTGGCGGGCGATCCGCACCCGGTCGTGGCGCTCGGGATCCTGACGGTCCTGTGCGGCGGCGCGCTCGGCTGGGCCTGGCAGCGCATCGGGCGGAAGCTGGCGCTGCCGCCCGCGGCCGGGGTGCTCGGCGTCGCGCTGGTGCTGCTCAATCCGTTCGTGCTGTCGGCCATCGGTCTCGAAGTCCTGTTGATCCCCGCTGTCTTGCTGGTGCTCACGGTCTTCGCGCTCGAAGGCCGGCCGATCCGGTTCGGCGTGACCGCCGGGCTCGCCGTCCTCACCCGGCTCGACCTCGTGGTCTTCGTGGTGGTGATCGCGGTGAGCGCGCCCGCGATCCGCCACCGGCTGCTGCCCGCCGTGGGGTGCGCGGTGCTGACGGCCGCGCCGTGGTTCGTCGTGAGCTGGGTCGCGTTCGGCTCGTTCGTGCCCGAC
This sequence comes from Amycolatopsis sp. NBC_01488, assembly GCF_036227105.1. Taxonomy (NCBI): domain Bacteria; kingdom Bacillati; phylum Actinomycetota; class Actinomycetes; order Pseudonocardiales; family Pseudonocardiaceae; genus Amycolatopsis; species Amycolatopsis sp. NBC_01488. The sequence goes on along the minus strand of NZ_CP109434.1, from coordinate 6,963,669 downwards.
ACGCTGGCGATCAAGCAGACGCAGGTGGGGCTGTTCGCGCCGTGGACCTACACCACGGGGCCGGTGATGTACTACCTCGGCTACCCGGTCACCGTGCTGGTGGCGTTCGTGCCGGCGCTGCTCGGCGTGGTCGCGCTCACCGCGTGGGCCGCGGCGCGGTTCGCCGTGCGCTGGCCGGACTTCCCCGCGCTCGGCCCGGTGGCGGCGCTGGGCGCCGGCGGGGTCCTCTACTTCGTCGCGTACTCGTTCCTCGGCGTCGGCCCGTTCCATTGGTACTACGTGGCTCCGACGACCACGGTGGGCACCTTCGCCGTCGCCGCCTTCGGCACCTGGTTCGGCCAGGCGCGGGAACGGCCGGCACTGCGCACCGGTCCCCCGCTGCTGGCACTCGGGCTCACCGGGGTGCTGGTGCTGAGCGCCGGGGCCGTCGACGCCGCGCAAGGCCTGCCGTGGAAGTCGCCGGTCATCTTCGGGAACTGGGCCAGCGCACAGGATTACGCGCGGGTCGGCGCGGCGCTGGGCGCGCGGCTCGACGGCGCCAGCGTGGCCAGTCCCGGCGAGATCGGCACCCTCGCCTACTACTGCGAGTGCGCCATCATCGACGAGTTCTCCGATCGCGGCCACGCGAAGGAACTGGTCGAGCAGCGGATCGCGACGGCCAACCCGGTGATGAGCCTCGCGCTGCGGGTGAACTACCACTGGCTGGACCGCTCGATCACCCCGCGCAAACCGGACTACCGGCTGCTGTACGCCTCGGGCCCGGCGACCGGGCCGGACAGCTGGCAGGTGTACTCCGCGGCCAAGGGCGTCGGCCACTTCAGCCTCACGCGCGAACCGTGACCGTGGCGCAGCGGCGGGAGCCCGCCGCCGGGATCGTGGCCCCGGAGTCCCGGCCGCGGCGCTGGGTGCTGCCCGGCGTCGTGGCCGCGGCGTCCGCGCTGGTCTTCGCGGTGGTGCGCCCGCACCTCGTCGACGACACGTTCATCACGCTGGCCTACGCGCGCAACCTCGCCTTCCACGGGCACTGGGGGCTGATCGCGGCGGAGACGTCGAACACCGCGACGTCGCCGCTGAACGTCCTGCTCCTCGCTGCCCTGACCCTGGTCCTGCGTGACGCGGTCCTGGCCGCCGGCGCGCTGTTCGTCCTCTGCCAGGTCGCGCTGGTCCTCGCGCTGCGCCGGGCCGGCGACCGGGCCGGGCTGCCGGCGTGGTTCGCGCCGGCGGCCATCGCCCTGCTCACGGTGAACCCCCTGCTGCTGTCGTCGATCGGGCTCGAGGTCGAGCTCGGCGCGGCCGGCGTCGCCTGGCTCTTGGTGTGCGCAGCCGAGCGGCGGCCGGTCGCCGCCGGTGTCCTGACCGGGTTGCTCGCGCTCGTCCGCCCGGACCTGGTCGTGGTCGCGCTGGTGGTCTTCGTGTTGCGGCGCCGGTTCTGGGAGAAGGCGTGGCAGTCGGTGCTCGCCGCGGTGGCGGTCGCGCTCCCCTGGTTCGCCTTCAGCTGGGTGGTGCTCGGGTCGGCGGTGCCGGACACGGTGATCATCAAGACCCTGCAGAAGTCCTGGGGACAGTGGGACTTCGGCAACGGTCCCGGGCTCTACGCGGAGGTCTTCCCGTGGGCGACGGTCGCGTCCTTCCTCCCGGTCGCGCTCGCCCTGGCCGCCTTCGCGCTCTGTCTGGTGGACGCGGCCCGGGGAGGTCCGGTGTGGGCCCGGGTGCGGCCGTTCGCCCCGCTGGTCCCCGCGGGGATCGCGCACTACCTGGCCTACACGCGGCTGCATGTGCCGCCGTACCACTGGTACTACGGGCCGAGCCTCGTCGCCGCGACGCTCTTCCTCGCGGCCGCCGCGGCCGCCGCGGTACGCGTGCCGAGCCGGGTGGCGGCCGCCGCCGCGGTCGCGGGCGTCCTGGTGATCAGCGTCGGCGGCTACGCGTCCGGCGGCCTGCCGCGGCGGTTCGCGCCGCTGATGTCCAACCACGACGCGACCGCGGACTACGAGCGGATCGGCCCGGAGCTGGGCCGGCTGGTCGGCGGCGGCACCGTGCGCAGCGGCGGCGAGATCGGCGTGCTGGCCTACAGCTGCGGCTGCGCGATCGTCGACCTCTTCGACGACCGCGGCGCCGTCGGGCCGGCCATCGCCGAGCGGAAGGCCCGGCTGGGTGCGCTCGGCCGGGCCGCGGTCGACCTGAACTTCCGGTTCTTCGACTTCGGCGTCCGGCCGATCGTCACCGACTTCGCGCTGGTGCGCGGCGACCCGCCACCCGGCGCGCTGCGCAGGTGGACGCTGACGTCGCCGTGGGCCGGCACCCAGCAGCTGTATCTCGTCCGGGGCAACGGAAGCGGAGCTTGAAGCATGACCGACCTCATCGCTCAGCGCGGCCTGTACGCGGGTCCGGCGCCGATCGTCAGCAAGGACCTCTACGCCGAAATCCACCGCGGTTCGGCGATCCGGGACCGGGGCTCGCTCCGGCTGGACCCCGGCACGAAGGTGTCGGGCAACACGTACTTCGGCCGGTTCCCGGCCAGCTACTGGCAGCGCTGGACGACGGTGACCGAGGTGTCGGTCGAGGCCGTGGTCACCGGCACCGGTCTGCTGTCGATGGGCGCCTCCGACGTCGAGGGTGAGCCGCGGGTGGTGGCCGCCGAGCAGGTCGCCGACGCCAAACAGCTCAAGGTGACGCTGACGGCGAAGCTGGACAAGTTCTACGACGGCGGCGCGCTCTGGCTGGACCTGGAGACCGAGGGCGGCCAGACGCTGCGGGTGGAGCAGGTCCGCTGGACCGTCGAAGCACCGGAGAAGATCCGCCCGACCGCGGTGACGATCTGCACGATGAACCGCGCCGACGACTGCCTGAAGAACCTGCAAGCCCTCGCCGCGGACGTCTCGTCGCTGGAGACCCTGGACGCGATCTACGTCGCCGACCAGGGCACCGACCTGGTCGAGTCCCGTGACGGGTTCGAGCAGGTCGCCAAGGACCTCGCGGACAAGCTGCACTACATCAAGCAGCCCAACCTCGGCGGCGCCGGCGGGTTCACCCGGGGCCTGTTCGAGGTGGCCGGGCACACCGCGACCGAGCACGCGAACGTGCTGTTCATGGACGACGACGTGCTGCTCGAGCCGGACCTGGTGATCCGGATGACGGCGTTCTCCAACCGCGCCGCCAACCCGATCATCGTCGGCGGGCAGATGCTGAACCTGTTCCACCCCAACCAGCTGCACGTCGGCGCCGAGTACGCCCGGCTCAACACCCTCGAGCCCGGCCAGCCGGTCGAGCATTCGCTGTCCACCGCGGACCTGCTCGGCGTGGACGAGGAGACCCTGAAGCCGAACCGTCAGGAGCGGCGGCTGGACGCCGGGTACAACGGCTGGTGGTCCTGCCTGATCCCCTATGAGGTCGTGCAGGCCACCGGCTACCCGATGCCGTTCTTCTTCCAGTGGGACGACGCGGAGTACTCCTACCGGGCCCGCGCGCACGGCTTCCCGACCGTGACGCTGCCGGGGGCGGGGGTGTGGCACGCGGACTTCCACATGAAGGACTGGGACGAGTGGCACCGCTACTTCAACCTGCGCAACTCGATCATCACCGCCGCGCTGCACTCGCCGTTCAACCTCAACCTGCTCTCCCGGGTCCTGCTCGCCCAGCTCGTGCGCTACCTGCTCGGTATGCAGTACGGGCTGTCGGCGACGCTGATCAAAGCCGTCGAGGACTTCCTCGAAGGCCCGCAGATCCTGCGTGACGGCGGTGTCGAGGCGATGCAGGAGATCCGCCGCATCCGCGACCAGTACCCCGAGACCAAGCGCCACAAGGCCACCGACGTCCCCGGCATCGCGTCCAACGACATCGGCATCATCAACAGCGCGCCGCCGCCGAGCCGGACCCTCGTCGTCCTCCTCAAGCGGCTGCTCGACCAGACCACCGGGCGCCACCGGTTCGGCCTGGGCGCGGTGCCGGCCGACGAGGCCCACTGGTGGCACACGTCGCTGTTCTCGACGGTGCTCGTGACAGACGCGAACCAGGAAGGCGTCCGCGTCCGGTCCTACGACCGCGCGAAGGTCGTGGACCTGGCCAAACGCGGCGTCCGGGTGATCCAGCGGCTGCGCAAGGAGGGCGCCGCGGTGCAGGAGCGATACCAGCGCGCCGTGCCGGAGCTGACCTCGCGCGAGAACTGGACCCGGCTCTACGGGCTCTGATCTTGCCGCTCATCTGAGCGGTGACCCAAAACTCCGAAGATTCCCCTGGACGCCAGACTGCGCCACCGGCCGCGGAGGCCATAGGGTTTCGGCATGAAGGTCGGCCTGCTCACCCGGGAATACCCGCCGGAGGTCTACGGCGGCGCCGGAGTGCACGTGGAGTTCCTCGCCCGGGAGTTGCGACCGCTGGTCGACCTCGACGTGCACTGCTGGGGCGCGGATCGCCCCGACGCCACCGGGCACACCGATCCCCACGGCTACCGCCAGCCCGCGTTCACGACCATGGACATCGCGGTGTCGATGGCGAACGCCCTCGAAGGCCACGACCTCGCGCACAGCCACACCTGGTACGCGAACCTCGCCGGGCACCTGGCGAAGCTGACGCACGGCATCCCGCACGTCGTCACCGCGCACTCGCTGGAGCCGCTGCGGCCGTGGAAGGCCGAACAGCTCGGCGGCGGCTACCGCGTTTCGTCGTGGATCGAGCGCGAGGCCTACGAGGCCGCGGACGCGATCGTCGCGGTCAGCGGTGGCATGCGCCGCGACGTCCTGGCCGCGTACCCGGCGGTGCCGCCCGAGCGCGTGCACGTGATCCACAACGGCATCGACACCGCGCTGTACCGCCCCGACCCCGGCACCGAAGCGCTGGCGAAGCACGGCATCGACCCCGACCGGCCGTACGTGCTGTTCGTCGGCCGGATCACCCGCCAGAAGGGCGTCCCGCACCTGGTGCGCGCGGGCGCGTCGCTCGACCCCGGCGTCCAGCTGGTGCTGTGCGCGGGCGGCGCGGACACCCCCGAGCTCGACGCCGAGTTCCGCGGGCTGGTCGCCGACCTCGAGAAGACGCGCACCGGCGTCCGGTGGATCCCGGAGATGCTGCCCCGGAACGAGGTCGTGCAGCTGCTGACCCACGCCGCGGTGTTCGCGTGCCCGTCGGTCTACGAGCCGCTCGGCATCGTCAACCTGGAGGCGATGGCCTGCGGCACCCCCGTGGTGGCCAGCGACGTCGGCGGCATCCCCGAGGTCGTCGACGACGGCCGGACCGGGCTGCTGGTGCACTACGACGACCAGGACGCGCAAGGGTTCGAGGCGGGCTTGGCCGCCGCGCTGAACGAGGTGGTGGGCGCCCCGGACCGGGCGGCCGCGATGGGTACCGCCGGCCGCGAGCGCGCGGTCGGCGAGTTCGGCTGGAAGGCGATCGCCGAGCGGACGGTCGCCCTCTACGAAGCGTGCGGGAGGTCGTCGTGAACACTGGAGCCGACGTGCTGGGCATCGTGCTCGCGGGCGGCGAGGGCAAGCGGCTGATGCCGCTGACCGCCGACCGCGCGAAACCGGCCGTGCCCTTCGGGGGCGTGCACCGGCTGGTCGACTTCGTGCTGTCGAACCTGGTGCACGGCGGGTTCCGGCGGCTGTGCGTGCTGACGCAGTACAAGTCGCACTCGCTCGACCGGCACATCTCGACGACGTGGCGCCTCTCGTCGCTGACCGGCGAGTACGTCACGCCGGTGCCGGCGCAGCAGCGGCTGGGCCCGCGCTGGTACCAGGGCAGCGCCGACGCCATCCACCAGAGCCTCAACCTGGTCTACGACGAGGATCCCGAGTACATCGCGGTGTTCGGCGCGGACAACATCTACCGGATGGACCCCCGGCAGATGCTGGAGTCCCACATCTCCTCGGGCGCCGGGGTCACCGTCGCCGGGATCCGCGTCCCGCGGGCGGAGGCGAGCTCGTTCGGCGTCATCCGGACCACCGACGGGCTGATGATCGACGCGTTCATGGAGAAACCCGACGACCCGCCGGGCCTGCCGGACTCCCCCGAGGAGTCGTACGTGTCGATGGGCAACTACCTCTTCACGACGAAGGTGATGCTGGAAGCGCTGCACGCGGACGCCGAGAACGCGGCGTCGCACCACGACATGGGCCGCGACATCATCCCGGCGCTGGTGAAGTCGGGGGAAGCGGCGGTGTACGACTTCAACGGCAACGTGGTGCCCGGCGAAACCGAGCGCGACCACGGCTACTGGCGCGACGTCGGGACCATCGACAGCTACTACGACGCGCACACGGATCTGATCTCGACGCACCCGATCTTCAACCTCTACAACCGGAAGTGGCCGATCCTGGCCCACCCGGGCCAGCGCGCGGCGGCGAAGTTCGTCGAGGGCGGCTCGGCGAACCAGTCGATCGTCAGCAACGGCTGCATCATCTCGGGCGCGCAGGTCGTGGACTCGGTGCTCTCGCCGGACGTGATCGTGGAGCAGGGCGCGGTGGTGCAGGGCTCGGTGCTGCTGGACGGGGCGCGCGTGGGCCGCGGCGCGGTGGTGCGGAAGGCGATCCTCGACAAGAACGTCGTCGTGCCGCCGGGGGCCCACATCGGCGTCGACCTGGCCCGCGACCGCGGGCACTACCACGTCAGCGAGGGCGGGATCGTCGTGCTCGGCAAGGGGGAACGGGCGATCTGAGGCGGGCGGCCGTCAGGAGCGGGCGGCCGCCGAGAGGCGCTCGACCACCTGGCGCGGGTCGATGCCCCAGCGCTCGGCCAGCTCCGAGATGGTGGCGCCCGCCGCGTACTCGGCGGCGATCATGCTGTTCACGACGCCTGCCACGTTCCACTCCTCAACCGCAGATGCACGTGCAGCGGACATGCTACATGTCCACTGCGGACGTCGAACAAAGTGCCACAGATCAGCGGTGGCGGTCGCGGGCCGCCCACCCGCACGCGATCGCCGCCGCCAGGAACAGCGCCGCGAGGGCGGCCGCCCACACCACGTCCATCGCGGCCGCGAGGTAGGCCTGCGCCGCCGACACCACCGCGTAGGTCACGGCCAGGCCGCGCCACGCCCGCCCCTCGCGCACCGGCTTCCCTCCCTTGCCACGCCGATCGCGATTCAGCGCCCCGTTTTCTCCGGCTCCCCCGGCGGATTGTTCGTAGTGGCCCGCGCGCGCGTGGCGCTGAACACCGCGTCGAAGATCGGCGTCGGTTCCCCGTCGTCGCGCTTCGGCCGCTCGTCCCCCGGACCGCGCTTTTCCTCTCCCACGCGCCCAGTTTCTGCGACGGCGGCCGATTTCGCGCGGGCAACACCGAAAATCGCCCGGCCGGGGGATCACCCGCGCGGGCGCGGATTTTCCCGCCGTTTTCGCTCCTCGGCGAATAAGCGGGCGGCACACGCTGCGGATTTCCCGCCACCTCATTTCCGGGGCCGCCGGGAATAACCCGGGGGTGCCGCGGGATTGCACCGGGCATGAAAGCAGTCGTCTACCGCCGCCACGGCGGACCCGAGGTGCTGTCGCTGTCGGAGCGGGCCGCCGCCGACCCGGGACCCGGCGAGGTCCGCGTCCGGATCGTCGTGTCCGCGGTCAACCCGACCGACTGGAAGGCCCGGCTCGGCCGCGGCGCCGAGGCCGGGACCGAAACGCCGGACACCGTCCCCAACCAGGACGGCGCGGGCGTCGTCGACGCGGTGGGCCCGGACGTCACCGGGTTCGCGCCCGGCGACCGCGTGTGGCTGATCCTCGCCGGCACCCACGGTCCCGCGGCCGGCACCGCGCAGGCGTACACCGTGCTTCCGGCCGCGCAGCTGGTCCGGCTGCCCGGCTCCGTGGGGTTCGACGAGGGCGCCGGGTTCGGCGTTCCCGGGCTGACCGCCCACCGGGCGCTGACGGTCGCCGAGGACGGGCCCGCGCGGCTGTCCCCCGGCGCGCTCGAAGGCCGGACGGTACTGGTCAGCGGCGGCGCCGGCGCGGTCGGCAACGCCACCATCCAGCTCGGCCGCTGGGCGGGCGCGACGGTGATCGCGACGGTCAGCAGCGACGAGAAGGCGGCCCTGGCCCGCGCGGCCGGCGCCCAGCACGTGCTGCGTTACCCGGACCCGGCGCTCGCCACCCGGATCCGCGAGGTCGCACCGGACGGCGTCGACCTGGTCGTGGAGGTCGCGGCCGGAGTCAACGCCGCGTTGCACACCGAGGTCCTGCGCCCGCGCGGCACGGTCGCGATCTACGGCGACGACCGCGGCACCGGCACCGTCAGCCTCGACTTCGGCGCGAACCTGTGGCTGAACGCGCGCTACCAGTTCCTGGTGCTCTACAGCGTCGGCGCGGACAAGCTGCGCGCCGGCGCCGAAGACGTCACGGCAGCCATGGCCGACGGCGCGCTGCGGCTCGGCGCGGACCGCGGCGTGCCGGTCCACCGCTTCCCCCTGGACGACACCGCGAAGGCCCACATCGCATCCGAGGAGGGGGTGACCGGCAAGGTGCTGATCGACGTCACTCCGGCGGAGTGACCAGCGCCTGAAGGAGGTCGCCGAGGGCGACGCCGTCGTCGTCGCGGTGGTCGCGCCAGCGTCCGAACAGCTCCCCGGCGGCGGTCACTAGGGCCGGGGACAGCCCGGTGTCGGCGCAGGTTTCCGCGATCTCGGCCATTTCCCCCTCCCAGCGCCAGGCCTTGGCCGCCGCGGCGGTGATCCCGTCGGGCGCGCCGAAGGGAGTGCCGGGCAGCACGTCGGCGGCGAGTTCGCGCAGCTCGCCGCCGACGCCGTGCCGCTGCGCGAGCGCGTGGGACTGCGCGGCGAGTGCGAAGGTGAGCTTGTTGTAGGCGGCGAAGGCGAGCTTCAGGGCGGACGCCTTGCCCACCGGACCTGCCAGCGCGACCGGGCGCAGGTGCGTGCCGTCGAACAGGCTCTCGAGCCGGGCCACGCCGCTGCCGGGCCCGGAGAGGTAGAGGCGCGTCGTGCCGGATGCCCGCGGCGGCGGGCCGACGATCCCGCCGTCCGCGACGGTCGCGTTCTCCAGGATCCGCTCGATCTCGGCGGCGTGGCGGGGACTGATCGCGTTGGCGTCGAGGTAGAGGCCGCCGAAGCCGGAGTCGGCGACGGCACGGGCGACGTCCAGCGCGGCGGCGGGCGGGCAGACGCTGAGAACGACGTCGCACCCGGTGAGGTCCCGGGCCTCGGTGAGCCCCGCGGCTTCGGCACGGCGGCGCGTCGCGGGCCCGCGCCCGGCGGGAAGCCAGGACACCGGGACGCCGCGGCCGGCGAGGACCGCTCCGACGGCGGCGCCCATCGCGCCGGGGTGCAGGAGACCGACGGTCGTGGTCACGGTGGCTCCTTTCGCGGGAGACACTCATGATCGCGCGACGGCGCCGGGTGGGCGAGCGGCCCGCTGAACTCCGCTGTGCCGGCCACTCGCCCCGAGCCGTGGCTCAGCCCGCGCTCACCCGCAGCCCGCGGCGCAGCGCCTCGACCTCGTCGGCGAACATGCGGCGCGAGATCTCCGCGGTCTCCACCATCCCGGAGCCGTGGAACGTGCCCGGGTAGTGCCGCAGCTCGGTCGCCACGCCCGCGTGCGCGAGCCGGCGCGCGTACTCGATCCCCTCGTCGCGCAACGGGTCGAACTGGCAGGTCGTCACGAACGCGGGCGGCAGGCCGGCCAGGTCCGCGGCTCGCGCCGGCGCGGCGTACGGCGAGACGTCGTCGCCGCCGGGTTCCGCGCCGAGGTAGCTGGTCCAGCTGAAGATCGCGTTCGGCCGGTTCCACAGCGGCGTGTCGGTGTACGCGCGCATCGACGGCGTGCCGAGGCGGTCGTCGAGCTCGGGGATGCCCAGGTACTGGAAGCTCAGCGCCGGGCCGCCGCGGTCACGGGCCAGCAGCGCCACCGCCGCCGCGAGGCCGCCGCCCGCGCTTTCGCCGCCCACGCCGAGCCGGGCCGGGTCGATGCCCAGCTCCGCCGCCTTCGCCTCGACCCACTGCAAAGCCGCGTAGCAGTCCTCGACCGGCGCCGGGAACGGGTGCTCGGGCGCCAGCCGGTAGTCCACCGACACGATCACGATGCCCAGCTCGTCGACCAGCCGGAGCAGCGACGCGTGGAACATGTCGAGGTCGCCGAGGACGAACCCGCCGCCGTGGAGGTAGAGCAGGCCGGGCACCGCGCCGGTGCGGTTCGCCGGCGAGTAGACGCGCACCGGGACGTCCGGCGCGTCCGACGGCCCGGGCACGGTCGTGTTCCGGACGTCGACGGGGGTCACCGGCTCGTAGGCCGGCAGGACCTCGCCCAGCTGCCCCATCGAGGAGCGCGCGGCGACCAGTGCGTCGTAGTCGGTCAGGGTCACGGCCGGGAGCATGTCCAGCCAGGGCAGCAGCTCGGGATCGATCGCGTAGGTCATCCCCCGATCTTCGGCCGCGCGGCACTCCCCCGGCCACCGCCACGCGGCGGGCGTTGCCGCGCCGGAGGTCGCCATCCGGCGGCGGGCGCGCCTATCGTGACGGCATGAAGGGGCTGCTGCTGCGGCTGTCCGGGCTCGACGCCGACGCCGAGAACGCCGTACGGGTGATCGGGTTCTTCGACCGCCTGATCACCGGGCGCGCCGGCCTGGATGCGCTGGTGCGCAGCACGGCCGAACTTGCCGGCTGCCGCGTCGGCGTGCACGCGCCCGGCCGGGGGCTGTCGCTGCGCGCGGATCCGGGCGAGGACGCCGTCACGCCCGGGACGGCGCCCGCGGGAGCGGCCGTCCGCCGGCTGGAGGGCGGTGTCGAGGCGTGGGTGGCCCGCGACGGCGCGCCGATCCCGCTCGACGACATGCTCCTGGAACGGTTCGCGATCGCCACCGCGGTCCTGCTGGACCAGGGCGCGGTGCCGCGGCCCGAGCTCGGCGACCCGGCGCTGGTCGAGCTGGTGCTGTCCGAGGACGCCGGCACGGCCGAGCGCTCGCGGGCGCTGCACCTGCTGGGCATCGCGCCCGGGGCGCGGTTGCGCGTGCTGGCGGGCACCGGCGTCAACGGTCTCGCGGGCCGGTCGGCGCAGCTGGGCGGGGTGCGCGCGGTCCTGGCGGCCGCGGTGCCCGGGCCGCTTCCGGACGGCGGCCGGGCGGGCATCGGCCCGGAGCTGCCCGCCATCGACGCGGCGCGCTCGTGGGCGGCCGCCCGGACGGCGCTGCGCTTCACCTCCGAAGCCGAACCGGTGGTGTGGTGGGACCGCCTCGGCAGTCTCGCGGCGCTCGCGGGCAAGCTCGGCGGCCCGGAGCTCGCCGAGCTGCCGGACGTCCGCGCGCTCGACCGGCTCGCCGCCGAAGCCCACGGCGCGGACACCCTGGCGGCGCTCGACGCGCTGTGCGCGACCGGCTCGGCCCGCAAGGCCGCGGCGGTGCTGCACCGCCACCACAGCACGATGCCGGCCCGCCTGGCCCGCGCCGAAGCCGTCCTCGGCTTCGAGATCGACTCCCCCGCCGGCCGGTTCCGGCTGCACCTCGCGCTGATGCTGAGGAGGCTGCGGGACAACAGCGAACTCAGCTGACCGTCCGCAATGGACGGTTCAGCAGGTCCCTCGCCGCGGCCGGCCACTCGGGATGGTCGAAGGCGAATCCGGCGTCCAGCAGCCGGCCCGGCACCACGCGGCGGCTCTTCAGCAGCAACTCCGTGTCGCTGCGCAGCACGAAGGCGCCGACCTCCGCCATCCACCTCGTGGCCGGGAGTCCGAACGGGACACCCGCCGCCGCGCGCAGGGAACGCAGGAAGTCCCGGTACGGCACCGGTTCCGGGGCCGCCAGGTTGACCGGCCCGCTCAGGTCGTCGCGCTCGACGAGGAAGTCGATCGCCCGGACCAGGTCGTCCTCGTGGATCCACGACAGGTACTGCGCGCCGCCCGCGACCGGACCGCCCAGGCCCAGCCGGGTGAGCCGCAGCAGCATCTCGAACGCGCCGCCGGGTTCCGGGCTCATCACCATCGCCGTCCGCAGCGCGACCTTGCGGGTGCGCGGGGTCGTCGCGACCTGCTGCTCGCGCTCCCACGCCCGGGCGAGATCAACGCTGTAGGCCCAGTACGCGGGCACGCCCGGCTCGGCACCGCCGAGGACGCCGGTGGCTTCGTCGTTCGGGGCGTCGAACCGGTGCGCGTAGATCGTCGCCGTGCTCATCTGCAGCCAGACCCGCGGCGGCCGCGTGGCGCGGGCGATCGCGCCGCCCACGACCCGCGCCGAATCGACGCGCGAGTTCCACATCTCCCGCAGGTTGGCCGGGGTGTAGCGGCAGCTCACCGAGCGGCCGGCCAGGTTCAGCACGACGTCGCTGCCGTCGATCTCGGCGGTCCACGGCCCCGCGGAACGCCCGTCCCAACGGACGTGGCGCACCCCCGGCTCCGGCAGGGCGTCGCGCCGGGTGAGCACGACGACCTCGTCCCCGCGTCCGGTCAGCCTGCGGCTCAGCACCCGCCCGAGATGCCCGGTGCCCCCGGGTATGACGACCTTCATGGAATCCCCCTTCATGGTCCGCCGACCACCGTACCGAAGAATTTGAACGCGTTCAAATATCGCGGACGCCGGCCATCGGGTCGAGCCGCGGCCGGCTCGCCGGAAGCGGCCCACCACGCCCCCGCGCGGGCATAGAGTCGGCGGATGACCGCTGCCGCCGCGCCGATCGTCGCCGGGGTGGACGGGTCGGGCGAGTCGCTGGACGCCGTCCGGTGGGCCGCTCGGACCGCCTGCCTGCGGGACGCGCCCCTCGAGATCGTGCACGCCCTCGACGTCCCCGCGCTGCTCGCGGGCGGAGTCGTGCCGCCGCCCGAGGAGATGGTCGACGCCCTGCGTGCCCGGGGGCGGCGGGCGCTGCGGATCGCGCGGGAACTGGCCATGGCGCAAGGGATTTCGGACGCGGCGACGCGGCTCGACCCCGACCGGGCCGCCCAGACCCTGATCGAGGCGAGCCGGACCGCCGCGCTGCTCGTCGTCGGATCCACCGGGCACGGGCGGCTCGCCGGCCTGCTCGCGGGCTCGGTCGCCGCGGCCGTCGGGACGCACGCCCGCTGCGACACCGTCGTCGTGCGCGGGGACAGCTGGGACGAGCCCGGCGCGGGTGACCGCCCGGTCGTCACCGGCATCGACGGCAGCGAGGCCGGCACCCGCGTGCTCGCCACCGCGCTCGCCGAGGCCCGCGTCCGCCGTGCCCCCCTCGTCGTGCTGCACGCCTGGGCGGACGCGCCGCCGCCGCGGCAGGACCCGCGGTGCGTCACCGAAGCCGGGCGCCGGCTGCTCGGCGAACGGCTCCACGACCACGACACCGGCGACGTCGCCGTCGAGCAGGTCGTCGTCCACGCCCACCCGCGACGCGAGCTGATCGAGCGCAGCGGGACCGCCCAGCTGGTCGTCCTCGGCGACCGCGGCCGCGGCGGGTTCCCCGGGCTGCTGCTCGGGTCCACCGGCCAGGCGCTGCTGCACCAGGCGGCGTGCCCGGTCCTGCTCGTGCGTACCGCCGGATGACGGAAGCGGGACGGAAGCGCGACCCGGCAGGATGGCGGGGAACGAGAGCGAGGAAACAGATGAAGACTGTGGTGCGAGCCGGGCTCGTCGCGATACTGGTCACGGCGCTGGCCGTCCCCGCCCAGGCGGCGACCGTCCGGCAGGTCACGAGCACCTGCCACGCCGGCGAGTTCGGCGGGACGTTCACCCTGCGCTACGACACCTCCGGCGGTTATCACCACCCGCTCGGCGTGGTCACCACGGCGGGCCCGTACATCGGCGACGTCGGCACCCAGTCGCTGCGGATCTCCTACTCCGACGGGCTGGGCACGCACACCGTCTACACGAGCGTCGGCCCGGCCACGAACGGCGAGCACACCCAGACGCTGCCGGCCGGGCTCGCGATCCCGGCCACCGCGCGGGCCACGGCGTCGGCGAAGTTCGACAACGGCACGGCGTCCTGCGTCGCCACCGTGCCGATCACGTAGCCGCGGCCCGGCGAACCGGCGGCCCGGGGCGGCTTTCCCCGTCAGCAGTTGTAGGTCTGGGTCGTCTTGAAGATGTCGACCGCGCCGAACAGCGACGGGTCGTAGGTGAAGTGGGCGGTCCAGAAGTACCGGGGCGGCGGGTTGCCGTCGTTCATCACCGGGCTGTTGAACGTGCCCCGGTGGAACAGCTGCGTGCCCGCCGTCGTCTTGAAGTCGAAGTCGGCGTGCCACACGTCGCCGGAGTGGGTCTGGAACGTGAGCGTCGTCGCGCTCCAGTCGCCCGTGCCGTCCGAGCGGATGACGATCGTGCCGTTGTCCTGCTCACAGTCGCCCTTGTGCAGCTGGCCGTAAGTAGCGCTTTTCACCGACACTGCGGCGTCGGCCGCCGGCGCGGCCGCGACCAGGGCGGCACTCGCCCCCGCCACGGCGAAAACCCCGGCCAGACCTCGAATCGTGCGTTTCATGGATGTCCTCCCGAACAACCGGTGGTTGCGGACCCCTCGGTCCACGGCTGCCGAGCCTGGCAGTGCCGGTCGACGATCCGTCGACAGTTCGTCGACGGCACTTTTCTTTCCTGTCGACGTATCTCGCGCGGCCCGTGCCACTCCTTTACGCCTGAGCGCGGACGCGTCCGCGGCGGAGGGGCGGGGATGGTCGGGAACACCACCGGCGGGGTGGACCTCGGAGTGCTGGGACCGTTCGAGGTCCGGATCGGCGGAGCGCCGCGCGACGTCGGCGGACCGCGCCTGCGGACGCTGCTCGCCGTGCTGGCGGCGGAGGCCGGCCGCGTCGTGAGCGTCCCCGCGCTGGGCCGCGCGCTGTGGGGCGAGGGGCTGCCCCAGCACGCGGACCGGACCGTGCGGACGTACCTTTCGCGGCTGCGCGGATCCGTCGGCCCGCACCTGATCCTGACCCGCTCGCCCGGGTACGTGCTGCGCGCGGCGCCGGAAGCCCTCGACTCGGCACGGTTCGAGCAGCTCGCCGGAGAGGGACGGCGGGCGCTCGCGGCCGGCGAGCCGCGCGCCGCGCGCGAGCACCTGGCCGCCGCTTTGGCGCTGTGGCGCGGAAAGGCGTACGAGGAGTTCGACGGCGTCGAAACCCTGAAGGCCGAAGGGATGCGGCTGGAACGGGTGCGCCACAACGCCGTCCAGGACCGGATCGACGCCGACCTGGCCACCGGCGAGGACACCGGGCTGATCGCGGAGCTGGAGGCGCTGACCGCCGCGTTCCCCGGTCACGAACGGCTGTGGGCGCAGCTGATGACGGCGCTCTACCGGGCCGGGCGCCAGGGCGACGCGCTGGCGGCGTTCCGCCGGGCCCGGCACGGGCTCATCACCGCGTCCGGGGTGGAACCGTCGCCGGTGCTGGCCCAGGTGCACCGCCAGGTGCTCGCCCACGATCCCGGCTTGCTCGCGGTCCGGCCGGGGACCGTCGTCATCGCCCCGGACGACACGCTCGCCGCCGGCGAGCACGCCCTGCTCGAAGACGGTGACCTGCGGACCAGCCGCGAGCACTTCGAAACCGCCTACCGCCGCGCCGAGCAGGCCGAAGACGCCGACGCGCTCGCCCGCGCGGCGCTCGGCCTGGGCGGGGTGTGGGTGCACGAACACCGGACGGCCGCCGCGTCGGAGCTGCTGCTGACCCGCCTGCGGCACGCGCTCGAGCAGGTCGACCCGGCGTCGGCGCTCGCCCGCCGGCTGCGGACGCGGCTCGCGGGCGAGGAGGACTACCAGCACGTGACGCACGACCGGATCCTGGCCGTCGTCGAAGAAACCCGGGCGGCCGGTGATCCGGTCGCGCACGCCGAAGCGCTGAGCCTGGCCCACCACTGCCTGCTCGGGCCGGACCACACGGCCCGGCGGCACGCGCTGGCCACCGAGCTGGTCGGCGTCAGCGGCCGGTCCGGGCGGCGCACCGACCTGGTGATGGGCGTGCTGTGGGACACCGTCGACCTGTTCCTGGCCGGCGACCCGCACGCGCAGCGGCGCCTCGGCGAGCTCGAAGACCTGCTGGCGGCGCGCAAGCACCTGGCCGCGGGGTTCGTCGCCGACGCGGTGAAGGTCATGCTCGCCATCCGCGCGGGCCGGTTCCGCGAGGCCGAACAGGGCGCCCAGGCCTGTGCGGAGCTCGGTCAGGCGGCCGGCGACCTCGACGCACTCGGCTGGTACGGCGCGCAGCTGGTGGCGATCCGGTGGTTCCAGGGCCGGCTCGGCGAGCTGGTGCCGGTGCTGGACGGGCTGATGCACTCCCCCACGCTCAGCCCGATCGACAACTCGTACTACGCGGCGCTGGCGGTGGCCGCCGCCGCGGCCGGTGACCGCCGGACGGCCGCGGGTGCCCTGGCCCGCCTGTGCGGCGACGACCTGGGGGCGCTGCCGCGGTCGAGCACGTGGCTGATTTCCCTGTGCGGCGCGGCGGAAACCGCTTTCCTGCTCGACGACGCCGGCACGGCGGCGAAGGTGTCCGAGCTGCTCCGCCCGTTCGGCCACCTGCCGGCCATGGCGAGCCTGGCGATCGCGTGCTTCGGCTCGGTCCACTACCCGCTGGGCACGGCGGCCCTGACCACCGGCGACCTCGACCGGGCGGTGGCCCACCTGCGGGCGTCGGTCCAGCACAACCTGGCGCTGGCCCACTGGCCGGCGGTGGTGTTCTCCCGCCGCCGCCACGCCGACGCCCTGGTCCGGCGCGGCGGGCCCGGGGACGCTGCGGCCGCGGAGCAGGAGCTGGGAGCGGCCGAGGAGGAGGCTCGGACGTTCGTCCGGTGATCCCGCCCCAGCGAACTCGCGCGGAATTCGCGGTTATCGGCGCGACGCCCGGGAATGCGGCGGCTTCGGCCACCGGTTCCGCCCCGGGAACCACCGGCGCCGACGAAAGGGACGCCCGCGTGTTCCGTCACACGAAGCTGCTGCAGTTCGAAGCCAAGCCCGAAAAGCCCGACCCCGTCTACGCCCACAAGCTCCAAGAGCTCATCGGCGGCGCCTTCGGCGAAATGAGCGTCACGATGCAGTACCTGTTCCAAGGCTGGAACTGCCGCATCGAAGGCAAGTACAAAGACCTCCTCATGGACACCGCCACCGAAGAAATCGGACACGTCGAAATGCTCGCCACCATGGTCGCCCGGCTGCTCGAAGGCGCCCCGGCCACGATGACCGCCCAGGCGGTCAAAGACCCGGTCATGGCCGCCACCCTCGGCGGCATGGACGTCCAGCAGGCCATCGTCGCCGGCGGCGGCGCGCTCCCCGCCGACAGCAACGGCACCCCCTGGAACGGCAAGTACATCGTCGCCTCCGGCAACCTGCTCGCCGACTTCCGCGCCAACGCCGCCGCCGAAGCCCAAGGCCGCCTGCAAACCGCACGCCTCTACACCATGACCGACGACCCCGGCGTCAAAGCCATGCTCCAGTTCAACCTCGCCCGCGACACCGTCCACCAGAAGCAATGGCTCGCCGCCATCGAAGAACTCAAGGCCGACGGCCTCGAAGACGACATCGCCCCCAACGCCCTCTTCGACGAAGAAGACCAGACCCACAACCACACCATCTGGCACCTCTCCGACGGCCCCGACGGCGCCAAGGGCAGCAGCTGGACCACCGACGCCGGCCTCGACTACCTCATGGACCCCGAACCCCTCGGCGGCCCCGGCACCGCACCGAAACCCGACCCGGCCCTCTACAGCACCTACGCCCCACTCCAGGACGCCAAAGGCACCGCAAAGGGCAAAGCCAAAGAGGTCAAGAACAAGCTGACCTGACCCGGCGCCCCGCGGCCCGGTGCGCTCACGACGGACGTCGTCAGCGCACCGGGTTCCACCCGTCGCCGCCCCCGAGGTAGCGCTGCGCGGTGAACGTCGCGGCCTGGGCGGCGGTCAGCTGCGGCCGGTCGGTGCCGGTGCCCGCGCCCGGGCCGGTGTTGCGGTACTCGAAGAACCGGGCGTCCTTCCACGAGAAGTCGGACATGTCCGTCCACGGCGTCGGCTTGATCGCCGCGGGCAGGACGGTTTCGCGGATCACGACCTGCGCGACGGCGTCGGCGTCCCCGCCGGGGTGCCACGGCCGGCCCAGGGAGAAGCTGGCGTTCGGCGCCGAGCTGACCACCTTGCTGCCGACGATCAGGAAGCCGTACGCGGTGCTCCGGCGGGTGCTGGCCGCGGTCAGGAAGCCGTTGGGGTCCGAGCCGCGGTCGAGCGCGGTGATCGTCGCCCGGTCGAACACGGCGGTGGCGCGGCCGAACAGGAAGTCGACGTCCCCGCTGATCGCGCAGTTCCGGTAGTACTGACGGCCAATCGTGCCGGTGGTCGCGGTGTCGGCGTACAGCGTGTCCTGGTGGCCGAGGAACGTGACGTGGTCGAAGACCATCCGGTCGCCGGTGGCCTTCACCGCCACCGCCTGGGTGGCGGTGATCTCCGGGTGGGCCGTGCGGTCGAAGGAGTTGCGGAAGGTCAGGGCGCTCGCCGTGAAGTCGTTCGCGGCGAGCGTCACGGTCGCGCTGCCCGTGGTGCCGTACGTCGAGCCGTCGGGTTTCCTGGTGCCGCTCGCGTTGTCGTAGTCGACGACGACGTCGGCCGCCTTGCCGGTGGTGCCGCGCAGGGTGATCCCGGTCTTGCCCGCGGGCACGGTGACCACCTCGTGGTACGTCCCCGGCTTGACCGACACCGTGCCGCCCGTGGAGACGGCATCGATCCCGGCCTGGATCGTGGTGTAGTTGCCGGAGCCGTCCTTCGCCACGACGACGTTCGCCGCTGCGGGCGAGGCCAGCGTCGCCCCGGTGAGAACCGAGGCGAGCAGCAGGGTCTTGAGCATGACACCTCCACTCGGTGCCGGGGGCGCCGGACGGCGGCCGGCGCCCCCGGACGGCTACTGGTAGGTGATGGTGGCCGTGGTGTACAGGCAGTTCGTCGAATCGGGCCCGCTGCCGGTCGTCGTCGGCTCGCCGCTGGTGACGCCCCGGTACTTCTGGCAGGGCACGATCTTGCGGCTCGAGTCGCCGACGATGGTGATCCGGGTCAGCTTCGCGGTGTCGCCGTAGT
Organism: Amycolatopsis sp. NBC_01488; assembly: GCF_036227105.1. Classification (NCBI taxonomy): domain Bacteria; kingdom Bacillati; phylum Actinomycetota; class Actinomycetes; order Pseudonocardiales; family Pseudonocardiaceae; genus Amycolatopsis; species Amycolatopsis sp. NBC_01488. The sequence continues at coordinate 6,944,748 of NZ_CP109434.1, read as the reverse complement.
TGGTGTTGATGCCGACGAGCGCCTTGCCGGGCGCGGTGGCCACGACGTTGTCGACGACGACGTTCCGCTGGTACTGCGTCTTGCAGTTGCCGCAGGAGCGGTACAGCTTGCCGAAGTCGTCGACCTGGAAGTTCCGGATGTACATCGTGCCGGGACCGTTGTGCTGGAACACCTTGTCCGACGCCTTGCGCGCGCCGCCGCCGTCGATGGTCATGGTCTGGGAGGCGGAGGTGCCCTTGAAGGTCGCGGCGTCCTCGCCGACGTCCTCCCACCAGACGTTGAGCAGCGTGCACGTGCCGAGGCAGTGCACACCGTCGGCGGCCGGGTTGCCGAGGACGACGTTCTTCAGGGTGGTGCCGTTGGCCAGCTCGAAGAGCGGGCCCTGGTCTTCGCTCTGGCCGCTGGTGCCGAGGTCGCCGGTGCCGTAGAACCGCTTGAGGCCACCGTCGTACGTACCACTGGTGACCTTGATGGTCTGGCCGACGGGCACGCTGGTGCTCGGGTTCGGCCAGGCGGCCGCCGCGGTCGCCGCGGTCGCCGGCGCGCCGGCGCCGAGCAGGGTGGCCGCCGCGAGCGCGGCGACGGCCGCGGCCCGGCTCACCCGGGATGTCGGGAACATGCTCATCACTCCCTGGTCTTCCCTCTCGGGAAATGGTCCGGTCGAGTGCTGAAAGCGCTTTCTCGAGTCTCGGGTGAGCCGGGTTTCGCTGTCAATGCCGCCGGGCGACGGGGTGCGCGGGTCGCCCGGATGGCCGCCGCGGAAGGGCGTTTTCAGAAAACGGGACCGGCCTCGGAGAGCACGCGCGCGGGCACTTCCCACGTCGGGTCCACGCGGTCCACCAGCGTCGGCGTCCACCCGACGTCCGGCCCGAGATCCGGGTCGTTCGCCGCGTTGTACTCGGCCAGCAGGTCCACCGGGCGCGGGCGCTGCGAGCCCACCGCGACCAGCGTCCCCGTCGCGTGCAGGACCGTGCCCTTCCAGTACTTCACCAGCACGCCCAGCGGCACCGACGCCGGGATCCGGAAGAAGTTGTTCTCCGCGTAGATCCGCGACTCGACCCCCACTCCCAGCGAATAGGTGTAGGTGGCCGGATCCCGCACCAGGTAGAGGTTGTCGTACACGTGCACCTGCCCGTACCGCACCCGCGGCGCGCGCTGGCCGATCTCCGAAAAGACGTTGTGGTGCACGGTGACGCGCAGCTTGCCCACGTCGTAGGTCGGCTTGTCGGTGTTGCCGATCAGCATCGTCTTGTCGTGGTCGTGCAGCCGGTTGTCCGACACCGTCACGAGGTCCGAGCCGTTCACGATGTCCAGCAGTCCGTCGTGGACCTCGTACTTGCGCCCGAAGTAGGTCGGTTGGGAGGTGTTCCCGCCGTCGCTGAACTCGTTGTGGCTCACCCAGACGTGCGTCGCCCCGACGAGGTCGACGTTGTCGTACTCGGAGTTCCAGTTCCCGTCCGCGGTGTCCAGGGGGTCCCACTGCGGGAAGCAGTCGTGCGCGTCGGAAAAGGTCAGGTTCCGCAGGATCACGTTGTCCCCGGTGACGCGCAGGGTCAGCCCGTGCAGCGTGGCGCCGCCGAGGCCGTAGACCGTCGTGTTCGGGCCGACGTCCAGCACCACCTGCGCGGCCTGGTTGGCCTGCGACCGGGCCCGGGCGTCCTCCAGCGGGCCGGAAACCGGGTTCCGGCCCCAGGTCGCCGGGTCGTACGCCGCCAGGTACGCGGGCAGGCTGTAGGCCGGATCGGCGAAGTCCGCGCAGCTCACCGGCCGGTCGCGGGCGTCCACGTTGCCCTCGATCGTGCCGCGGACGTAGACGATCTTCGGCGCGCCCGGGTGCGCCGCCAGCGCGGCGGCCAGCTCCGAACGCTTCGACACCACGTGGACGTCGCCGGGGGCGGCGGCCGCGCCCCCGGTCGTCCCGGTGGTCGCCGCGGCCCAGCCGTCGTGCGCGCCGAGCACGACGCGGCCCGGGTCGTGGCCGTGGGCTTCCGCCGGCGCGGCGGTGAGCGTGAGTCCGAGCAGGGCAACGCACCCCGCGAGGGCCTTCCAGCGCATGTCGGCTCCTTCTATTCGGCCGCCCGGGCCGCGAACTCGGCCAGCCGGGCGGGATCCGGATCGCCGTCGAAGACGACGACGTGCTGGGTCAGCGTCAGCTCCTCTCCCGGTGCGAGCAGCCACCGCCGGTGGTAGGTCGCGGCGAAGCTGACCACCGGGAACGGCTCGGCGCGCACGTACCAGGCCGTGGGGAAACCGGGGTTCGCAGGACTGTCCGCGAACAGCAGCGTCGAGGTCCGCAGGCTCACGTCGTGCCGGCCGGTGAACGCCAGCCACGGCGCGCGGTGGCCCATCGCGTCGTCCGCCGACCGGCCGTCGGACGTCCGGACGGTGCCGCCGACGAACGACCGCGGGCCTCGCCAGAAGAGGCCGCCGTACCCGGCCGTCTCACGGCCCTCGGTCACCGGGCTCCCCCAGCGCAGCTCGCGGTCGCTCGTGTTGCGCAGCCGGCTCGACCACGTCAGGGTCCAGCTGTCCGCGGAGACGTCGCCGAAGCGCAGCGTGCGGTGCTCGGTCAGCCACCGCCGGCCCGCGGCGGTGCGCCAGGCCAGCTCGTGCCGCAGTTCGCAGTGCCCGGCCGCGCACACGAGGCTTTCCCAGCGGACGTGCCCGACGGTGCCGTTGTTGTCCAGCGGCGTGTACCCGCGGCCGCGCACGTACGTCCGGCCGCCCCAGAAGTTCTCCCCCGACAGGTGGGCCATGGTGAACTGCAGGCCGTTGTGCCAGGTGTGGTCGTGGGGCCGGACCGCGGTCACCGTCTCGCCCGCGGTGGTGCGCAGCGGGTGCAGGTACGGCTTCGGCGAGTCCCCGGACGGCGTCGGCGGCGCCACGACGTACTCCGCCAGCACGAGGTCGCCGAGCCGGACGCGCACTCCGCCGTCGTCGTCGTCCTCGGCCAGCGCCAGCGTCCCGTCGCCCACCGCCGCGCGGCTCACGCCGGCTCCCCGATTTCGGCGAGCAGCTCGGCCACCGCGACGGGCCGGCCGGTGGCCAGAGACCGGTTGGCGGCGAGCCCGGTGAGCAGCGCCTGCAGACCGGCGTCGTGGTCGGCCGCGCAGCCCAGTGCGTCCGGCTCGGCGTCGCCCAGCAGCTCGGCGAGCATCCGCTCGTCCCCGCCGCCGTGCCCTTCGCCGAGAGGCTCGTCCCAGACGACTTCCGGCGGTTCCCAATGCCGTTGCCAGGTCATCCGCGCCCGGCCGGGTTCACCGGAGTCCGTGGCGTACTCGTTTTCCCGGACGTCCAGCTCGAGACGCCCCGAGCTGCCCGAAAACGCGACGCGGTAGCCTTCGCGCGGCGAATACGCGTGCAGGTGGTAGTTCAGGACCACCCCGCCGCGGTGCCGGACGAGCACCGACACGTCGTCCTCGATCGTGACGCCCGGCGCGAACACGTCCTGGTTCCTGACGTAGCCGTCTTCCCGCTCCGCGTCCCGGTAGAGCGCGCGCAGCTTGGGCGAGGCCTCGAGGTCCAGCGCGAACCGGTCGTCGGCCGCGGTGTGCCGGCGGCCGTTCTCGTCGCCGTAGAAGAACAGCTTCCCGAGCGCGAACACCGACTCGGGACCGCGGCCGAGCCACCAGTTGACCAGGTCGAAGTGGTGGCCGGACTTGTGCACGAGCAGGCCGCCCGAGTTGGCCTTCTCGCGGTGCCAGCGGCGGAAGTAGTCGGCGCCGTGCGCGGTGTCGAGCAGCCAGCTGAACTCGACCGAGCCGACCTCCCCGATCGCGCCCGCGGCGAGCAGCTCCCGCACGCGCCGGTGCACCGGGTTGTACCGGTAGTTGAAGGCGACGCGCACCGAGCGCCCGGTCTCGCGGCGGGCCGCGAGGATGCGCCGCGCGCCGTCGACGTCGGTGGTCATGGGCTTCTCGGTGACGACGTCGCAGCCCGCACGCAGCGCGGCGACCACGTAGTCCGCGTGCGTGTGGTCGGGCGTGCACACCACGACGACGTCGACGCGTTCCTTGGCCAGCATCGCGGCGAAGTCCTCCGGCCGGTAGGCGGGCACCGAAGCCCCCAGCCAGCCGTTGTGGACGCGCATGCGGGTTTCGTTGTGGTCGCAGAAGGCCGCGAGCTCGGCCCGCGCCGAGCCGGCCAGGGCGCGGGCGAACAGCTGGGCCCGGGAGCCCAGGCCGACGATCGCGTAGCGGCGCACCGCCATCACCTCTCTTCTCAGCCGCAGGCGCGGAAACCGGCGCCGGTCCAGGGCAGGGCGAGTTCGGAGTACAGCGCGAGCCGCTCGGCCGCGGCGTCGACGGCCCGGTCGATGCCCGGCACGACGAACCGGCGCTCGGGTCCGGTCCCGACGGTCCGGACCCAGCCGGGCGGCAGCGACCGCGGCTCGGGTGCGTCGCGCACCGCCTCGACGAGCGCGGTGAACGCGCGGGTCGCGGACAGCGGCGCGAGCAGCGGCACGCCGTCGCGGACGTGCCCGACGAGGTTTTCCAGCAGGTCCCGCGGCGGCCCGACCGGCACCGGCTCGCCGCCGGCCACGACGACGTCGGTCTTGTAGTGCCAGCGGATCCGGCCTTCGGTGCCGTGGACCAGGACGTACGGCTCGTGATCGGCTTCGGCGTCGAGCGTCGCCGCGACGACGACGTCGGGCGCGCCGGAGAACCGCAGCCGGGCGCACGCCGTGTCGTCCGATTCGATGTCCCGGGCGCGGTACAGCTCGACGGTGATCCGGTCGGGCACGGCCTCGGCCGTCCCGTTCAGCAGCAACGCGGTGGCGACGGCGTGCGCGAAGGGGTTCGTCAAGGCCCCGTCGACCACCGGCTGGCCGCCGACGCGGCGGCGGCCCGCCCACTCGGCGCGCTGGAAGTAGCGATCGCGGCGGATCCACGCGCCCGCTGCGGCGATCCCGGTGACCGTCCCGATCCGCGCGAGGGCCGCGCGGACCACGGGCACCGCCGCGGACCCGAAGCTCTGGAAGCCGACCTGGCACGCGCGGTCCCGCGCCAGCCGCGCCAGCTCGTCGAACGCCGTCAGGTCGAGCACCGGCGGCTTCTCGACGAGCAGGTGGCAGCCCGCGGCCAGCGCGAGCCTGGCCAGGGGCAGGTGGGTGTGCGGCGGGGTCGCCACCACGGCGATGTCGGCCCCGGCCACGACTTCGGCCGGGTCTCGGCCGACGAGCGCGTCGTCCGGCAACAGTGCCCGGGCCTCGTCCGGCGGCTCCCGGACGTCGCACGCCCCGGCCAGCACGATCTCGCCGCGGTCGTGCAGCGCGCGGGCGCGGCGGAGGTGGGTGAGCGCGTGCCCGGCCGTCCCGAACACGACGATCCTCGGGATCATCGGCGGCCGCCGGTCGCCACCGCGGCCAGGGCCAGCGGCCCGGCGACCACGAGCGCCAGGATCGGCAGCATCCACGCGAGCACCACCGCGAGCCCGATCGCCCCGGCCAGCAGCAGCGCGTTCCTCGGCGCCGCCGCGGTCTCCCGCGCGGCGGCCGCGGTGGCCCGGCGCCAGGACGGCTCCCCGGTCGCGACCACCTCGCACGTCCGCACCGCGACGACCGCGACCGTCACCGCCGGCACCCACACCGCGGGCCGGAGCAGCCCGGCGCCCGCCATCGAGCCGACGACCTGGAGATCGACCGCGAACAGCACCGCCGCGGCGAGGCACCCCAGTGCGAAGGGCAGCCCGCCGCGGGCCGCCTGCCGGAAGTCGGCCCAGAACGTCGTCCACAGTGGACGCGCGACGCCGCGGCGCGCCCGGTCGAGCACCCGGCAGCCCGCCGCGAACGCCGGCGCCGCGGTCACCACCGGCACCGACGCGAGCGCGACGAGCAGGCCCGCGAGCAGGCAGTCGGAAAAGTCCGCCAGCCCGGTTCGCCACTCCACTGAACGCCTCTGGGTCGAACGCCTCTGGGTCCGCACGCCCGTCACCCCTTCAGGCCGCTGGTGCTGACGCCTTCGACCAGCAGGCGCTGGAAGGCGAGGAAGAAGAGCACGATCGGGACGAGCGCGAGGGCCGACATGGCGAACATCGCGCCGAAGTTCGACTCGCTGCTGGTGTCCACGAACAGCCGCAGGCCGAGCGGCACGGTGAACTTCTCCGTGTCGTTGAGGTAGACCATCTGCGTGAAGAAGTCGTTCCACGTCCAGATGAACGTGAAGATCGACGTCGTCACCAGTGCCGGTTTCGACAGCGGCAGCACGACGTGCCAGAACGTCCGGTAGACCGAGCAGCCGTCGATGGTCGCGGCTTCGTCCAGCTCGCGCGGGATGCCGCGCATGAACTGGACGATCAGGAACACGAAGAACGCCTCGGTGCCCAGCAGCTTCGGCAGGATCAGCGGAACGAACGTGTTGACCAGGCCGGCCTGCTGGAAGATCACGTACTGCGGGATGAGCGTGACGTGGTAGGGCAGCATCAGCGTGGTGATCATGAACGCGAACAGCGCGCCGCGGAACCGGAACTTCAGCCGCGCGAAGGCGAACGCGGCCAAGGAACACGAGAGCACGTTCGCGACCACCGACAATCCGGCGACGAGGACGGAGTTGAGGAAGAAGCGGCCGAACCCGACGTCCGCCGCGCCTTCCCAGCCCTTCGTGTAGCCGTCGAAGACGAACCGGGTGGGCAGCAGCGAGAGCCGCGAGAGAATCTCGTCCGGCGGCTTGACCGACGCGAAGGCCAGCCACACCAGCGGGTAGAGCACCACGGCGACCCCCGCCAGGCACAGGACGTGCCAGCCGACCGAGCGGGCCGTGCGGGGCAGCACAGTCATGAGCGCTCCTGGGCATCGTCGTAGAACACCCACAGCTTCGCCGTCCGGAACACGATCGCCGTGACGATCGCGATCACCGCCAGCAGCACCCACGCCATCGCGGACGCGTAGCCCATGTGGAAGTCCTGGAAGCCGACCTCGAACAGGTAGAGCGTGTAGAACAGGTCCGCGTCGGCCGGCCCGCCGTGGCCGCCGCCGATCACGAACGCCGGGGTGAACGCCTGGAAGGCGTGGATGGCCTCCATCACCAGGTTGAAGAAGATCACCGGCGAGAGCATCGGCAGCGTGATGTGCCGGAACCGGCGGACCGCGCCTGCCCCGTCGATGGCGGCCGCCTCGTGCAGCTCGGCCGGGATCTGCTTGAGCCCGGCCAGGAAGATCACCATCGGCGCGCCGAACTGCCAGACCCCGAGCAGCACGATCGAAGCGAGGCTGAACCGCGGGTCGTCGACCCAGCTGGGCGTGTGCCAGCCGAGGGAGGCCAGGACGTCGTTGACTGGACCGCCGCCCATGAACAGCGCCCGCCAGACCAGCGCCGCCGCGACGCTCGCACCGAGCAGCGACGGCGCGTAGAACGCGGCCCGGTAGAAGCCACCCGCGCCGCGGCGGGTGTTGAGCAGCATGGCGACCAGCAGCGACACCGTGAGCTTCAGCGGCACCGAGACCAGGACGTAGATCAGGGTCACCTTCACCGACTGCAGGTAGCGGTCGTCGTCGGTGAACATGTGCGCGAAGTTGCCGAAGCCGACCCACTTCGGCGCGGTGAACAGGTCGTAGTCGGTGAAGGACAGGTAGAGCGAGACGACCATCGGGCCGACGGTCAGCGTCACCGCGCCGAGCAGCCACGGCGTCAGGAACGCGAAGGCCACCGGCTGGCTCTTGCGGCGGCGACCGGCCGGCCGGTCCCGGCGCCGGACGCGCGCGGTCGCCTCCGGGGCGACCGGCGGGTCCGGGGTGCGTACGGTCGTCATCGGCTAGGCCAGGTCCTTCTCGGCTTCGGACATGAACCGGCCGACCGCGTCGTCGACGCTCATCCGGCCGAACGCGACTTCCTCGTAGGTGCGCTGGAGGAGCTTCTGGATCGCGCCCGCCCCCTTGGGCGGCACCGGCGGGGCCGCGCCGAGCTTCGGTTCGAGGGCGGCTTCGTAGTCGTAGAGCGTCTTGTCGGCGCCCTTCGCCGACGTCGCGAGCTGGGCGCGGACCTTGAGGTTCGGCGCGAGCCCGCGGTCGGTGCCGACGATCTTGCCCACCTCGGGGTCGTTGACCAGGAAGTCGACCAGCTTCGCGGACGCCTCCTGCTGCCGGCTGCGGGCCGACACCGACAGGAACATCGACGGGCGCCGGTACTGCCCGTTGGTCCCGCTCGCGCCGGTCGGGTACGGCGCCACGTTCAGCGGCTTGCCGTTCGCCTTCTGGTACGCGGGCAGGAGGTTGTCGTAGGCGAACTCGGAGCTGGTCAGCTTCTTGCCCAGCGGCGACTGCTCGGGCGAGGTGTTGTACGACGCCGTGACGTCGGCCGGGGACGCGCCCTTGGCGTCGCGGAACCGGCCCGCGAGCTGCCAGTACCGGCGCAGGTCGTCGGCGGTGAAGCCGAGCTTGCCCTCCGGCGAGTAGAACTGCTTGCCCTGCTGGCGCAGCCAGATCTCCAGGGTCGTGTCGAGGATCCCGAAGTCGGTCGTGCCGCGGGGACCGCCGGCGGCGCTCACCTTCTGGGTCGCGTCGGCGAACTGGTCCCAGGTCAGGCCCTTCGCCGGGTCCGCGCCCGCCGCGGTGAACGCGGCCGGGTCGTAGAGCATCGCCGGCGTGTTCTGCGCCCACGGCACGGCGTACCGCTTGCCCTGGTAGACGCCGGTCGCCGCCAGCTCGGGGTTGACGTCGGCCAGCGAGATCGCCTTGCCCGCGCCCTGGTTCAGGTCGGCCAGGACGCCCCGGCCGCCGTACTCGGCGAGGTAGCGCGTGTCGACGTTGAGCACGTCCGGCGGCTTGCCGCCCGCCGTCTGCGTCGCCAGCTTCTCCCAGTAGGCCGCGTACGCCGAGAACGACGTCTGCACCTTGATCTTCGGGTTCTTCTGCTGGAACAGGTCGACGGCCTTCTTCGTCAGGCTCGCCCGGCCGTCGCTGCCCCACCACACGAACGTGATCGTCACGTCCCCGCCGCCGCCCGAGTCCGAGCCGCACGCGGCCACCCCGGTCAGCAGCAGCGGCACCACCGCGGCCAGCGCGACGAAGGTCCGCCGTTCAGTTGTCCGACGCATCGAGCTCTCCGTTCTCAGCCGGTCAGCACTTTCTGAAAACGCTGTCAGCGCGCTCACGGTAGGCAGTGCGCGTGGCTCGTGTCAACGGGCGAATCGGGGCAATAACCCTTGTGCAGCAACGGCTTTTCCGCCACTTGGGCAGCGCGAGAAAGCGCTTACAGCAACCGGGTGGGCGCGGGGCTGTCAGCGCAAGGGCACCGGGGCGGCCCTACCCGGTGCGTTCCGCGCCCGGGCGGACCGCGCTCGCCCACGGGACGCCGATCTCGGAGAACAGCGCCAGCCGGTCGGCGGCGACGGCGACCTCCTCGCCGATCCCCCGGACCACGGGATGCCTGCTGCCCCCTTCGCCGGCCGTGCGGATCCAGCCCGCCGGGATCCGGGCCGGCGACGGCGCGTCCCGCACCGCCTCGACCACCGAGGCGAACGCGCGGGTGGCCGGCAGCGGCGCGAGCAGCGGCACCCCCGCCGGGTCGCGGTGGTGGGCGACCAGGTTCCGCAGCAGGTCCACCGGTTCGCCGAGGTGCACGCGCTCGTCGTCGAGCTCCAGCCGGTGGCTCTTGTACCAGAACTTCGCGCGCCCCTTGGCGCCGTGCACCACCACGTACGGCTCGTGGTCCTGCTCGGCGCACAGCGACGCCGCGACGACGATCTCGGGGCCGCGGTCGAAGCGGATGCGCAGGCACGCCGTGTCGTCGGCCTCGATGTCGCGCGTGCCGTACAGCTCCAGGGCGATCTCGGCCGGATCGCGCCCGCCGACCCCGCCCACCAGCAGGGCCGTGGCCACCGCGTGGGAGAACGGGTTGGTCAGCGCGCCGTCGACCACGGCTTCGCCGTCCAGCCACCGGCGGCCCGCCCACGGGTTGCGGCGGTAGTAGGCGTCGGTGCGGATCCACGCACCGGCCGCGCCGACCCCCACCACCTCGCCGAGCTTCCCGGCCGCGATCGCCGCCCGCAGCACCGGCAGCGCCGGGGAGCCGAAGCTCTGGAAGCCGGTCTGGCACGCCGAACCGTTCTCCGCGGCCAGCCGGGACAGCGTCCGGAACCCGGCCAGGTCGAGCACCGGCGGGGTTTCCAGCAGGAGGTCGCCGCCCGCCCGCAGCACCGCCCCGCCGACGCGGACGTGGGCGTGCGGCGGGGTGGCGACCACGGTGATGTCGGGACGGCAGTGGCGAAGCAGGTCGTCGACCCCGACGTGCGCGGTGCCGCCTTCGGGCAGCAGCGCGACCGCGGCGGCCGAAGGCACCCGGACGTCGGCCATGCCGGCGAACCGCACCAGGCCTTCGTCGTGCAGGATGCGGGCGCGGTGCAGGTAGCTGAACGCGTAGCCGGACGTGCCGACCACGGCCAGCCTCGGCCGGTCCGCGACGGTGCGGCGCCTGCTCCCCGACATGGGTCTCCGATCGGCGCGGCCGGGCCAGGCCGCACGGGAACTGACGAATGGGCAGTTCGGGAGAAACTTCCGGTCGTCACGGTAGGGCGTTCGCGACAAGTGTGTCAATACGCGGGACACGTCTTCGAATTCGTCGAAAATGGGGTACTCCGATCGGCGGTGGCCGGTTCGAGTAAGCGCTTACTCGAACCGGCGGCCCGTTCAGATCCGGCCGACGCCCGCACCGGCGGTCACGGTCGCCTTGACCGTCGAAGTCGGCTCCAGCGTGAAGGAATACGGCGCCTTCGTCATGCTCCCGGTGCGCGTGATCTTGTTCGTGCAACCGCCGAACGAGTTGCCCGACTCGTTCAGGTAGCCGTCGACGTCGCTGTCACCGGTCGTTTCGAGGCACACCTTCGTGGCTTCGAAGACGTTGTTCTGGGCGAGGAACTGCGCGTTCATCCGCGAATGCACGGCGGAATCGGCGACCGAGTGGAAATAGTTGTCGTAGGCGTGCCCGGTGCCGAACCGCAGGCTCGGCAGCCGCGAGTTCACGTTCTCGAACCAGTTGTGGCTGTAGGTCACGTGCAGCTTGCCGGTGTCCTCGGCCGCGTTGCTGTCGCTGTGCCCGACCAGAGACACCTTGTAGTGGTCGTGGAACTTGTTCCAGGACACGGTGATCGCGTCCGCGCCGTGGGTGATGTCGAGCAGGCCGTCGTAGTAGTCCTTGCCGTGGTCGAGGTCGGAAGACAGGTCGTTGTGGTCGATCCACACCCGGGTCGCGCCGCGCTGGATCTGGATCGCGTCGGTGCCGACCGCCTTGGAAATGGCCAGGTTGCGGATGATCACGTTCGACGACTTGTCCACCGCGAGGCCGCCGCCGGTGAAGCCCGAGCCGGACCCGACGCCGAGGATCGTCTTGTTGGACCCGATCTTCACCAGCGCCTTGCTCGCCAGGGTGATCTTCCCGCTCACCCGGACCGTGCGGGCCGTGGAATCGGCCACCGCGCTGGTGAACGCCGACGCCGTCGTCACGGTGACGGTCTCGCCGCCCGCGCCGCCGGTCGTGCCGGCGCCGTAGCCGACGGGGGAACTCTCGTAGGCCGCGTGCGCGACGCCGGTGGGGACGGCGACGGCCATCGCCGCGGCGAGGGCGGCGGTTCCGAAAACTCGCAGGGACTTCCTGGTCATCAGGCACCTCGAAGGGGGTGGGGACCCGCGCCCCGGAAGCGGGGAACGCGGCGGAGACTCCGTTCTACGATTTGCAGCAAAACCCGGTCAACGATTTGCAGGGTTTTCATCCCAAGCCCAGCCGAATGGCCCTGCGGCGGCCGGATTCCCGCTGCCGCAAGGCGATCCGTTGTTGACAACGCTGCCGGGCGTTTCCATGATGTGGCAGGAGCCTGCCGAGGAGTAGCCGTGAGCGTGACCATTCACGACGTCGCCCGCCGGGCCAACGTGTCGATCTCGACCGTGTCGCGCGCGTTCACGTCGCCGGATCTGGTCCGGCACCAGACGCGCAGCCGGGTGCTGGCCGCGGCGAGCGAACTCGGGTACCACGCCGTCGGGACCGTGCAGCCCGCCGCCCGCACCGGGCACATCGGCATCGTCGTGTCGGACCTCGGCAACCCGTTCTTCACCGGCGTGCTCGACGGCGTCCAGGCCCGCGCGCGGCAGGACGACGTCGCGGTGCTGTTCGCGAGCAGCGACCAGGACCCGGCGACCGAGCAGAACCTGGTCCGGCGGATGGCCCGGCAGGTCGACGGTGTCGTGCTGGGCAGCCCGAGCATGACCGACGACCAGCTGCGCGCGCTCGCCGGCCAGACGACGCTGGTGCTGCTCAACCGCGAGGTGCCGGGGATCCCGTCGATCGTGATGGACGCGGCCGACGGGATGCGCCAGGCGATCGAGCACCTCGCCGCGCTGGGTCACCGCCGCTGCGCCTACCTCGGCGGGCCGCGCATGGCGTGGGCGAACCGCGCGCGCCGGGCGGGCCTGGCGGAGGCGGCCGAGCGGCACGGTACCGAGGTCGTCGAGTTCGGGCCGTTCCCGCCGGTGTTCGAGGGCGGCCTGCAGGGCGCGGACCTGGCCCTGGCCGCGGACGTGACGGCGATCGTCGCGTACAACGACCTGGTCGCCTTCGGGGCCCTCGCGCGGCTCAACGCCCGCGGCGTGCCGGTGCCGGACGAGATCAGCCTGGTCGGCTTCGACGACCTGGTCTTCGCGGCGATCTCGGCCCCGCCGCTGACGACGATCGCGATGCCGACGGAGGCGGCCGGCCGGGCGGCGGTGACGATCCTGCTGGATCTCCTGGACGGTACCGCGGACGAGCAGACGACCCAGGTGCTCGACACGTACCTGATCGTCCGCGCGACCACGGCCCCGCCGGCGGGCTAACCGCCGAAGACGCGCCGCTCCAGGAAGGGGTTCCGGAACTTCCCGCCGGGGTCGAGTTCCGTGGCCAGCGCCCGGAAATCTCTCCGCCGCGGATACGACCCGACCCGGTGGAAGAGCTTGCCCCAGTGCGGCCGCGCACCGAACGGCGCCAGTCGCTCCTCGAGGATCGGGAGCACCGCCTCGACCTCGGGCTGCCGCGGCTGCCAGGTGAAGTGCAGCGCGACCCGGTCGCCGCCGTGGCACGGGCTCAGCCACAGCTCGTCGCCCGCGATCGCGCGGATCTCCGACACCAGCAGCAACGGAGCCAGCAGCTCACCGATCCCGCGGACGGCCCGCACGGCCGCCACCGCGTCCTCGTAGGGCACGAAGTACTCCGACTGCAGCTCGTCACCGACGCTCGGGGTGAACGCGAGTGCGAAGTGCGGCAGCCGCTCGTGCCACGGACCCGGCACCCCACCCTGCGGCGTGCCGTTGTCGGCGGAGATCCCGGCCGCGTGCGCCGGGTGCCGCGGGCCGTCGGCGGGCACCGCGCCGAACAGGCCGGTCCGCTCGGTGAACGCGTCGACCCGCGACTTGACCCAGACCTGGTCGATCGCGTCGTTCGCCCAGTTCGTGAACATGCTGACGCTGTAGCCCGAGTCCTCGATCTCGTCGAAGTGCCGGTACGCGGCCTCCCAGGGCAAGCCGTCGAAGACGTCCTGGCGGACGTCGAACGTGGGCACGACGTCCAGGGTGATCCGCGTGACGACGCCGAACGCGCCGAGGCCGACGACCAGCCCGGGGAACTCGGTGTGGGCGCGGGTGAACGTCCGCAGCTCGCCGTTCGCGGTGACCAGCTCGATCGCCGACACCGCCGAGCCGAGTCCCGGCTGCCCGCGCCCGGAGCCGTGGGTGCCGGTCGCGACGCTGCCGGCCACCGTGATGTGCGGCAGCGACGCCAGGTTCGGCAGCGCGAACCCGGCGGCGTGCAGCTGTCCGGCGAAGTCGCCGTAGCGCGCGGACCCGCCGACGGTCACCGTCCCGTCGCCGATCTCCACCGGGACGTCGAGTGCGCGCAGGTCCAGCAGGACACCGCCGGGCGAGTCCGCGATGTCGTTGAAGCAGTGACGGCTGCCCAGGGCCTTGACGTGCGTCGCGGCCGCGACGGCTTCCCGTACTTCCTCGACGGTCCGCGGAGTCGGCACCGAGTCCGCGGTGTAGCCGAGGTTCCCGGCCCAGTTCTGCTCGCCCAAACGTTCCTCCACAGTGCCGGTTCCCCGCCTCCGACCCTACGCGGCCGCGTCGCGCCGGAAGTCGCGCATCCACCGCGGCGGCACCGGGTGCCGCCTATTCCCCAGCCCTGGCCATCCAGGACGAGCGCGCCGATCTCGCGCTGCGCCGCGGTGTGTGGTGGGTGGTCATCAGCCGGCCGGTCTCGGCGCCGTCAGCGGGCGGGGATGATCGCCTGGTGGGTCCCGCCGAGACCGTGCGGGCTGAGCAGGCGGCCCATCCGCTTCGGCATCCGCAGCGTGATCGCGCGGTCGAGCACGCGGGCGCCCGGTGCGGCGGCCGCGAGCCGCGTCTCGTAGCCCGTGCAGCCGGCCGGTTCCCGCAGCCACGCCGAGACCACCAGGTTGCCCGCTCCGACCACCGCCGCCGACAGCCGCGTCTCCGGCAGCTGCGCGATCGCCGTCCCGGCGCGGTCGAGGTCGTCCGCCGCGATGTCGAGGCGGTAGCCCGCGATCACCGGCCAGCCCGCCGGGACGTGCGCGAGGTCGCAGCGGAAGTCCAGCTCGTGGTTGCGCAGCATCCGCGCGAGCGTGCGGCGCACCGCCGACTCGCTCATCCGGCAGTCGCGGGCCAGCTCGGCGTAGCTGCGGCGGCCGTCCTCGCCGAGGGACTCGACCAGCGCGCGCAGGTCCCGGTCGTCCCACTGCTGCGGGACGACCAGCCGGGCCTGCACCGCCGTCTCGTCGAGCGCCGCGCGCTGTTCCGGGGCCAGCGCGTTCACCAGCCAGCCGCTGCCTTCGCGGTAGACGCGGGTGACGACGGCGAACCGGACCTCGCGCACGCCGGGCAGGGCGCCGACCCGGCCGGTGACCAGCTCGTCCAGCGCATCGAGGTCGCGGGCCGCCAGGGAGAGGAACAGCGAGAACCGGCTGGTCGTGCGCTCGACGCTGAACACCGGCGGCCAGCCGCACAGCTCGCGGGTCAGTTCGGTCAGCGCGTCCGGGCGGCAGGCCAGGTCGACGTAGCCGACCGTGGTCGTCGGGGCGGTGGCGTACGCGGTGAGCCAGGCCAGCCCGGCCGCCTGCAGCCGGTCCCAGCGGCGCGCGGCCGTCGTCGCGTCGGTGCCGACGGCGGCAGCGATCCGCGTCCACGGTGCCCGGGGGTCGCGCTGCAGCGCCTCGACCAGCGCGAGGTCCGATCCGGTCAACCGCGCCGGTTCCGGCTGGACGGCCGTGGGAACGGGCATGGCGCATTGTGCCCTGATCATGATCACCTGCCAAGGGGCCGCCGGGCTCGTCGGCGGCCCCACGCGGACCTACCGGCGCCGCAGCCGTGGCACGACGACGGCGCCCGCCACCAGGACGAGGACACCGCCGAGCGCGAATGGCAGCAGCAGCACGTCGTCGGAGCCGGTCGCCGGGACAGCGCGCTCGCGGCCGCCGTAGCCGCCGCCCGCGCCGTCGCGGTCGTACGCCGAGCCCGGGAGCTTGTCCGCGTACCGCTGGTGCAGCGCCGCGCGGTAGTCCGGCACGCTCAGCTTCGTGCCCGCGGCCACGCCGGTGACCGAGCCGTCCAGCGCCGTCACGGCGTCGCCGTGCACCGCGTACCAGGCGTTGACCTGCGGTTCGTGCAGGAGGTAGCCGCCGGCCGCGGCCTCGGCGTACCGCTGCTCGTAGTCGCCGGACGCGACGTTGACGACGGTCCAGGCCGCGCCCTGCCGTTCGGCCCAGACCGTCGCCGTCGTGCCGTCGCCGGCCCGCGCCGGCACCGCGACGTAGGCGAGCGCGGCCGGGACGTCCGAGGTTCCGGCGACGAACGCCGCCGTCGGCTCGTAGACCGCGACCTGCGTGCCCGGGTCGGCCTTCGCCGCCTGCGCCGCGGCGGCCGCGTGGGCGCCGGGGAACTTCGTCGTCGCGAGCCGGTCGAGGGTGGCCCGGCCGCCGGTGACCTGGCCGATCGCGGCGGTGTCGGCCGCGGTCGGGGTGCCGGCCGGGCCGGTGGCCGCGCCCGCGGCGCCGGTGGTGGTGAGCATCGCGGCGCCGGCCAGCACGGCCGCGCCCATCGCCTTCTTCAGCACGCTCATCCCTCGATCCCGTACAGCGTGTGCGTCCACCGGAATTGCGTGTTCGAGCGGTAGGTGTCGTAGTTCATCGAGTTGTAGCGGCTGTTGTTCGGCCACGGATCGCCGTATTCCACGCGGGTCGCGCCGTTCGCGTTGTCGTACCCGTAGAGGACGTGCATGTGGCCGCCGCCGGAACGCCAGCCGATGCGGGTGCCGATCGGCTGTCCCGCGTCGATCTGGTTCTTGATGGTGGTGAAGGAAAGGACCTGCCCGTTCGAGTCGTAGGACCCGACACCGGCGAAGCCGAGGTAGCCGAACACCCGTTGCTGGTCGGACAGGTAACCCTGGTGGTTCGCGCAGTCGCTGCCCGACTCGTTGTGCGCGATCTGGCAGAACCGGGTCTGGGAAAGCGAATATCCCCAGAAGCCGGCGATGGTGTTGCCGCTGGCGTCCCAGCACCACTGGTCCTTCTGCTGGGCCTGCATGCTGATGCCGAGATCGGTCCGCGCGGCGGCCGCGGTGGCGGGCGCCTGCAGTGCGACGACGGCCGCCGCGGCGGCCGAAACCGCCGCGAGTCCACGTAGGACTCCTGAAGTGGTGATCACGAAGTGGTCCTCCAGCCGGTGACGATTCGACGTGGTGGCACGGAATACTCCGCGCACCGCCGTGCACCCGGTACCTACGAAGGGAGGATCACGTTGGGAGGGAACGGTTTCGGCGGATCCCGGCAGTTCCCCGGTGCCGGATTCCGGCATCGGCCCCGGCCCGCCGGGCGGATTCCGGCGGGCCCGGTCGCGATGGGTCGGCTCACGGTTTTTCGGCCCCTTCGTTCTTTGTGACGCGCGCTTTCACACGTGACAGTTTCCGGTTCGCAGGCACTCACCGGCGTCAGCACGGACGGGGCCCGCGGCTGCGCCGGACGGCCCACGACGAAAGTCGCGTTGTGGATCAACCGACTATCGGCGGGTTCCGGAGATTCACCCACAGCCGCGACGGTGGGCACGTCCCTCACCCCACGTCACCGCCGGACCCCGGTCCGCGGATGGAGGTTCCCCAGTGCGTATCGCGCGAACCGGCGTCGTCGTCTCCGGTGTGCTGTTCTCGGCACTCGCGGCCGCGGCGCCGTCCCTGGCCGCCCAGCCGGCCATCATCGACGGCAGCAATGCCGACTCACTCCACTCGGCGGCCCGGATGTTCGCCGGCGGCCAGCAGATCTGCTCGGCGACGATCATCGCACCCGACTGGATCCTCACCGCGCGCCACTGCACGCAGGGTGCGAACGGCCAGGCGATCAGCTTCCACGTCGGCGACCTGGACCAGACGAAGGGCACCACCGTCAACGCCACTTCGGTGCACGAATCGCCGGACGCCGACATCTCGCTGGTGCAGATCGACCAGCAGGTGCAGACCGACTACGCGCCCCTCGGCAGCGAGGGCGACGTCAAGGTGGGCGACCAGGCCGAGGTCTACGGCTGGGGCGCCACCTGCACCGACAAGCCGGAGATCGAGTGCCAGTCGCAGCTGCTGAAGGTCGCGAAGGTGAACGTCACCTCGATCGACTGCCCGGACGGCGCGGCCGGCGTCTCGGTGTGCGCGAACCGCGGCGACGGCATCACCGCGGGCGGCGACTCGGGTGGCCCGATGTACGCGAACGGCAGGCAGGTCGGCGTGGCGTCGACGAGTGACCGCCAGTCCTACACGGCCTACATCAACATCACGAAGTACCGCGACTGGATCTCGGCCACCGCGGGCGTCTGAGCGCCGCCGGCCGCGCCCGTCACGTCCACTGTGGACGCGGCGGGCGCGTTCGCGTGGCAGCCGCGGCACCGCACGGGTAGCGTCCGGTCTCGTGGCCGAAGTCCTCCAAGCGCTGGCCCTGGCCGGGTCGATGACCTGGGAGATCCTCTGGGCGCTGATCCTCGGGTTCCTGCTGAGCGCCGTCGTCCAGGCCGTCGTCCGGAAGTCGACGATCGTCCGGCTGATGGGCGACGACCGGCCGCGCACCCTCGCCGTCGCCTCGGTGCTGGGCGCGGCGTCGTCGTCCTGCTCGTACGCCGCGGTCGCGCTGGCGCGGTCGCTGTTCCGCCGGGGCGCGCACTTCACCGCCGCCATGGCGTTCGAGATCGGGTCGACGAACCTGGTCGTCGAGCTGGGCATCATCCTGGCGCTGCTGATGGGCTGGCAGTTCACCGCGGCCGAGTTCGTCGGCGGCCCGATCATGATCGTGCTGGTGGCGGTGCTGTTCCGCGTCTTCGTCCGCCGCCGGCTCCTCGAGAAGGCCCGCGAGCAGGCGGAGAAGGGCCTCGCCGGGTCGATGGAGGGCCACGCGGCGATGGACATGTCCGTCCAGGGCCCCGGCACGTTCCGGCAGCGGCTGTTCTCGGCGGACGGCTTCACCGCGGTGGCGCACGTGTTCGTCATGGAGTGGGCGGCGATCCTGCGCGACCTGGTGATCGGGCTGCTGATCGCCGGCGCGGTCGGCGCGTGGGTGCCGGAGTCGTGGTGGCGGGCCCTGTTCTTCACCGGCCACCCGGTCGCGTCGGCGCTGTGGGGGCCGATCATCGGGCCGGTCGTCGCGATACTGGCGTTCGTCTGCTCGATCGGCAACGTGCCGCTGGCCGCGGTGCTGTGGAACGGCGGCATCAGCTTCGGCGGCGTCGTCGCGTTCCTCTTCGCGGATCTGCTGATCCTGCCGATCCTGAACATCTACCGGAAGTACTACGGCACCCGGATGACGCTGGTGCTGCTCGGCACGTTCTACGCCGCGATGGTGGGCGCCGGGTACCTCGTCGAACTGCTCTTCGGCGTCGCCGGCCTGATCCCGGCCGCGCGCTCGGCGACGGTGCTGCGGGAAGGCGTGTCGTGGAACTACACGACGTGGCTG
The DNA here is from genome assembly GCF_036227105.1 of Amycolatopsis sp. NBC_01488. NCBI lineage: Bacteria > Bacillati > Actinomycetota > Actinomycetes > Pseudonocardiales > Pseudonocardiaceae > Amycolatopsis > Amycolatopsis sp. NBC_01488. The sequence goes on along the minus strand of NZ_CP109434.1, from coordinate 6,925,797 downwards.
AACATCGTGTTCGTGCTGCTCGCGGCGGTCCTGGTCGCCCGGTTCCTCCGCACCGGCGGCGCCGGGATGCTGCGGATGATGGGCGGCTCCCCCGACGACCACTGACCGCGGGTGTTGCCTTCCCGACGAGAGTGAGTGTACAGTCACTCACATGACGAAGCGCGGTGCCACCCTCTCCACCTCCGACGCCCGGCGGGACGTCGTCGTCGACGCCGCCATCGCCGAATTCGCCCGGGGCGGGTACCACAGCACGCCGATCAGCGCGGTGGCCGCGCGGGCCGACATCTCCCCCGCCTACGTCTTCAAGTTGTTCCCCGGCAAGGTTTCCCTCTTCGTCGCCGCGCTCGACCGGTGCTACGAGCTGGTCGTGCACGCGCTCTCGAACGGGGCGGCCCGCGCCGACGGCGAAGACCCCGGAAAGATCCTCTACGAGATGGGCGGCGCGTACGCCCAGCTGATCGCCGACCGGAACCTGCTGATGCTGCAGGTGCACGCCCAGTCCGCGACCGACACCCCGGAGATCGCCGACGCCGTCCGCCGTGGGCTGGCCAAGGTGACCGAGTTCGCCCTGACGCGCTCCGGCGCCGACGGAGACCAGGTGCAGCGGTTCGTCGCCTACGGCCAGCTCTGCCACCTGATCGCCACCCTCGACCTCGACGAGCACACCGGCGACTGGGCCGCGGTGCTCGCCGCCGGCATCCGCCACCCCGGCAAGAACTGAACCGGACCCGCAAATCACTTCTTTCACGCCCATCGAGTGATTGATCAATCACTCACCACCGAAAGGAAAGTCCCATGGCCACCACCACCCAGATCGTCCTCCCCGGCCTCGTCGAGCCGGACGGCCTGCGCGTCGAGCACCGCGAGCTGCCGCGGCCCGGTGCCGGCGAAGCCCTCGTCCGCGTCGAGGCGAGCGGGATCTCGTTCGCCGAGCAGCAGATGCGCCGCGGGAAGTACTACGACCAGCCGCCGTTCCCGTTCGTGCCCGGCTACGACGTCGTCGGCACCGTTCTCGAAGCCGAGGACACCGCGCTGGTCGGACGCCGCGTGGCCGCCATGACCAAGATCGGCGGGTGGAGCAGCCACCTCGTGGTCCCGGCCGCCGACCTGGTCCCGGTGCCCGCCGGACTCGACGCGGCCGAGGCCGAGACGTTCGTCGTCAACGGCATCACGGCCTACCAGATGCTGCACCGGATCGCGCGGGTGCGGACCGGCGGCACGATCCTGGTCCACGGCGCGAGCGGCGGCGTCGGCACCACGCTCGTCCAGCTCGCCCGCGTGGCGGGGATCCGGGTGATCGGCACGGCTTCGGCGCGCAACGCCGACGTCGTGACCGCGCTCGGCGCGACCCACATCGACTACCGCGGCGACGTCCCGGCCCGGGTGCGCGAGCTGGCGCCGGGCGGGGTCGACGCCGTCTTCGACCACGTCGGCGGCCCGGGCATCGTCGACTCGTTCCGCCTGCTCGCGCCGGGCGGCACGCTGGTCGCCTACGGCAGCGCGGCCACCAAGGACACCGGCGGCAACCCGAAGCCGGCCGTGCTGAAGCTGGTCGCCCGGCTGCTGTGGTGGAAGGTGCTGCCGAACCGCCGCCGGACGCACTTCTACAACGTCTGGGGCGGCAAGCGGAACCTCGCCCGGTTCCGCGCGCGGCTCGCCGAGGACCTGACGGCCGTCTTCGACCTGGCGGCGCAGGGCCGGCTCGAGGCGCAGGTCGCGGCGCGGATCCCGCTCGAGGAGGCGGCGAAGGCGCTGGCCCTGGCCGAATCCGGGACCGTCACCGGCAAGGTCGTGCTCGTCCCCTGAACGCGCCGAAGGCCACCACGGCGCGCGTGGTGGCCTTCGGCACGCGGGTCAGTCGGTGCCGAACTCCATCGCGGCGCTGTCGAGCAGCTCGTCGTTGCCCGCCTTGCCGCGCGAGGCGATCACCTCGGCGCCACCCTCGGGCATCGCGCCGATCAGGCCGGTCGCCGCGGCCTGGGCGGCACCGATCAGCTTCGGGTGGGAGTTCCCGCCGACCATGCCGAGGCTCGCGTACTGCTCGAGCTTGGCCCGCGAGTCCGCGATGTCGAGGTTGCGCATGGTGAGCTGGCCGATCCGGTCGACCGGGCCGAACGCCGAGTCCTCGGTCCGCTCCATCGACAGCTTGTCGGGGTGGTAGCTGAACGCCGGGCCCGTGGTGTCCACAATGGAGTAGTCCTCGCCGCGACGCAGCCGCAGCGTCACCTCGCCGGTGATCGCGGTGCCGACCCAGCGCTGCAGCGACTCGCGCAGCATCATCGCCTGCGGGTCCAGCCAGCGGCCTTCGTACATCAGGCGGCCGAGCTCCCGTCCGTGGTTGTGGTAGCTCGCAAGGGTGTCCTCGTTGTGGATGGCGTTGACGAGCCGCTCGTAGGCCGCGTGCAGCAGGGCCATGCCCGGCGCCTCGTAGATGCCGCGGCTCTTGGCTTCGATGATCCGGTTCTCGATCTGGTCGGACATGCCCAGGCCGTGGCGGCCGCCGACGGCGTTGGCCTCCAGCACCAGGTCGACGGCGGTGGCGAACTCCTTGCCGTTGATCGTCACCGGCCGGCCCTGCTCGAAGCCGATCGTGACGTCCTCGGTGGCGATCTCGACCTCCGGGTCCCAGAACGCCACGCCCATGATCGGCTTGACGATCTCGAGGCCGGTGTCCAGGTGCTCCAGCGACTTCGCCTCGTGCGTGGCGCCCCAGATGTTGGCGTCGGTCGAGTAGGCCTTCTCGGTGCTGTCGCGGTAGGGCAGGTCGTGGGCCAGCAGCCACTCCGACATCTCCTTGCGGCCGCCGAGCTCGGTGACGAAGTCGGCGTCGAGCCACGGCTTGTAGATCCGCAGGGAGGGGTTGGCGAGCAGGCCGTAGCGGTAGAACCGCTCGATGTCGTTGCCCTTGAAGGTGGAGCCGTCGCCCCAGATCTGGACGTCGTCCTCGAGCATGGCGCGCACCAGCAGCGTGCCGGTGACCGCGCGGCCGAGCGGGGTCGTGTTGAAGTAGCTGCGGCCGCCGGAGCGGATGTGGAACGCCCCGCACGTCAGCGCCGCGAGCCCCTCTTCCACGAGGGCTTCCCGGCAGTCGACCAGCCGGGCGATCTCCGCGCCGTAGGCGTGTGCGCGCCCGGGCACCGACGCGATGTCGGGCTCGTCGTACTGGCCGATGTCGGCGGTGTAGGTGCAGGGCACCGCGCCCTTGTCGCGCATCCACGCGACCGCTACGGAAGTGTCGAGGCCACCGGAGAAGGCGATACCGACACGCTCGCCGACGGGCAGGGAAGTGAGCACCTTGGACATGCGAATGATTATGCACGCCCATGCATCGTCGTGCAATCCGGGGTGCCCGGGGTCACGGAAACCCGGTTGACGTGCGTGGTTCGGTGATCCCATGCCCGCCGTCGACACCGCGCTCGTCCGGCGGCTGCTGCGCACGCAGTTCCCGGAGTGGGCCGACCGCCCGATCACTCCGCTGGCCTCCGGCGGCACGGTCAACGCCGTGTACCGCCTCGGGGACGACTTGACGGTCCGGCTGCCCCGCACCGCCGAGGACGTCTCGAAGGAGCACCGGATCCTGAGCGCGCTCGGCGGGTTGCCGGTGGCCGTCCCGGAGGTCGCCGCACTGGGCGAACCCGCCGAGGACTGGCCGTGGCCGTGGGCGGTGCACCGCTGGCTCGACGGCGAACCCGCGCGGGAAGGCCGGGACGCACCGGCCCGCGATCTGGCGGAGTTCGTCCTCGCGCTCCGGGCGAACCCGGCGGACGGTCCCCCGGCCTACCGCGGGACGCCGCTGTCCGCCGTCGACCGGGCCACGCGCCAGGCGATCACGGAGCTGAGCCGCACCGACGAGCCGTTCGACGCGGACGCGGCACTGGCCGGCTGGGCCGAGGCCCTCGACGCTCCCCAGTGGACAGACCGGCCGTGCTGGGTGCATGCGGACCTGATGCCGAGCAATCTGCTGCTCACCGATGGCCGCCTGACCGGCGTCCTCGACTGGGCCACCGCGGGCCTCGGCGACCCGGCCTGCGACCTGATCCCCGCGTGGAACCTGCTGTCCGGGAGCACCCGGCAGATCTTCCGCGACGCCGTGGCCGCCGACGACGCGACCTGGGCGCGCGGCCGCGGCTGGGCACTGTCGATGGCCGTGATCCAGCTGCCGTACTACCGGCACACCAACCCGGTCATCTCGGCCAACGCCCGGTACGTGCTCACGGAGCTGGACTGCGTGCCGGCTCCGTGAGCACGCCGGATCAGCTCGGCAGCAGGGCCGGCGCCGCGAGGCGGGTGGCGTTCGCCGCCGCGTCGTCCGGGGCCTCCTGCGCCGAGCGCTCCGCCTCGACCCGGGCCAGGTAGTTGGCCACTTCCCGGTCGGTGCGGTGCGCATCCCAGCCCAGCAGCGGAGCCATCAGCGAAGCGACGACCGGAGCCGCCGCGACGCCGCGGTCGCGCTCCTCGATCGAGATCCGCGTCCGCCGGGTGAGGACGTCCTCCAGGTGCAGCGCGCCCTCGTGCGAAACCGCGTAGACGGCCTCGACGCGGAGGTACTCCGAGGTGTCCGTGATCGGCTCGCCGAGCGAAGGCTGCTCCTTGACCAGCTCGACGAGGTTCCAGATCCGCGTCCCGTACCGCTGCAGCAGGTGCTCGACGCGCGGCAGCGGCAGTCCCGTCCGCGAAGCGACCGAAACGCGGTCGGCCCACAGCTCGTGGTAGCCGTCCGCGCCGACGATCGGCAGCCGGTCGGTCCACGACGGCGGCGCGGGCCGGCCGAGCTCCTCGACCACGACGTCGACCGCGTCCGCGGCCATCACCCGGTACGTCGTGTACTTGCCGCCGGCCACGATCACCAGGCCCGGCACCGGGTGCGCCACCGCGTGCTCCCGCGACAGCTTCGTCGTCGCGGCCGACTTCGCCGCGAGCAGCGGACGCAGTCCCGCGTAGACGCCCTCGATGTCGTCGTGCGTCACGGGGGTACGCAGGACGGCGTTGAGGTGCTCCAGCACGTAGTCGACGTCCGCGCGGCTCGCCGCCGGGTGCTCGCGGTCGAGGTCCCACTCGGTGTCGGTGGTGCCGACGATCCAGTGCCGGCCCCACGGGATCACGAACAGCACGCTCTTCTCGGTGCGCAGGATCAGCCCGGTGTCGAGGTCGATCTTCTCCCGCGGCACCACGAGGTGGATGCCCTTCGACGCCCGCACGGTGAACGGCGCCGGGATGCCCGCCGCCGCCGCCATGTCGTCGCTCCAGACACCGGTGGCGGCCACGACGATGCGAGCGCGGATCTCGAACTCGACCCCGCTCTCCCGGTCGACCACCTTCGCGCCGACCACTCGCTCGCCGTCGCGAAGCAGCGACGTCACGCGAGCCCGCGTCAGCACCGAAGCACCTTGTTCGGCGGCCGTCCGCGCGATCGTCATCGTGTGGCGGGCGTCGTCGACCTGGGCGTCGTAGTACTGGATCGCGCCGATCAACGCGTCGTCTGCGAGCGCCGGTGCCACCTTGCCCGCGCCGCGCCTGGACAGGTGCCGGTGCCGCGGCAGCGCGCGGGCGCCGCCGAGCGTGTCGTACAGCGTGACGCCCGCGCCGATGTAGCCGCGCTCCCACACCCGGTGCTTCAGCGGCACCAGGAACTTCACCGGCCGCACCAGGTGCGGGGCCAGCTTCTGCAGCAGCAGGCCGCGTTCCTTGAGCGCTTCGCGCACCAGCTTGAAGTCCAGCTGCTCCAGGTAGCGCAGGCCGCCGTGGATCAGCTTGGACGAGCGGCTGGACGTGCCGGCGGCGAAGTCGCGGGCCTCGACCAGCGCGGTCGACAGCCCGCGCGACGCGGCGTCGAGCGCGACGCCCGCGCCGGTCACTCCCCCGCCGACGACCAGCACATCGACCTCTTCGTTCGCGAGCTTCCGCAGGGTCTCCGCCCGGTACTGCGGGGAAAGCGGGGTCACGGTGTTCCTCCTCCTGTTCATTGCACGTCGACCCAGTCGAGCGTGCGGCCGACGGCCTTCTGCCAGCCCGCGTAGCCCTCGGCGCGCTGCTCGTCCGGCCACGTCGGCTGCCAGCGCTTGTCCTCGTTCCAGTTCTGCTCCAGCTCGTCGGTCGACTTCCAGAAGCCGACGGCCAGCCCGGCCGCGTAGGCGGCCCCGAGCGCGGTGGTCTCCGCGACGACCGGCTTCGACACCGGCACGCCGAGGATGTCCGCCTGCAGCTGCATGCACAGCTCGTTGGCGGTCACGCCACCGTCCACACGCAACACATCGAGCGTGACGCCGGAGTCGTTCTGCATCGCCTCGACGACGTCGCGGGTCTGGTAGCAGATCGCTTCCAGGGTGGCCCGCGCGATGTGGGCGTTCGTCGTGGCGCGGGTGAGCCCGACGATCGCGCCGCGGGCGTCCGAGCGCCAGTACGGCGCGAAGAGGCCGGAGAACGCCGGGACGAAGTAGACGCCGCCGTTGTCCTCGACCTGACGGGCCAGGCTCTCGCTCTGCGCCGCGCCGCTGATGATGCCCAGCTGGTCGCGCAGCCACTGCACGGCCGACCCGGTGACGGCGATCGAGCCTTCCAGCGCGTAGACCGGCTTCTGGTCGCCGAACTGGTAGCACAGCGTCGTGAGCAGGCCGTGCTTCGAGCGGACCAGCTCGTGACCGGTGTTGAGCAGCAGGAAGTTGCCGGTGCCGTAGGTGTTCTTGGCCTCGCCGGGCCGGAAGCAGACCTGCCCGACGGTCGCCGCCTGCTGGTCGCCCAGGACGCCGGTGAGCGCGACCTCGCCGCCGAGCGGGCCGTCCGCGCGGGTGGTGCCGAAGAAGCCGGGGTTCGACGACGGCCGGATCGCCGGGAGCATCTGCTTCGGGACGTCGAAGAACGACAGCAGCTCGTCGTCCCAGTCGAGGGTTTCGAGGTCCATCAGCATGGTGCGCGACGCGTTGGTCGGATCGGTGACGTGGACGCCGCCGTCCGGTCCGCCGGTGAGGTTCCAGATGAGCCACGAGTCGGTGGTGCCGAAGAGGGCGTCGCCCTTCTCGGCGTCCTCCCGCACGCCGTCGACGTTTTCGAGGATCCACTGCAGCTTGCCGCCGGAGAAGTACGTCGCGGGCGGGAGGCCGGCCTTGCGGCGGATGACGTCACCCTTGCCCTCGCGCTCCAGCGCCGAGGCGATCCGGTCGGTGCGGGTGTCCTGCCAGACGATCGCGTTGTAGTACGGGCGGCCGGTGCGGCGGTTCCACACGACGGTGGTCTCGCGCTGGTTGGTGATGCCGAGCGCGGCCAGGTCACCGTGCGTCAGGTTCGCCTTGGTGAGCGCGGTGGCGATGACCGAGCGGGTGCGCTCCCAGATCTCGGTGGCGTCGTGCTCGACCCAGCCGGGCCTGGGCAGGATCTGCTGGTGCTCGAGCTGGTGGCGGGCGATCTCGTTGCCGCCGTGGTCGAAGATCATGAAGCGGGTGCTCGTGGTGCCCTGGTCAACGGCGCCGACGTAGTCAGGCATGGAGGTACTCCTCGGTCGATCGGCGGAAGTCAGTTGGCGGGCTCGAAGTCCTTGGCGGGCATGGCGTCCAGCTGCTCCCCGGCGGGCAGGTGGCGCTCGATCAGGAACTTGTAGATCGCGCCGCCGATCACCGCGCCGAGCACCGGGGCCACGATCGGGATCCACCAGTAGGGGAAGCCGTACTGGTCGGTGAACGCCGTGTCGTAGCCGGTCAGCCAGGAGGCCAGGCGCGGGCCGAAGTCGCGGGCGGGGTTGATCGCGTAGCCGGCGTCGGTGCCCCAGGCCATGCCGATCGCGACGACCAGGAAGCCGACGACGACCGGGGCCAGGTTCGCGCCCGGCGAGGTGTTGCGCAGGTCGGTGATGGCGAAGATCACCAGGACGAGGATCGCGGTGCCGATGATCTGGTCGCGGAAGGCACCCCAGTCACCCACCGGGAGCGTGCCGTTACCCGGAAGGGTGGAGAACACGCCCTGGGTCTTGATCGTGAGGCCGGGGTCCTTGGCGTGGAGCACCTCGGTGTAGTTCCAGCGCACGAGCAGCGCGGCGAGGAACGCGCCCGCGGTCTGGGCCAGGGCGTACGGGGCGACCTTGCGCCATTCGAAGCCCTTGAACACGGCCAGCGCGACGGTGACCGCGGGGTTCAGGTGCGCGCCGCTGATCCGCGAAGCGACGTAGACACCGAGCGTGACACCGAGGCCCCAGGCCCAGGCGATGCTGTCGTGGTCCCCGATGCCCGCGGCGACGACCTGCGCCACCACCCCGCACCCGAACAGGATGAGGATCATCGTCCCCACGAACTCGGCGGCCATCTCGCCGACGAGTCCGTGGGCCTTGAGGTTTCGCACCATTGCTTCCTCCACAAAGGACCGATCGTTGCCCCGGTGGGTGAAAGCTAAGTTCGGGGTGCGCAGGGGTCAACGGACCCCGGTCGGCATTGTCGAACGCCCGGTGTGGATGTTCGACATTGTCGAATCCGGGCCGGTCAGGTGACCAATCCGGCCGAAAGCAGGCGGACCCGAACCGGAGCGAATTTACTCAACGGGACGTGTTCCGCCGTGACTGCCGGTCGGATTGGCAACGCTCGATCCAGTAGGGTCGCGCCGTGCCCGGTCCGATCCAGTCCATCGAGCGCGCCGCCGCGATCCTGCGCTTGCTGGCGCGCGGCTCGGGCCGTCTCGGCGTCGGCGAGATCGCCGAATCGCTCGAGCTGGCCAAGGGCACCGCGCACGGGATCCTGCGCACGCTGCAGGGCGTCGGGTTCGTCGAGCAGGACCGCGACACGGGCAAGTACCAGCTCGGCGCGGCGCTGCTGCACCTGGGCACGAGCTACCTCGACGTCAACGAGCTGCGCTCCCGCGCGATCAACTGGGCCGACGCGCTGGCGTCACGCAGCGGCGAAGCGGTCCGGATCGGCGCGCCCCTCGAAGGCCGCGTGCTCGTCGTGCACCACGTGTTCCGGCCGGACGACAGCCTGCAGACCCTGGACGTCGGCACGCTCCTGCCGCTGCACGCGACGGCGCTGGGCAAGGTGCTGCTGGCCTACGACACGACGCTGAAGGCGACCCCGGAGTCGTACACGCGCCGCACGCTGGTCACGCAGACGGCGATCAAGCGCGCGTGTGCGAAGGTACGTGAAGCGGGCTGGGCGGTGGAGAACGGCGAGATGATCTCCGGCGAGGCGGGGATCGCGGCGCCGATCCGCGGCCACGGCGGCATCGTGGTGGGTGCGATCGGCGTGTTCGGCGCGGTCGAGCGCCTCTGCGAGCCGGACGGCGGCCCGAACCCGAGGCTGCTGGGCCACGTCCGCGACGCCGCCCGTGCGGTGTCCCGCGATCTGGGCGCGTCCCGATGGTGAGGGAGGTGCGGGTGCCCCGGACTCGCCGCCGGCGGCGCCCCGGCGAGCACGTGCCCGGCGGGGCACGCGGGCGCTCGCCGCGGCCGTTCGGCGCCGGCCGGCGCGGCACGATCGTCAAGGAGGTGCGCACGTGGTCCAGCGGTACGTGATGTCCATCGACCAGGGCACCACCTCCACCCGGTGCATCCTGTTCGACGCGCGCGGGCGGCTCGTCTCCGTCGTGCAGCGCGAGCACCAGCAGCACTTCCCCCGTCCCGGCTGGGTCGAGCACGACGCCGTCGAAATCTGGCGGAACCTCGCCCGGATCGTGCCGCAGGCCCTCGCCGACGCCGGCGCGACCGCGGAACAGGTCGTCGGGCTGGGCATCGCCAACCAGCGCGAGACCACCGTCCTGTGGGACCGGCACACCGGCAACCCGATCGGGCGGGCGATCGTCTGGCAGGACACCCGCACCGACGCCATGCTCGAACAGCTGGCCCGCGAGCCGGGCGTCGATCGCGTCCGGCAGCTGTGCGGCCTCCCGCTGGCGACCTACTTCTCCGCGCCGCGCGTCCGCTGGCTGCTCGAACGCACCCCGGGCCTGCGCGAACGCGCCGAACGCGGTGACGTCCTCTTCGGCACCATCGAAAGCTGGCTGATCTGGAACCTCACCGGCGGCAGCGAGGGCGGCGTGCACGTCACCGACGTCACCAACGCCTCGCGCACCATGCTGATGAACCTGCGCACCCTCAACTGGGACGACGAGCTGCTCGACTTCTTCGACGTCCCGCGCGCGATGCTGCCGGAAATCCGGTCCTCGACCGAGGTCTACGGCACCACCTCGCGCGTCGTGCCCGGCATCCGGATCGCGGCGGCGCTCGGCGACCAGCAGGCGGCGCTGTTCGGCCAGACCTGCTTCGCGCCTGGCGAGGCGAAGTGCACGTACGGCACCGGCAGCTTCCTGCTGCTCAACACCGGTTCGACGCCCGTGCTGTCCACCCACGGCATGCTCACCACCGTCGGGTTCAAGATCGGTGACGAACCGGCGGTGTACGCGCTGGAGGGGTCGATCGCCGTCACCGGGTCGCTGGTGCAGTGGTTCCGCGACGGGCTCGAGCTGATCGGCAGCGCGCCGGAGATCGAGACCCTCGCCCGGACGGTCGAGGACAACGGCGGCTGCTACATCGTGCCCGCGTTCTCCGGGCTGTTCGCGCCGCACTGGCACAGCGAGGCCCGGGGCGTGATCGCCGGACTGACGTCCTACATCACGAAGGGCCACCTGGCGCGGGCGGTGCTGGAGGCCACCGGCTGGCAGACCCGCGAGGTCGTCGACGCGATGAACGCCGACTCCGGGCTGGCGCTCTCGACGTTGAAGGTCGACGGCGGGATGACCGCCGACAACCTGCTGATGCAGTGCATCGCGGACGTCCTCGACGTGCCGGTGGTCCGCCCGATGGTGGCGGAGACGGTCTCGCTCGGCGCGGCCTACGCGGCCGGGCTGTCCGTCGGGTACTGGCCGGACCTCGAGGGGCTGCGGCGCAACTGGCACCGGGCCGGGCAGTGGCTGCCGGCGATGGACCCGGCCCGCCGCGACTCCGAGTACGCGCACTGGCGCCAGGCGGTCGAGCTGACGTTCGGCTGGATGCGCCCGGGCCCGGCCGCGGTCGCGCCCGGGTCCGACCTGATCGAGGTGCTGCTGGCCGACCACCGCCGGTTCGAGCAGCTGTTCCGCGACCTGCGCAACGCCGAGGCCGACCGCCCGGCCCTGGTCGACGAGCTGGCGGCGCTGCTCGTCGCCCACGCGACGGCGACCGAGCGGATCGTCCGCCCGGACTCCCCCGGGACGCCGTTCGCGGACGACCTCCTGGGCGTTCTCGAAGCCGCCGACTTCGACAAGGCGTTGCTGCGGCTGGAGAACGTCGTCGACGCGCACGTCCGCGGCGAGGAACGCGGACTGCTGAACGACCTGCGCCGCACGATGTCCACCTCGGACCGCACGGGTCTCGGCCGCGCGTTCGTGGCGGAGCGCCGCCGCCAGCTGGGCCTCGGCTGCGGCGACGCCGACCACATCCGCGACCTCGGCGACCGGCTCGAGCTTTAGGGTGGTTCCGGACGAACCGGCGGCGGCCCCGCGAACGGTTTGCCGTACCGGATTTCGCGGTCCCGGCGAACCTGCGGGGAACCCCACTGCGAGATTGACGCCTCCGCTCACCTGCGGGCCGGGCGGCTGCTCTCCCGCACCACCAGTTCGGTCCGGACCACGCCGCCGCCCGGGGCCGCGAGCCCGTCGATCCGGGCCGCGAGCACCGCCATCGTCTCGCGGCCCGCGGCGACGAAGTCCTGGCGGACCGTGGTCAGCGGCGGTGCGAAGTACGCCGCCTCCGGGACGTCGTCGAAGCCGACGACGTGGGCGTCGCGCGGCACGCGCATGCCGGCTTCGGCGAACGCTGCGAGGAGACCGAGTGCCATGTGGTCGTTGGCCGTGAACACGGCGCACACCCCCGCTTCGACGGCGAGGGACTGCCCGGCCCGGTAGCCGGAGCGGGCCGACCAGTCGCCGCGGACCACCGGGGGCACCTCGGCGCCGTGGCGTTCGAGGGTTTCCCGCCAGCCGCGTTCACGGGCGCGGGCGATCGGCCCGTCTTCGGGGCCGCCGACGTGCCAGACCGTCGGGTGGCCGATGTCGAGGAGGTGTTCGGTGGCCCTTCGCGCGCCTTCGCCCTGGTCGGCGGACGCGGCCGGGACGAACGGGACGCCGATGACCGGCGGCAGGTCGGCGGCGGCGTGCGGGTCGAGCAGGACGACCCCCGCCACCCCCTGCAACCGCAGGCCCGCCACGGCGGCCGGCACCGCGGACCGGCCGCGTTCCGGCACGCTGAAGACGACGAGCGCGTACCCGTGTTCCCGCGCGGCCGCGCGCAGGCCGTTGAGGACCGGCCCCGACGCCGCGGCCCCCGTGGCGATCACGCCGAGCGTGCCCCGTCGGGCCGGGGCACTGACAGGACCTGCGTCGTCCGCGGACATGGAGCCGATGTTAACGATCACACGATCTGACGTGAACTTCCTTCAGGTTCCATAAATAACGAAACGGTAACGCGCGGCGGCCGCTTTGAACCGGGTTTCCGCCACGGCCGTTTCAGCCAGTGCCGGAACCAGTGACACCGGGCGCGGTTCCCCGATTTCCGCGCCCACGGTGGCACTTCCCCGGGTTCCGCGCGTCTCCCCACCCGGGCACGCAGCTGTCGTCGGCGTGCCCGGAAAACCGAAGAAGGTGACCATGCCCCGGAAAACCTCCCCCGCCACGGGCAGACATCGCATCACCCGCCGCACCAAGATCGCGACCGGCGGCCTCGCGCTCGCGCTCGCGGTCGGCGGGATCGTCGTCGCCACCACCGCCGGGCGCACCGGCGAAGCCAGCGCGGATCCCGCCGACGCGTCGTTCTTCCTCGACATCGCCAAGGTCCCCGCTGGTGTTAACGTGAACAAAGCGCTGCAGCAGAAGGGTGCGCGCGGCACGTTCACCGTGGACTGCGGCCGCAACGAGAACGGCCACTTCAACCCCGACAACTTCATCGCCCAGCCGAGCGTCAAAAACGGCGCCCAGCACCTGCACGACTACGTCGGCAACCTTTCGACGAACGCCGACTCGAACAACAAGAGCCTCGCCAAGGCCGGCACCACCTGCAAGAACGGCGACAAGTCCGCCTACTTCTGGCCCGTGGTCCGCATCGACACCGGTGAGGCGGAGAAGAACCCGCCCGCCACCCAGCCCGACCGCGCCGGGAGCGCGACCGACAAGGCGAGCAGCCAGGTCGACTGCCCGGACGTCGCGAGCAAGCTCCCCGACGTCCCGGACCAGGCCATGGACGAGGTCAACCGCAACCTCGACCTGCTCGACACGCAGATCGACGAGGCGAACGCGCGCATCGCGAACGGCGACCTGAAGACGCCCCAGGACATCCAGAACGCCGTCGTCGGGCCGCTGAAGGACAAGCGCACCGCGACGATCGACCGGATCGCCATCGCGATCGGGCGCCGCGCGGCGAAGCCGACGAACCTGGGCGGGCTCGCGGCCTGCGTGCTCAAGCAGAGCGGGAAGGGCGGCCTCGACAACGGCGGCCAGAACAGCGCCGGCACGCCCGCGGAGCTGCCCGGCGTCAACGACAAGAACGAGGTGGCCGGCAACGACGGCACGATCCAGCGTGTCCGCTCGGCGACGATCACCTTCACCAGCGGCGGCGCGAGCAAGGTCGTCGCGATGCCGCAGTTCCTGCGGATCCTCTACGGCGACGCCAAGGAGAGCACCAATGGCCCGGCCAACGCCCGGCCCAGCTGGACCTGCACCGGGTTCGAGGACCGGCTCACCGACCACTACCCGATCTGCCCGGCGAACAGCAAGGTCGAGCGGATCCACGCGTTCCCGAACTGCTGGGACGGCAAGAACATCGACAGCGCGAACCACCGCACCCACATCGTGTTCGCCGACCAGCAGGGCAAGTGCCCGCAGGGGTTCAAGAACGTGCCGCAGCTGGTCATCAAGCTGGTCTACGACATCCCGCACGACATCCAGGTGAAGGGCCAGTACAAAGTGGACGCCTTCCCGCAGGAGAAGCACAACCCCCGCTCGGACCACGACGACTTCGCGAACGTCATGGGCCAGCGGCTGATGAACCAGGTGGTCAACTGCATCAACACCGGCAAGCACTGCTCCCAGTGACCAAGCGGTCGTGAGTGAGAAACAGTGTTCTAACCCTGTTTCTCACTCACGACCGGCCGGGTCAGGACGTGGTGACGGAGTAGCTGTTCGAGGTGAAGTTCAGGCCACCGGCGGACGAGGTGATCTCGAAGCCGAACTGGACTTCGCCGAGCGTCACGTCGCCGAACCAGCCGTGGGCACGGATCCAGTTCAGCACCGCCAGGACGTCGACCGTGCCCGCGTCGGTGTTCGAGGTGCGGACGAACGAGAAGACCGCGTTCGACCCGTTCGATCCCTTGTAGACGTCCCAGGTGTGGCCGCCGACCGTCGCCGTGGTCTGCTTGCTCCCGAGCGGGCCGACCGCGCCCTGCTTGTCCATCCACAGCATGGTTTCGTAGGCGTTGTTGTCCGCCCAGATGTCGTAGGCGGTTTCGTACGCCCCGCTGCCGGGGCGAGTGACGTTGAAACTGCTCGACACCTTCCCGAGCGCGCTGAGCTTCTTGCCGACGTTCTTCGCCGAATGCGGGTACGACTTCACCCCGCCGGTGTTCGGCTGATTCGACCAGACACCCCAGTTGGAATACGAATTCGCCCAGATGGTCTGCGGCCCGGCCCCACTGCCCCAGACGTCGTTGCGGACGGTGTAACCACCGTTGGACCAGGTCGCCCAGTTGTCCGAAGACGACCACGTCGCGGCCGAAGCGACACCGGCCGAGGTGGCCACGGAAGCGGCCACGGTCAAGGAAACCACAAGGGAACGCACGGCATTGTGCATGGGGAATGTCCTCCACTGGTCAGGGATTCACCAGCACTATGACCGTCCCGTTACCACCCGGTCAAGCAATTCGAGAACTTCGAAAACGAAAGGGGCTTTCCCGTCGAACGAGAAAGCCCCTTTCGACGCGGAACTCAGGAAGCCGCGCGGCGTTTCGTCCAGATGTCGTACGCCACGGCCGCGAGCAGCACGACGCCCTTCACCAGCATCACCCGCTCGCTCGGCGCGCCGATCAGGGACATCCCGTTGTTGATCACCGCCATGATCAGGCCACCGGTGATCGCGCCGACCACCTTGCCGACGCCACCCTGGACGGCCGCGCCGCCGATGAACGCCGCGGCGATCGCGTCCAGCTCGAAGTTGACGCCCGCCGTCGGGCCCGCCTGGTTGAGCCGGCCCGCGAAGATGATCCCGGCCAGCGCCGCCAGCACGCCCATGTTGACGAAGATCCAGAACGTCACCGACTTGACCTTGACGCCCGAGAGCGTCGCGGCCTGCAGGTTGCCGCCCACGGCGTAGATGTGCCGCCCGAACACCGACTTCCCGGCCACCAGCGAGTAGCCGAGCACCAGCACCGACAGCAGGATCAGCACCCACGGCAGGTTCTTGAACCGCGCCAGCTGCACCACCAGCGCCAGCACCAGCACCGCGATCCCGGCGATCTTCAGCACGAACACCGGCAACGGGTCGACGTCCTGGCCGTAGCCCACGCGCGCCGCACGTTTGCGCCACTGGGTGAACGCGATCCCGGCCACCGCGGCGACGCCGGCGAGCAGCGAGACCAGGTCGGCGCCACCGAGCGGGCCGAGGCCGATGTTGCCCAGGTAGCCGTCGGTGAAGCCGTTGGACAGCGTGCGGATGGCGTCCGGGAACGGCCCGATGCCCTGGTTGCCCAGCACCGTCAGGGTCAGCGCCCGGAACGCCAGCATTCCGGCGAGCGTCACGATGAACGCCGGGATCCCGAAGTACGCCACCCAATAGCCCTGCCAAGCGCCGATCACCGCGCCGACGACGAGGGTGACCAGCACCGCCCAGAACCACGGCAGGTGCCAGTTCACCATCAGCACCGCCGACACCGCGCCGGTCATCGCGACGACCGAGCCGGCGGACAGGTCGATGTGCCCGGAGATGATCACCAGGATCATCCCGATCGCGAGGATCAGCACGTAGGAGTTCTGCACGATGATGTTGGAGATGTTCTGCGGTTCCAGCAGCGCGCCGCCGGTGAGCACCTCGAACAGCACCACGATCAGCGCGAACGCGACGTAGATGCCGCTCTGGCGCGGGTTGATCGAGATCCGCCGCTTGGCGCGCTCGGCCGGGGGCGCGGCCGGCCGCGCGTCGGTCGTGGTCATTCCCGTTCCTTCGTCATGTACTGCATGAGCAGTTCCTGGGTGGCTTGTTCGCGCGTGGCCTCGCCGGTGATCCGCCCCGCCGACAGCGCGTAGATCCGGTCGCAGAGCCCGAGCAGCTCCGGCAGCTCGGAGGAGATCACCAGCACGGCCTTCCCCTGCGCGGCGAGGGAGTTGATGATCGTGTAGATCTCGAACTTCGCGCCGACGTCGATGCCGCGGGTCGGCTCGTCGAGGATCAGCACGTCCGGGTCGGTGAAGATCCACTTGGCCAGCACGACCTTCTGCTGGTTGCCGCCGGAGAGCTTGCCGGTGACGCTCTGCACGCTCGGCGCCTTGATCCGCAGATCCCGGCGGTACCGGGACGCGGTGTCGTGCTCGGCGTGCTCGTTGACCCAGCCGCGCTTCGCCAGCTTGCCCAGCCCGGCCGCGGACACGTTGCGCTGGATGTCCTCGATCAGGTTGAGCCCGTAGCGCTTCCGGTCCTCGGTGGCGTACGCGATGCCGTGGCGGACGGCGTCGCGCACCGACCGGACGTCGATCTCCTGGCCGTGCTTGAGGATTTTCCCGGAGATGTCCTTGCCGTAGGACCGGCCGAACACGCTCATCGCGAGCTCGGTGCGGCCCGCGCCCATCAGGCCGGCCAGCCCGACGATCTCCCCGCGCCGCAGCGAAAGCGACGCGTGGTCGACGACGACCCGGCCGGCCTGGGTGGGGCTGTGCACGGTCCAGTCCTCGATCCGCAGCACCTCTTCGCCGATGTCCGGCTCCCGGGGCGGGAACCGGTGCTCGAGGTCGCGGCCGACCATCCCGGTGATGATCCGCTCTTCCGTCAGCCCGGCGGCGTCGAGCGTTTCGATCGTCTTGCCGTCGCGCAGGATCGTGACGGTGTCGGCGATCGCCGTCACCTCGCCGAGCTTGTGCGAGATGATCACGCACGTCACGCCGTCGTCGCGCAGCCCGCGCAGCAGCTCCAGCAGGTGGGCCGAGTCCTCGTCGTTGAGCGCCGCGGTGGGCTCGTCGAGGATCAGCAGCCGGACCTCCTTGGACAGTGCCTTGGCGATCTCGACCAGCTGCTGCTTGCCGACGCCGAGGTCGCGGACCGGGGTCACCGGGTTTTCGGCGAGGCCGACGCGCTCGAGCAGCGCGCCGGCCTCGTGGTTGGTGCGGTTCCAGTCGATCCAGCCGCGCTTGCCCTGCTCGTTGCCGAGGAAGATGTTCTCCGCGATCGACAGCTGGCCGCACAGCGCGAGCTCCTGGTGGATGATCACGATCCCGCGCCGTTCGCTGTCGCGCACCGACCCGAACTCGCACCGCTGCCCGTCGAAAGTGATCTCGCCGTCGTACGTCCCGTGGGGGTAGACGCCCGAGAGCACCTTCATCAGGGTGGACTTCCCGGCGCCGTTCTCCCCGCAGATCGCGTGGATCTCCCCTTGGCGCACGGAAAGCGTGACGTCGGACAGCGCCTTGACCCCGGGGAAGGTCTTGGTGATCCCGCGCATGCCGAGCAGTTCGGTCATTTCAGCTGACCTGCCGTGTAGTAGCCCGAGTCGACCAGTTCCTTCTGGTAGTTGGTCTTGTCCACGGTCACCGGCTGGAGCAGGTACGACGGGACGACCTTCTTGCCGTTGTCGTAGTCCTTGGTGTTGTTGACCTCCGGCTTGCCGCCCTTGAGCACCGCGTCGGCCATCTTCACCGTGGTGTCGGCGAGGATGCGGGTGTCCTTGAAGATCGTCGAGTACTGCTCGCCGGCGATGATGGACTTGACCGAGGCGACCTCGGCGTCCTGCCCGGTGACGACCGGGTACGGCTGGCCGGCGGTGCCGTAGCCGTTGCTCTTCAGTGCCGAGAGGATGCCGATCGACAGGCCGTCGTACGGCGAGAGCACGCCCGCGACCTTCGCGCCGCCGGTGTAGGTCTTGGTGAGCAGGTCCTCCATGCGCCGCTGCGCGGTGGCCGGGTCCCAGCGCAGGATGGCCGCGCGGGCGAAGTCGGTCTGCCCGCTCTTGACGACCAGCTTGCCGCTGTCCATCAGGGGCTTGAGCACGGACATCGCGCCGTTGAAGAAGAACGTGGCGTTGTTGTCGTCGGGCGACCCGGCGAACAGCTCGATGTTGAACGGCCCCGGTCCGTCACCCAGTCCCTTGACCAGCGAGTTCGCCTGCTCGACGCCGACCTTGAAGTTGTCGAAGGTCGCGTAGTAGTCGACGTTGGGCGAGTTGCGGATCAGCCGGTCGTAGGCGATGACCGGGATCTTCTTGTCGGCCGCCTCCTGCAGCTGGGTGGTGATCGCGGTGCCGTCGATCGAGGCGATGACCAGCAGCTTGGCGCCCTTGGTGATCTGGTTCTCGATCTGGTTCACCTGAGTGGGAATGTCGTTCTCGGCGTACTGCAGGTCGACCTTGTAGCCGAGCTTTTCCAGAGCGGCCTTGATGTTGTCGCCGTCGTGGATCCAGCGCTCCGACGACTTCGTCGGCATGGTGACGCCGACCAGGCTGCCCGCCGCGCCGGCGCCGGGCGCCGCCGTCTGGTCGGCGGTCTTCTGGCTCGAGCCGCACGCCGACAGCGTGAGCACGAGCCCCGCGGCGGCGACCGCCGCGATTGTTCTGCTGAACTTCATTGTTCTCTTTTCCTTTCTCAGAAGCCCTGAGCGAGCCGGTGATACGCCTGGTTCCAGCGGATGCGGTCGGCGAAGTCGTGCGGGGTGGTGTCCTGGTCGATCACGAGCAGCTCGACGCCGAGCAGGTTCGCGAAGTCGCGGAGGGTTTCGGTGCTCACGGCCTGGGTGAGCACGGTGTGGTGCGGGCCGCCCGCGGTGATCCACGACTCCGCGGACGTCGCCAGCGACGGCGCCGGCTCCCACACCGCGCGCGCCACCGGCAGGTTCGGCAGCGGCTCGTCCGGCTCGACGACCTCGATTTCGTTGGCCACCAGGCGGAACCGGTCGCCGAGGTCGACCAGGCCGAGCGTGACGCCGGGCCCGGGCGCGGCGTCGAACACCAGCCGGACCGGGTCCTCGCGGCCGCCGATGCCGAGCGCGTGGATCTCGCAGGACGGCTTCGCGGCGGCGATGCTGGGGCAGACCTCGAGCATGTGCGCGCCGAGGATCTTCGGCGTGCCCGGCCCGAAGTGGTAGGTGTAGTCCTCCATGAACGAGGTGCCCCGCCCGGCCCCGACACCCATCGCCTTGACCGCCGCCAGCAGCGCCGACGTCTTCCAGTCGCCCTCGCCGCCGAAGCCGTAGCCGTCGGCCATCAGCCGCTGCACGGCGAGGCCGGGCAGCTGGCGCAGGCCGCCGAGGTCCTCGAAGTTCGTGGTGAACGCGCCGAAGCCGCCGTCGGTGAGGAACTTCCGCAGCCCGGCTTCGATGCGTGCGGCGTACCGCAGCGACTCGTGCCGCGCTCCCCCGGCCGCCAGCTCCGGCACAACGTTGTAATCCTCGGCGTACTGGGCTACGAGCGAGTCCACATCGGAAACTTGATCGACCAGCTCGACGAGGTCGTTCACGCCGTAGGTGTTGACCGACACGCCGAACCGCAGCTCGGCCTCGACCTTGTCCCCCTCGGTGACGGCGACATCGCGCATGTTGTCGCCGAACCGGGCGAGCCGGAGGTTGCGCAGGTGGTCGGCGCCGATCGCGGCGCGCGCCCACGCGTCGATCCGCGCGACGACGGCCGGGTCGCCGACGTGCCCGGCGACGGTCTTGCGCGGCACGCCCAGGCGCGTCTGGATGAACCCGAACTCGCGGTCGCCGTGCGCGGCCTGGTTGAGGTTCATGAAGTCCATGTCGATGGTGGACCACGGCAGGGCTTCGTTGAGCTGGGTGTGCAGGTGCAGCAGCGGCTTGCGCAGCGCGTCCAGCCCGGTGATCCACATCTTCGCCGGCGAGAAGGTGTGCATCCACGCGATCACGCCGACGCAGGCGGCATCGGCGTTGGCCTCCTGCAGCACGCGGCGGATCGACGACGCCTCGGTCAGCACCGGCTTGCCGACGATCTCGGCCGGCAGCCCGCCGGAAGAGGCCAGCAGCTGCTGGATGCGCAGGGACTGGCCGGCGACCTGTTCGAGGGTCTCCTCGCCGTAGAGGGCCTGGCTCCCGGTGAGGAACCAGAGCTGGGGTTTCGACGCGCGGGTCATCGTTCTCCTCGAAACGTTTCAGTGCTGGCCGTAGAAGTTCTGGTACCGGGCGTAGAGCCGGTCGACGTCCTCGGGGGGGAGGGGTTCGGGCGTGCCCAGCTCGAAGGCCTTGTGCACGGTGCGGGCGACGTCCTCGACCATCACCGCCGCCTTGACCGCGTCGCGCGCGGTGCGGCCGACGGTGAACGGGCCGTGGTTGCGCATCAGCACGGCCTTGGAGCGGCTGGTGCGGAGCGTTTCGACGATGCCGCGGCCGATGGAGTCGTCGCCGATCAGGGCGAAGGGCCCGACCGGGATCTCCCCGCCGAACTCGTCGGCGATCATCGTGAGCACGCACGGGATGGGCTCGCCGCGGGCCGCCCACGCCGTGGCATAGGTCGAGTGCGTGTGGACGACGCCGCCGATTTCGGGCAGGTGCCGGTAGACGTAGGCGTGCGCGGCGGTGTCGGACGACGGCGCCAGTTCGCCGTGCACCAGTTCGCCGTGCAGGTCGGTGACGACCATGGTGTCGGCGGACAGGTCGTCGTAGGACACGCCCGACGGCTTGATCACCATCAGCTCTCGGCCGGGTACCCGGGCCGAGACGTTGCCCGCGGTCCAGATGACCAGCGCGTTGCGGGTCAGCTCACCGTGCAGGTTCGCCACGGTCTCGCGCAGTTCGGCGACGGTGTCGAGGACTTCGTCGGTCAGCGACATCAGGACCGTCCCTTCGTGAGGGCTTTCGCGACTTCGCGGCGGCGGGCGGCGAGGCGGTGCATGACATCGTTGCCGCCACGGCCGAAGTAGTCGTGCAGCGTCGTGTACTCGGCGTACAGCTCGTCGTAGGCGGCGACGTGCGCGGGCACCGGCTGGTAGACCGCACGCTCGACCGAGCCCATGGCCGCGGCGGCCACGCGGATGTCGGCGTGGGCTCCGGCCGCGACGGCCGCGTGGATGGCCGAGCCGAGGGCGGGTCCCTGCTCGGAGCCGATGACCGACAGTGGGAGGTTCGTGACGTCGGCGTAGATCTGCATGAGCAGCGCGTTCTTCATCAGTCCGCCGGCGATGATCAGCTCGGTGACCGGGACGCCGGCGGCGTTGAACGTCTCGATGATCTTGCGCGTGCCGAACGCCGTGGCTTCCAGCAGTGCGCGGTAGACGTCCTCGGCGCGGGTGGCCAGCGTCTGGCCGACGATGACGCCGGACAGTTCGTGGTCGACGAGGACCGACCGGTTGCCGCTGTGCCAGTCGAGGGCGACCAGGCCGTGTTCGCCGATCTCCTGCTGGGCGGCCAGCCGGGTGAGTTCGGCGTGCCCGTCGTGGGCGAAGTGCTCGGTGAACCAGCCGAAGATGTCGCCGACGCCGCTCTGCCCGGCTTCGTAGCCCCACAGCCCGGGGACGATCCCGCCTTCGACGACCCCGCACATGCCGGGGACCTCGCGCAGCTCGGCGCCGTTCATCACGTGGCACGTCGAGGTGCCCATGATCGCGACCATCTGGCCGGGCTCGACGGCGTTCGCGGCCGGCGCGGTGACGTGCGCGTCAACGTTGCCAACGGCGACGGCGATGCCTTCGGGCAGCCCGGTCCAGGCGGCGGCTTCCGCGGTCAGGCTGCCCGCGCGGGACCCGAGCTGCCCCAACGGGTGTTCGAGCTTGTCGGCCACGAACGACTCGAAACCCGGTGCCAGCTCGCGGAGGAAGTCACGGCTGGGGTACTGGCCGTCCTGGAGGATGCCCTTGTACCCGGCCGTGCAGGCGTTGCGGACGTAGCGGCCGGTGAGCTGCCAGACGATCCAGTCGGCCGCCTCGACCCAGTGCCGCATCGCCGCGTAGACGTCCGGGGCTTCTTCGAGCACCTGAAGCGCCTTCGCGAACTCCCACTCCGAGGAGATCAGCCCGCCGTAGCGCGGCAGCCACTTCTCACCGCGGGTGCGGGCCAGCTCGTTGACGCGGTCGGCCTGGGGCTGGGCGGAGTGGTGCTTCCACAGCTTGACGTACGCGTGTGGACTGCCTTCGAACTCGGGCAGCTCGCACAGCGGCGTGCCGTCGGCGGTCGTCGGCACCATCGTGCACGCGGTGAAGTCGGTGCCGATGCCGACGACGTCGGCGGGGTCGGCGCCCGCGTCCCGCAGCGCCGCCGGTACGGCGTTGCGGAGGACGCCGACGTAGTCCGCGGGCACCTGCAGCGCCCAGTCCGGCGGCAGCGCGCGGCCGGTGGCGGGCAGCGTCTCGTCGAGCACCCCGTGCGGGTACTCGAAAACCGCGGAGCCGAGTTCGGCCCCGTCCCGGACCCGCACGACCACCGCGCGGCCCGACAGCGTGCCGAAGTCGACGCCGACGGTGAGTGGTTCTGCCACGGTGTCCTCTCCCTCCTGTTGGTGACCGGGGCGCGGCGCGGGCGGCGGTCTGCGCGCCGCGCCCCGGGGTTCTAGCGGCCGGTGAGGACCAGCGTCGTCACGGAGTTGGCGGGCAACGTCAGCTTCGACGTCGCGGCCAGCCCGGTGATCTCCCTGGTCTGCGGCACGATGGCGGTCGGCGAGGCGAGGCTGTTGCGCGCCGCCGGGTCGCCGGTGAGCGTGGTGAGCGTCCCGGTGCCGTCGACCGCCGTGACGCCGGTGAGCGCCAGCCGTGCGGTCTGCACCTGGCCGGTCGGGTTGACGAGCTTGACCGTGAACGTCTTCCTGCCTGCCTTGGTGGTCACGTTCACCACCTGCCGCAGCGGGCTGCCCTGGTTGAGGCGGCTGGTCACGATCTGCTTGCCGAGCGTGCTGGAGAACATCTGCTGCACCCAGTACGACGGCGAGGCGTAGCTGCTGCCGGCGTCGAAGCCGATCAGGTTCACCGGCCAGTTCGCCTGGTTCTCCTGCACCAGCACCGGCGCGTACATCGAGCCGATGACGACGTCGCTGTTGCGTTCCAGCCCGGTGAGGAAGCTCGCCTCGCCGATGGCGGCGGCCAGGGTGCCGGTGGGCCGGCCGTCCTGGGCGCCGTACTCGCCGACGAGGATGTCCGGGCCGGACCGGTCAGCGGTGTCGTAGCGCGTCGAGTTGTCCGTGAACCACTGCGGCGACTGGTAGTAGTGGTCGTCCGCGGCGTCCGGGCGCACGCCGGTCGACGTGCTCGACGCGGCACCGCCCTGCAGCCCGCCGGTCGTCGCGACGACCGTCAGCTGCGGGTACTTCGCCTTGATCGCGTTGTACATGTCCGTGTAGCGCCAGGCGTAGCTGCCCGAGCCGTCGAACCAGTCCTCGTTGCCGACCTCGACGTAGTGCAGGTCGAACGGCGCCGCGTGCCCGTCGGCCACCCGCTTCGCGCCCCACGTCGTGGAGGCGTCGCCGATGGCGTACTCGATCTCGTCGAGCGCCTCCTGGACGTACTGCGGGTAGTCGGCCTGGCTGACGTGCTGGCCGTTGAGGGTGTAGCCGGCGAACAGCGCGAGCAGCGGCTGGGCGCCGATGTCCTCGGCCAGCTTCAGGTAGTCGAGGATGCCGAAGCCGTCGGTGGACCAGTAGCCCCACGCGGTGTTCTGGTGGCCGGGCCGCTGTTCGAGCGGGCCGATGGTGTTCTTCCAGGCGAACCGCGTGTCGAGGGTGTTGCCTTCGAGGTAGTTGCCGCCGGGGACGCGGAACAGGCCGAGCTTCATCGCGGCGAGCTTCTGCCCGAGGTCCATGCGGACGCCGTGGTTCTTGAAGGTCGGCGGGAACAGCGAGACCTGCTGGAACCAGGCGTCCCCGGACAGGGCCTTCTTGCCCTTGTCCACCAGGGACACGACGATCCGGTTGTCGGTGGACGCGGTGATCGTCGACGGCGTGGTGAAGCTGAAGGTCTGCTGCGCCCAGCTCGCGCCGACCGGCTGGACGTCCTTGCTCGCCAGCACGGTGCCGTCCGGCTTCTCCAGGCTGACCCGGACCGCGCCGGTCCACGTGCCCTTCGCGAAGAAGCTGCCGGTGTACTTCGTGGACGGTTTCGCCGCGACGCCGTAGTAGCCGACGTTCGCTGCAGCAACGCGTCCGCCGGCCGGAACGGTGTCGGCGTGGAGCTTCAGTGATCGGTCGAGCGCGGTGTTCAGCGGGGTCGCGGTGTCGATCGCGTACGTACCGCTCGCGGCCGGCGAAGTGAGCAGCGACCAGTACGGGACTGGTGTGTTGCCCGCGCCGCTGCCCGCCTGGTAGCTCTCCTTGAAGGTGCGGTTGCGGACCAGCTCGGCGTAGAGCCCGCCTTCGACGGAGTGGCTGATGTCCTCGAGGATCGAGCCGTAGGTGGTCGGCCGGGTGTTGGCGCGGACGACGTTGGCGTCCACGGCCAGCTGGTTCGCTCCGGCGAGGGTGCCGATCTGGGCCGCGGTGAGCGGGAAGCGGCGCAGCTCGACCTCGTCGACCGCGCCGGTGAACCCGGCGCCGACGGTCAGCGCGGCGGTGCTGTTCCCGGAGGCCGGGCAGGCCGAGACGTCCAGGGTCGTGCCCGTGGGCGTGCCGCAGGTGCTGGTGACCGCGGCCGCGTCGCCGTCGGCGTAGACCGTGAGCCGCTGGGACGCGCGGTCGAGGACGAGTGCGGCGTGGTGCCAGGTGCCGTCGGCCAGGCCGCCGCCGGTCGTGGTTGCCTGGATCGTGCCGACGCGGGCGGTGAGCTTGCCGCCGGTCACGCCGAGCGCGTAGCCGTCGCCGTGGTCCACGAGGGTGCCGTCCGCGGTGGCGCGGAACCACGCGGCCACGGACAGCGAGCCGGTGCCGGTGTCGAACGCGGGCGAGGTGCCCATGTCCACAGTGGACTTTCCGTCGAGCAGGACGGCCTTGCCCGCCGCACCGGCGGTCCAGGTGGCGCCGCGCAGGGTGCCGTCGGCCGCGTTGGCCGAAGAGTCGCGCGTGACCGTGCCCGCGCCCTCGTCGAAGTGCCACGACCCGCTCGCGGCCAGCGCGGCGACGGCGGACGCGGTCAGCGGCGTCGGGTACGCGCGGACGTCGTCGACGCCCCCGGCGAACCAGTCGACGGGGTTGCCCGCCCACTTGCCGCGCCCGATCTCCAGGTGCCCGGAGGCGGTCCACGGCGTGGTGAACGGGACGCTCTGCTGCAGCGTTCCGTTGACGTACAGGGAAAGCGCGCCGGCGGCGCGGTTGTAGACGCCGACGACGTGCTGCCACTGGTCGGCCTGCGCGGGCAAGGTCGACACCGCCGAGGACGACGCCGTGTCGCCGTCGCCCGCGCGGCGGGTGAAGGCGAACCGGCCGTCGGCGGCGCGCTGGAGGTAGAAGCCGCTGATCGTCGAGCCGTCCACGCTCACCGCGGTCCGGAAGCCGCTGGCGGCCGTCGGCTTGACCCACGCCGACACGGAGAAGCTCTGCGCGGTGTCGACGACGGGCGCCGGGACGTCGACCGCGGCGTCGGTGCCGTTCAGGACCGCGCCGTGCGGGCCGACGACGCCGTCACCCCAGGTCGCGCCGCCGGTGAGGGTGGCGGTGCGCGCGTCGAGGGAGTCGTCGGCCGCGGTGGTGCCGGTGCCCTCGTCGAGGGTCCAGTGCCCGGCGATGGCCAGGCGGGCGGCCTCGGCCGCGGTGAGAGCGCCGCTGTAGGCGCGGACGTCGTCGATCGTGCCGTCGACGTAGTCCACCGGGTTGCCGCCGTACTTGCCGCGGCCGATCACCAGGTGGCCGGTCCCGGCCCAGCCCGCAGGCGCGGCGACGGTGGCCTGGCGGGTGCCGTCGACGTACAGGGAGAGGGTCGACGCGGCAGCGTCGAACACGCCGGTGAGCTGGTACCACTGGCCGGCGACCGGGTCGAAGTTCGCGCCCGCGACCACGCCGTCAGCCGGAGCGTCCCCGGCGAGGCGGGTGAAGGCGAACCGGCGCGAGTCGTCGCGGAACTGCAGGAAGAAGGTGCTGACCTGGGTGCCGTCGATGCTCACGAACGTCTGGTAGCCGGACGTCTTGTCGAGCTTGACCCAGCTGCTGACGGAGAAGCTCTTGGTCGTGTCCAGCACGGGCGCGCCGGCGTCGGCGAACCCGCTCGCGCCGTCGGTGGTCAGTGCGCCGCCGCGGATGCCGGGTGCCCAGCCCGCGCCGGGGTTCAAGGTGGCGGGGTGGCTGCCCGCGGTGTCGGCGGCGGTCGTGCCGCTGCCCTCGTCGAACGTCCAGTGCCCGGCGAGCGCCGGGTCCGGGTCGGCCGCGGCCGCCGTGACGGGCAGGGCGGAGAACAGGGCCAGGGCCGCGAGCACGGCCAGGGGGCGCCGGAATCTGCGGAGCATGACTCTCCTTCGAGTATGAGGGCGCACAGTCAGCGGGTCCGTCGGGTGACGAGGCGTTGCAGGACGATGAAGACGAACAGCAGCGCCCCGGTGATGATCGAGGTCCACCAGGAGTTGAGGGTGCCGTCGAAGGTGATCAGCGTCTGGATGATGCCCAGCACCATGATCCCGAGCACGGTGCCCAGCACGTAGCCGGAACCGCCGGTGAGGATGGTGCCGCCGATGACCACCGCGGCGATCGCGGTCAGCTCCAGGCCGACGCCGTTGAGCGGGTCGCCCGAAGACTTGTAGAGCACCAGCAACAGCCCGCCGAGGGCCGAGCAGAACCCGCTGATCGTGTACACCGCGATCTTGGTGCGGCCGGTCTTGAGGCCCATCAGCATCGCGGACTGCGCGTTGCCGCCGATCGAGTAGACCGTGCGCCCGAACCGCGTGAAGGCCAGGACGTAGGCGGCGATGGCGACCACGACCAGCGCGACGACCACGCTGATCGAGATGTGCAGTTCCCCGCCGAGCGGGATCTGCGTCTGGGCGAGGGTGGCGATCGTCGGGTTGTCGATCGAGTACGCCTCCGTGCTGATCGTGTAGCAGAGCCCGCGGGCGAAGAACATCCCGATCAGCGTCGCGATGAACGGCTGGATCTCGAAGAAGTGGATGAGCGCGCCCATCCCGGCGCCGAGCAGCGCGCCGAGCACCAGCACCACCGCCATCGCCGCGTACGCCGGCCAGCCGTGCTTCTGCATCAGGTCGCCGGAGACCACAGTGGACAGTGCGACCACCGAGCCGACCGACAGGTCGATGCCGCCGGTGAGGATCACGAACGTCATCCCGATCGCGACCACGAGCAGGAAGGCGTTGTTGATGAACAGGTCGAGCACGACCTGCCCGGACCCGAAGGCCTCGTACTGGGCGGCGCCGAAGATGTACGCGGCGATCAGCAGCGCCATCGTCGCCAGGATCGGGACGTGCCGCTGCTGCGGCCGGTAGCCCTTGACACGGGCGAGCGTGGTCATGCCGTGACCTCGATCTTCTCCGGAGCGGACGTGGGTGCCGGTTGCCCGGGCCGCGGCGTCCGGCGGCGTCGGAGCTTGCGGCGGAACGCGGGCGACTGCAGCAGGCACACCGCGAGCACGACCAGGGCCTTGAACAGCATGATCGACTCGGGCGGGATGCCGAGGGCGTAGACGGTGGTGGTCAGCGTCTGGATGAGCAGCGCGCCGATCACCGAGCCGCCGAGGGAGAACCGGCCGCCGGTCAGCTGGGTGCCGCCGACGACGACGGCGAGGATCGCGTCGAGTTCGATGAACAGCCCGGCGTGGTTGGCGTCGGCGCTGTGCACGTTCGCGCTGATCATCAGCCCGGCGATGCCCGCGCACAGTCCGCAGAAGACGTAGACGAGCCAGGTCAGCCGCGCCGAGCGGAGCCCGGCCAGCCGGCTGGCTTCCGGGTTGCCGCCGACGGCTTCGACGAGCATGCCGAGCGCGGAGCGGCGGACCAGCAGCGAAGCGAGCACGAACACGGCCAGGGCGATGAGGATCGCGCTGGGCAGGGTGGCGACGAACCCGCTGCCGATCCACTCGTACGGGCCGGAGTTGATGGTGATGATCTGCCCGCCGCTGATCAGCTGCGCGATCCCGCGGCCGGCGACCATGAGGATGAGCGTCGCGATGATGGGCTGGATGCCCAGCGCGGCGACGAGCCAGCCGTTCCACACCCCGAGCACCAGGGACAGGCCGAGCGCCAGTCCGACGGCGACGAGCGTGGCACCCACGCCGTCCGGGTGGTCGGCGATCCACAGGCAGGCGAGCGAGCCGCTGATCGCGACGACCGCGCCCACCGACAGGTCGATGCCGCGGGTGGCGATGACGAGTGTCATGCCGATCGCGATGAGGATCAGCGGCGCGCCGTTCTTGAGGATGTCGACGAGGTTCCCGTAGAGGTGGCCGTCGCGCAGTTCGATCGAGAAGAAGGCGGGGCTCGCGACGAGGTCGCCCAGCAACAGGGCCAGCAACGCCACCACGGGCCAGAAGAGCCGGTGTTTGGTCATCCCTTTCACGCCTGCACCCCTTCGGCCATCGTGGCCATGATGTCGTCCGCGGTGAGCCCCAGGTTTTCCCGCTGCGCCACCACTTTCCGGTCGCGCAGCACGACGACGCGGTGGCTCAGCCGCAGGACTTCCTCCAGCTCGGCGGAGATGAACAGCACGGCCATGCCGTCGGCCGAGAGCCGGGTGACCAGCCGCTGGATCTCCGTCTTGGCGCCGATGTCGATGCCGCGGGTGGGCTCGTCGAGGATGAGCAGCCGCGGCTCGGTGATGAGCCAGCGCGCCAGCAGGACCTTCTGCTGGTTGCCGCCGGACAGGTTGCCGACCAGGGCCTCGGGGTCGGCGGGCCGGATGTCGAGCGTCTTGATGTACTTCTGCGCGATCTCGTCCTGACGGCGGCGCGACAGCGGCCGCGCCCAGCCGCGCGAGGCCTGGAGCGCGAGGACGATGTTCTCCCGGACGGTCAGTTCCTCGACGAGCCCCTCGGACTTGCGGTTCTCCGAGAGGAACGCGATCCGGTGGTCGAGCCCGGCCCGCGGGGTCCGCAGGTGCGTGACGCTGCCGTCGATCGTCACCGACCCGCTGTCGGCGTGGTCGGCGCCGAAGAGCAGCCGGGCCAGCTCGGTGCGCCCGGAGCCGAGCAGGCCGGCCAGCCCGACGACCTCCCCGGCGTGGATGTCGAGGCTGAACGGTGCGACGCCGCCCTTGCGGCCGAGGTCCTCGGCGGCCAGCAGCACCGGCGCGCCGGCGACCTCGGCCCGGGTCGGCCCGGAGTCCTCCAGGTCTTCGAGGACCTGCAGCTCCTTGCCGATCATCTTGGTGACCAGCTCGACCGGCGTGATGTCCGCGGTGCGGTACTCGCCGATGAGCTTTCCGTTGCGCAGCACGGTCATCCGGTCGGCGACGGCGAAGACCTGGTCGATGAAGTGCGAGACGAACAGGATGGCCAGCCCCTGCTCGCGCAGGGACCGGACGACCTGCAGCAGCCGCTCGACCTCGCCGGTGTCCAAACTGGACGTCGGCTCGTCGAGCACCAGGACCCGCGCCTCGACGTCGAGCGCGCGGGCGATCGCGACCAGCTGCTGGACGGCGATCGAGCAGGTGCTCAGCTCGGCCGAGACGTCCACGTGGACGTCCAGCCGGGCGAGGAGCTCCTCGGCCCGCCGCCGCATCGGGCCCCACTGGATGCGGCCGAGGCGGCGGGGCTCCCGGCCGAGGCAGACGTTCTCCGCCACGGACAGGTTCGGGCAGAGGTTGACCTCCTGGTAGACCGTGCTGACGCCGGCCCGCTGGGCCTCCCCGGGCCCGCTGAAGGCGACCGGCTCGCCGTCCAGCTCGATCGTGCCCGCGTCCACCCCGTACACGCCGGTCAGCACCTTGATGAGGGTGGACTTCCCGGCGCCGTTCTCGCCCATCAGGGCGTGGACCTCGCCGGGGAACATCCGGAACGCGACGTCGTCCAGCGCGAGGACGCCGGGGAACTCCTTGCGGATACCACTCATCCGCACCATCGGTGCTGGCATTGCGTACTCCGGGAACTTGATGCTCGGTGCGGGTGGTCGTGAGTGAGAAACAGTGTTCTAACCCTGTTTCTCACTCACGACCCGCAGGCGGTGGTCAGTACTGGCGCTGCGGCAGGGCGGCCTTCGCCGACGCCTGGTCGAACTCGGTCTCCTGGGTCTCGATGCGCGCGGGCACCGACTCACCGGCGGCGACCTTCTTCACCAGGTCCATCAGCTGCGGGCCGAGCAGCGGGTTGCACTCGACGACGTGGTTGATCTTGCCGTCGGCCAGCGCCGTCAGCGCGTCCTTGACGCCGTCGACCGAGACGATCTTGATGTCCTTGCCCGGGACCTTGCCCGCGGCTTCGATCGCCTCGATGGCACCGAGAGCCATGTCGTCGTTGTGCGCGTACAGGACGTCGATCTTGGGCTGGGACTTGAGGAAGGCCTCCATGACCTCCTTGCCCTTGGCGCGGGTGAACTCACCGGTCTGCGAGGCGACGATCTTGTACTTCGGGTCCGCCGCGATGACGTCCCCGAAGCCCTTCTTGCGGTCGTTCGCCGGCGCCGAGCCGGTGGTGCCCTGCAGTTCGACGATGTTGACCTGGCCGGTCGTGTTCGCGTACTCCTTGGTCAGCCACTCCCCCGCCTTCTTGCCCTCGGCGATGAAGTCCGAGCCGAGGAAGGTCTTGTAGAGCGACTTGTCCGGCGAGTCGATCGCCCGGTCGGTGAGGATGACCGGGATGTTGGCCGTCTTGGCCTCCTTGAGCACGGTGTCCCAGCCGGACTCCACCACCGGCGAGAAGGCGATGACCTTGACCTTCTGCTGGATGTAGGAGCGGATGGCGGAGATCTGGTTCTCCTGCTTCTGCTGCGCGTCGGAGAACTTCAGCTCGATGCCGGCGGCCTTCGCCGAGTCCTGGATCGACTTGGTGTTGGCTGTCCGCCACCCGCTCTCGGCGCCCACCTGGGCGAACCCGAGGGTGATCGCCCCGCCGGAGCCACCGGAGGAGCCACCACTCCCGCAGGCGGTGAGCAGCACCAGGCCCACTACTGCGGCGGCTGCGGCCGCCGCGGCGGCCCATCGCTTCTTCAGCACGTTCACTCCTCGATCGACGGTGATCATTGTTGTTAGCGTTAACATTCGGAGCTGGTTCTCAGGTGGGGCGCTAACGCGGCCCGGTGCTCTCGCGGACGATCAGCTCGGGCACGACCAGGGCACGCGCGTGCCGGTCGCCCCCGTCCATCCGCTGGGTGAGCAGGCCGAACGTGCGCCGGCCGACTTCGATGAAGTCCTGGCGCACCGTGGTCAGCGGCGGCGTGAAGTACGCCGCCTCGGGTACGTCGTCGAAGCCCGCAACGCGCACGTCCCGCGGCACGGAGATGCCGGCCTCGGCGAACGCGCGCAGCAGGCCGAGCGCCATCTGGTCGTTGCCGGCGAAGACGGCGTCCAGGTCGTGCTCCTTGGCGAGGGATCGCCCCGCCTCGTAGCCGGAGCGCGAGCTCCAGTCGCCCTGGATCACCTTCGGGACGTTCGCGCCGTGGCGCTCCAGGGTTTCCCGCCAGCCCAGTTCGCGGTCGCGGGCCTCCAGCCAGTCCTCCGGGCCCGCGACGTGCCAGACGGTGCGGTGCCCCAGGGCCAGCAGGTGCTCGGTGGCGCGGCGGGCGCCGTCGCGCTGGTCGACGGAGATGACCGGGACCGGCGCGGCCTCGCCGCCCCCGACGGCGACGACCGGGAAGTCCGCGGGCGCGGCCTCCAGGGCGCGGCCCGCGGTGACGTGCGGGGCGATGACGATGATGCCTTCGACGGCCTGGCGGCGGAGGTTCTCCACCGCGTCGGCGATCGACGACCGGCCGGGGCGGCTGACACTGGAGATCGTGATCGCGTACCCGGCTTCGCGGGCGGCGTTCTCGATGCCGTAGAGCGTGCTGGCCGGACCGTAGAGGTTGGACTCGAGCGCGACGACGCCGAGCGTGCCGGTGCGCCCGGTGACGAGCGCGCGAGCCGCGGAATTCGGGCGGTAGCCCAGTTCTTCGATGGCGGCGAGCACCCGGGCGCGGGTTTCCGGGCGCACCGGACCGGTCCCGTTGATGACGCGGGAGACGGTCATGTGCGACACGCCCGCCACGCCCGCGACGTCGGTCAGGCTGGGCTGCCGCGTACCGGCGGCGGGCACCCTGACGGGGCCGCCGGAGCGGGGTCGTTCGGCCACCGGCGTCCCCTTTCGTCCGCTTCGACGTGGTCGCCGTCACCCGTTCCGGTGACGGCGAGGAGTCAGTGTTAGCGATAACACCCGCGGGGTCAAGTCCGGCGCGCGTAACGGTCTAGTCACGTGCGCCGGAGGGCACGCGGTTCGTGGCTTCGCGGCTGGACCTGCGGGAAAGGCTGTTTGTTAATCACCGGGTGTTCCCGACCGCGGTGTTCAGGGCGCATGTTCGCGGGTTTTGAAGCGCCGTTACAGAGCGAGCGAGGCCGCGACCGGGAGGTGGTCGCTGCCCGTCGCGGGCAACGTCCACGACGCCACCGGCCGCACCCCGGTCACGAAGACCTGGTCGATCCGCGCCAGCGGCAGCCCGGCCGGCCAGCTGAACCCGAAGCCGTCCCCGGCCTCGTCCTGCGCCGACCGCATCCGCGCGGTGACGGGCGCCAGGCTCCGGTCGTCGGCCGTGCCGTTGAAGTCGCCGACCAGCACCGTGCGCGGCGACGACTCCGCCGCCACGGCTTCGGCGAGGAGGCCGATCGCTTCGTCACGGCCGTTCGCCGTGAAGCCCGAGTCGAGCCGGACCCGGACCGACGGCAGGTGCGCGACGAACACCGCAAGCGGGCCCCGCGGAGTGTCCACTGTGGTCCGGAGCGCGCGGGTCCACGGCATGATCGCCACCGGTCGCGTGTCGCGGATCGGGAACGTGCTCCAGATCCCGACCGTCCCCTGCACCGAGTGGTTGGGGTAGCGGGCCGCGAGCGCGTCCTCGTACTTCGGGATCTCGGACTTCTTCAGCTCCTCCAACGCGATCACCTGCGCGCCGGAGGCGGCCAGGGCGCGCGCGGTGCCGGCCGGGTCCGGGTTCTCGTCGTTGACGTTGTGCGAGACGATCGTCAGGTCGCCGCCGGCTCCCGTCCGGTCGACCAGCCTGCCGCCGAAGAACCCGCCCCAGACCAGCGCGGGCAGCAGCAGCGACACGAGCGCGAGCGCCGACCGCCGGGCCAGGGCCGCGACGAGCAGCGGCAGCACGAGCAGGCCCGTCCACGGCAGGAACGTCTCCAGCAGGCTGCCGGCGTTGCCCACCCGGTTGGGCACCAGCGAATGCGCGAGCAGGAGCAGTGCCGTCAACGCGGAAAACCCCGCGACGACCCGGCCGCGGCGCCAGGTCGCGCGGTCCGGCGCGGTCTCGAGCACCGCGGTCATCGCGTGGCCGCCGGCAGTTCCCGCTGGATCGCGGCGATGAGCGTCCGGCTGTTCTCGAGCGCGGCGCTCAGCCCTTGCGCCGGGCTGCCGCCCGGGTGCTGGTGCAGGACGACGCCGAGGATGAGCTGGTCGCCCGGCCCCTTCGCGGCCCACATCAGCGCCCCGCCGGCGGCGGTCGACGAACCGGTCTTCAGCCCGATCACGCCGTCCCGGCCGAGGAGGGTGTTCGTGTTGACGACACCGGGCACGCCGTCGACGCGCAGGCTCGGCGTGGCGACGATCTCGCGGATCACGGCGTTGCGCATCACTTCGCGGGCCAGGCGCAGCTGGTCGGTGGCGGTGCTGGTGGTCGAATCCTCGACGCCGCTGGCGCCGGTGTAGGTCGTGTCGGTCATGCCGAGCGCGGCGGCCTCGCGGTTCATCTTCGCGACGAAGTCGGCTTGGCTGCCGGCGTCCCAGCGGGCGAGCAGCCGGGCGGCGTTGTTGCCGGACGGGACGAGCATCAGCGCCAGCAGGTCCCGCTCGCTGACCTGCCGCCCGGCCCGCAGGGCCACGGTCGACTCCTCGGCCGAGGTCGACTCGGCTTCGGCCTGTTCGTCGACGGTGATCCGTGGCCCGGCTTCGCCCGCGGCCAGCGGGTGGTCCTTGAGCACGACGTAGGCGGTCATCACCTTGGTGACGCTGGCGATCGGCACCGGCCGCTGCTCCCCGCGGCTGCCGAGCGAGCCGAGGCCCTGCACCTCGGCGCTCGCCTGCCCTTCGGACGGCCACGGCAACGGCAGGTCGACGGCGGGCCGCGCGGCACTCGCCCGGCCCGCGACGGTCGGCGGGAAGAGCACCCAGCAGGCCGCGGCGAGGGCCACCGCGACGGCGGCGGCGAGGCCACCGGCGACGGGTGGGATGCGGGTACGGGCCATGGTTCTCCTCCGGGTGCCGGGGCGCTTCGTGAGCGCGCACCGTCACTGTGTCCGGGGAAGATCGCCGGGCCGTCGGAGTTGGTCGACAGGTCTGAACCAGAAGTGTCCCGGTTCTGTACCAGAAGACGTGGCGCGGGACCGGCCCCTCACCGCCGCGCGCGGCGAGAGACCGGTCCCGCTGGTCTGGTCCCTCAGCTCACGTGGACGTAGTCGACCACGAGCTGCTGCGGGAACTGGGTGCTGCCGTCGGGGTCGCCCGGCCAGTAGCCGCCGACCGCGAGGTTCAGGATCACGAAGAAGTCGTGGTTGAACACCCACTGGTTGCCGCCGACGTCGGCCGGGGTGCGGGTCTGGTAGGCGTTGCCGTCGACCGACCAGACGATGCGATCGGCCGACCAGTCGATCGCGTACGTGTGGAAGTCGTCGGAGAAGTTCGGCCCGGTGTAGGCCGCGCCGATCCCGGCCGAGCCCGAGTAGCCCGGGCCGTGGATGGTGCCGTGCACCGTGTTCGGCTCGAACCCGACGTTCTCCATGATGTCGATCTCGCCGCACTGCGGCCAGCCGACGCTGCCGATGTCCGAGCCGAGCATCCAGAACGCGGGCCACATGCCCTGCCCGCGCGGCAGCTTCATCCGGGCCTCGATGTGCCCGGACGAAGCGGTGAACCTGCCGGAGGTGTTGAGCCGGGCCGAGGTGTACTCGCAGGGGCCGTACCAGCAGTTGTTCCCGCTGTTCTCCTTCTTCGCGGTGATCACGAGGTGGCCCTGGCCGTCGAGCGCCGCGTTGGCGGTGCCGTCGGTGTACCACTGCCGCTCGTGGTTGTTCACGTTGTCGCCGGTCTCGTGGACCCACTTCGAGCCGTCGACCCCGCTGCCCGCCGGGCCGTCGAAGTCGTCGCTGAAGGAGGCCTGGGTGGAGGCGGGTGCGGCTTGGCTCTGCGGTGCGGCCACCACGGCCCCGGCCATCAGCAGCGCCGCGGGCGCCATCAGCAGGCGTACGGTCCGCCGCCATCGGGCGGAGTTCCTGGTCGACATCGTCGTCGCCCCTTCCGTTCCGCGGGCGACGGCTGGCGGCTCACCGGCACCCTATTTGTTGTGGATGACAACAAAGTATGAACGGGTCCCTGGCGAAGAACAAGGCTATCCGGTCGGACATTTTCCGACGAGTACCCGATGGTCCGGACCACCGGGTACTTTCGGGCACCGTACGCCGGTTCAGCGCTGGATGCAGTCGAGGCCGAGGCCGACGCCGGTGAGGACGTACTGGCAGATGTGCGACGCGTGGGCCGCGTCGGTCTCGGTACAGGCCACCGGCACCCCGAGCAGGTCGACCGAGCAGTAGGCGTAGAACTGGTTCGGGTTGCCCGGCACCGGGTCGGCCGATGCCGGGGCCGCCGCGGCGACCACCGCGGAAACCGTGAGCGCAGCGGCCGTCGCCCAGGAAGCGATCCGGATCTTCATCGTGCTCTCCTTCCGCTATCTCCCCTGTGTGCCAGGGGTTTGTGCTGGAAGAGATTCCCCCTCGGGCGCGGGTTCACGTCCGGGTCACCGGAAAGTGTCACGCAGCCGCACCGAGAACCGAACACCGCATGAACATCCAGTGCGCGATTACGTCCGAACGTCGGTGTTTCCGAACAACTTCGATCACCTAGGCTGGCGCTGCCCTGCCGAGGTCCCCCTGGAGGCTCCCGTGATGGCCGATCCGCACCAGTTCACCCGCCGCAGCTTCCTCGGCGGGGTCGCCGCCGCCGGCGCCCTCGGCGCCCTGCCGCCCGGCATGGCCGAGGCGCTCGCCGAACCCCGCGTCTCCGGCAGCCTGTCCGACGTCGAGCACGTCGTGGTCCTCATGCAGGAGAACCGCTCGTTCGACCACTACTACGGCACGATGAAGGGCGTCCGCGGCTACGGCGACCGCTCGGCGATCGTGCAGCCGAGCGGCCAGGACGTCTTCCACCAGCCCGATTCCGGGCGCAGCGACGGCAGGTACCTCCTGCCGTTCCGGGTGGACACGACCAAAGTGGACGGTCAGGACCTCGGCGACCTCGGCCACGGCTGGGCCGACCAGCACCAGGCGATCGCCGGCGGCGCGAACAACGCGTGGGTGGCCGCCAAGGGCGAAATGACCATGAGCTACTTCGACCAGGGCGACCTCCCGTTCCACCGCGCGCTGGCCGACGCGTTCACCTTGTGCGACCACTACTTCTGTTCGGTGCAGGGCCCGACCACGCCCAACCGGCTCTACCTGTTCACCGGCACCATCGACGCCGCCGGCCAGGCCGGCGGCCCGGCGAACTACAACCCCGCCGACTACCAGCCGGTCTTCAGCTGGACGACCTACCCGGAACGCCTGCAGCAGCACGGGATTTCGTGGAAGGTCTACGCCAACAAGGAGGTCGGCGACGCGGGCGGCTCGTTCGTCGGCGACTACGGCGACAACCCGTTGTGGCTCTTCAAGGCCTACCACCAGGACTACGGCTCCGATCTGTCGAAGCGGGCCAGCGTGTTCAAGACCTGGGGGCCGGATTCGGGACAGGGCAAGGACGTCGACCACGTCCTCGCGGAGTTCAAGGCCGACTGCGCGAGCGGGTCGCTGCCGAAGGTCTCGTGGATCGTCGCGCCGTACGGCTACTGCGAACACCCCGAAGCGCGCCCGGTCGACGGCGCCGCGTACACCCAGACCGTGCTGAACGCCTTGTG
Organism: Amycolatopsis sp. NBC_01488; assembly: GCF_036227105.1. NCBI lineage: Bacteria > Bacillati > Actinomycetota > Actinomycetes > Pseudonocardiales > Pseudonocardiaceae > Amycolatopsis > Amycolatopsis sp. NBC_01488. Next base: position 6,888,740 of record NZ_CP109434.1, on the reverse strand, counting down.
GGCCAACCCGAAGCTCTGGGAGTCCACAGTGGTCCTCATCAACTACGACGAGAACGACGGCTTCTTCGACCACGTCGCCCCGCCGGTCGCGCCGTCCGGGACCGCGGGCGAGTACATCGCCGGCAAGCCGATCGGGCTCGGCGCGCGGGTGCCGATGACGGTGATCTCGCCGTGGAGCCGCGGCGGCTGGATCAGCTCCGAGGTCACCGACCACACCTCGGTGATCCGCTTCCTCGAACGCTGGACCGGCGTCGCCGAGCCGAACATCAGCGCGTGGCGCCGCGCGGTCTGCGGCGACCTGATGACGTGCTTCGACTTCGGCACCCCGAACGTGCAGATCCCCCTGCTGCCCGACACCGCCGCGCTGCGCAAGCAGGCCGACGACACCCAGCAGAAGCTGCCGAAGCCGGCGCCGCCCGCGACCGGGAAGCAGCAGGTCCCGGTGCAGGAAGCGGGCACCCGCCCGGCCCGCGCGCTCCCCTACCGGCCGCTCGTGACGACGTCGCTGAGCGCGGACCACCAGATCCTCACCACGACGTTCGCCAACCAGGGCACCGCGGCCGTCCAGCTGATGGCCTACCGCAACGACGGCCAGGCCGACGGCCCCTGGCCCTACGACGTCGCGTCCGGGGCGCAGGTCAGCGACACCTGGCGGATCCAGCGCTACGGCGGCGGCAAGTACGGCGTCGCGGTGCACGGGCCGAACCGGTTCCGCTGGGTCCTCGCGGGGGACGCGAACAGCGCGGGCGCGGGCGTCGACGTCCTCGGCGGCTACACGACGGAGAACAAGCTGCGCCTGACGATGCGCAACGGCGGCACGACGACCGTGACAATCACGGTGACGGCGAACCACTACCGCACCGACGGCCCGTGGACCTACCCGCTGGCCGCGGGCCAGACCGTGTCGGACGACTGGAACCCGGTGGCCTACGGGAACGGCTGGTACGACCTGTCGGCGACGCTCGACGCCGACCCGAAGTTCCTCCGCCGGTTCAGCGGGCACCTCGAGACGGGCGCGCCGAGCGTCACCGGCTAGCGACCTCGGACCGGCTCACGCCGTAGCGTCACAGGTGCATGGCCAGCCAGAGTGCCACCCACGCCGCGGCGGCGAGCAGCGCGCCCGCCGCCGCGGCGAGGAGCACCCGGCGCAGGCCCCGGGCGGGTTTCACCGGTGTCTCGATGTGGTCCATGAAATCGATCATGAACCAAGCGGGCCGATCGGGACAGTCGGCGCGCCCGTCCGGGCGACCCCTGCGCGGGGTACCCCGGCGACGCACATCCCGCCCGGCCGCGGAACACCGGGCGGGAGCGGGCCTTACGGGACGATGGAGTCGACGTACCCGCCGTCGGCGCGCACGGCCGCGCCCGTGGTCGCCGAGGCGAACGGGGAACTGAGGTACACCACCAGGTTCGCGATCTCCTCCGGCTCGATCAGGCGCTGCAGCAGCGACTGCGGCCGGTGCTTCTTCATGAATTCCCGCTGGGCCTCGTCCCACGGCAGGTCCTTGTCCACCAGCTCGTAGACGAACTCTTCGACGCCGGCGGTGTGCGTCGGCCCCGCGATCACGGCGTTGACCGTGACGCCGGTGCCCGCCGCGTGCTTGGCGAACCCGCGCGAGACGCCGAGCAGGGCCGTCTTCGACACTCCATAGTGGATCATCTCGGCCGGGATCACGACCGCCGAATCGCTGGCGATGTACTGGATCCGGCCCCAGCCGCGCTGGGTCATGCCGGGCAGGTACGCGCGAGTCAGCCGCACCGCGGCCAGGACGTTGACCTCGAAGTAGCGCCGCCACTCGGCGTCGGTGATCTCGAGGGGCTCCTGCGCGCCGAAGATGCCCAGGTTGTTGACGAGGATGTCGGCGTCGGGCACCTCTTCGACGACCTGGGCCGCGCCGGCCTCCTCCGAGACGTCGCCCGGGGCCGGGATCAGGTCGGCGTCCGGCAGGTCCTCCTTCAGGCGCGCGATGGCCTTCGCGACCCCGGTTTCGCTCCGGCCGTTGACCGCGACCCGCGCGCCCGCGGCGGCGAGCCCCGCCGCGATCGCCGAGCCGATGCCCTGGGTGGACCCGGTGACCAGCGCCGTCTTCCCGCTCAGGTCGACCCGCATCGTGAAAGCCCTTCCTCGCGTCGGCCCCGCCCTCCGGCCGATTCAAGCACAGCTGCCCGGCGCGCACCGGCTGGGAAATCCGGTTGCCCTAACGGCCGCGCCGACGGCACCCTCTGCGCATGACGACCTCTCGCACGCCGCTCCCGCCGACCGTCGCCGCGACCACCGCGCCGGTCCGGCAGCAGCCGTGCCGTCCGCGGAGGTCGATCACCTCGGCGCCGTGACGGGCGCGCTGCTCGCCGGCCTGCTCGCCGGCTACGGCATCGCGATCCCGGTCGGCGCCGTCGGGACCTACCTCGTCGCGCTCACCGCCCGCACGTCGCTGCGGACCGGCTTGGCCGCGGCCCTCGGCGTCGCCACCGCCGACGGCGTGTACGCGCTGGTGGCGGTGCTCGGCGGGGCGGCGATCGCGGGGGTGATCGCGCCGGCCGCCGGGCCGTTGCGGCTGGCGTCGGCCGGGATCCTGGTCGTGCTGGCCGTCCGGGGCGCCGTCCTGGCGCTGCGGTCGCACCGCGACGCCACCGCCCGGCCCGTGACGCCGCTCGCGCCCGGCCGCGCGTACGTCAGCCTGCTCGGCATCACGCTGGTGAACCCGGCCACGGTCGTCTACTTCACCGCCCTGGTCGTCGGCGACCGCGCCGGCACCGCGGTGTCGGCGCTCGGCCAGGTCGTGTTCGTGCTCGCCGCGTTCGCCGCCTCGGCGAGCTGGCAAGCGCTCCTGGCCGGCGGCGGGGCGTTGCTCGGGCGCGTCCTGACCGGGCCGCGTGGCCGGCTGGTGACGGCGCTCGCGTCGAGCGCGGTGATCACGGCCCTGGCCGTCCGGCTTGTCCTCGCTTGAGCCGGAAATCATTGCGGTGTAACGGTTTGCCCGGTTCGCCGGCGCACGGAGGAAGACGTAGGACGCCCCGGTCCGCGGCTAGCCTGAGCCGGGACGCGGACGGGAGGCGGCCATGACGATGCCGATGGAGGCGATGTCCGGCTGGGACGTCGCGGGGGCGGTGCTGCTGGTGCTCTGGGCGCTGGCCATGTGGGCCGCGGTCGGCGTGCTGGCGTACGCGAACCGCGGGCCGGTGCGGCCGTGGGTGTACCGCGGCTCGGTCGCGGTGATCGGCGCCGGCGTGCTCGGCCAGCTCGGCCACGTCCAGGAGCACGTCGCGCAGGTCGGCTACTGGCTCGGGCACCCGAACGCGCCCGCGTGGATGACGCCGTGGGGCACCGGGCTCGCGAACGGCCTGCAGCTGCTGCTGCCGGACCGCAAGACGTTCGGCATGGAGTTGCTGCACCTGACCGGCAACTTCCTCTTCCTGGCCGGGCTGGCGGGGGTCATGGTGATCACGCGGCGGGCGCGGGGCACGCGCGCCCGCCGCTGGGCGAAGATGGGCGTCTGGATGCAGGGCCTGCACGGACTCGAGCACCTGGTCCTGACGCTGTCGGTGGCCTTCGGCTCGCGGGCCGTCGGCCTGTCGACGTTCTTCGGCCTGCTCGACCCCGGCCCCGGCCTGACGACGTACCGCGTCTGGTGGCACTTCGTCGCGAACGTCCTGGGCTCGATCATCTTCGGGCTGGCGCTGTACCACCTGTGGCGCGAACGCCGGGAGGTCCGCGCCACCTTCTTCCTCCGGGCCCTGCCCGCGGTCACCGAGCGGGCGGCGTAGCGCAGGTCAGCGTCGGCAGCGCCCAGTCCGCGTGGTCGTTGCCGTTGCCGTCGCCGCCGTCGGCCACCAGCAGGTCCAGGACCTGGGCGCCGGTCACGTCGACGTCGAGCGGGACCGCCGCCTGGCCGCCGCGGACCACCGGCGTCGTCACCCGCGTGGCGCCGTCCACCGAAACGCTGAAGCTCACGCTGCCGCCCGTGCCCGTTTCGCCGTCGACGCCCACCGACGCCGTCAGCCGGCTGCACGCGCCCGCCAGGTAGACCTGGACGTCGCTCGCCGCGTGGACACCCAGGCCCTTCGCGTAGGCCACGCCGCCGATGGTCATCGGCTTGCCGTCGCCCGCGCTCGCTTCGCCGTTGCTCGTGTCGCGCTCGACCGGGCCCCAGCCGTTCGTCGCGGTGAGGAACGGCAGCGAGCTGACCGCGACCTGCCCGGCGGGCGGCGCCGGAGGCACCGCACCGACGATCCGCTCGTCCGAGACCGCACCCGGGTGACCGGCCTGCCGGTAGCCCACCGCCACCTTCAGCGCGGCGGTGTCCACTGTGGAGGGAGCGGTGACCGGCCAGGTGAAGGTCGCCGACCGGCCGCCGTCGATCCGCGCCACCGACGGCGGCGACGCCGCGCCGACCGTCCACCCGGCGGGCGCGCTCAGCACCGGCTTCACGTCGAACGCCGGAGGTGCGCCCGCGGGCACCCGGACCGTCGCCGACGCGGTGAACCGCTGTCCGCCCGAGGCCGTGTCCGGCGCGCTCAGCAACACGGCCGCGGTCGGGGCCGACGGCATCGCGTAGCGCCCGGGGTCGTAGCCGGGCGAGGCGTTCTGCTGCACCGTCAGCGGCGAGCGGTAGCTGCCGTAGTTCGTCCACGCGATCGTGCCGAGGCCGCCCGTGCTGCCGTCGAGGTTCCACACCGCGACGGCGATCGTGTTGTGTCCGTGGGGGTTCAGGACGCCGTTCGGGATCGGGAAGCTGTGCTGCGGCCCGAGGTGGTTGACGTACTGCCCGAGCTGCCAGCCGTTGACGAAGAGCAGCGCCCGGTACTGCCGCGCGGGGTCGTCGGTGATCGTCAGGCCGAGCGAGGTGTCCTGGCCGCGGGGCAAATCCAGGTCCGCGGTCGTCCGGTACCAGGACACGCCCGGCGTGGTGTCCTTCGCGGGGAGCGACGTCGACGTCCAGCGCCCGTCGGGGAAGCCGGGCAGCGACCAGCCCGCCCGCTCGCCGTAGAGGCCGCCGGTGTTGAGCGGCCCGCGGACCGGGTCGAGGCCGGTCTCGCCGCCGCGGACGCCCTGCAGCCGCCAGGTCACCGACGTCAGCGGCGACCCGGTCAGCCGCGCGGACGTGAGCCCGCGCGCGGCCTTGTTGCCGTTGTTCGCGCCGTAGTCCTCCTCGTGCCCCATGTTCACGGTCAGCACGGAAATCTCGTTGTCCCCCGGACGCAGCGCACCGGCCGGGAAGGCGAACGTGTGCTGCGGATCGGTCGAGCTGCCCAGGAAGACGCCGTTGAGCCACGCCGAGAACGCGCCGGCCGGGCCGCCGCTCTGGCTCGACAGCGTGATCCCGGTCTGCTTGCCGTCGCTGGTGAACCGGCCGCGGTACCACGTGTTGCCGGTGTGGAAGCCGTAGTCGTCGGCGAAGAGCACCGGTTTCGTGCCGAGCGCCGTCGAGCTGTTGGTGGTGTCCTTGTCGGCCACCGGCCACGCCGAGTCGTCGAAGCCCGGCTGGCTCTCCGGGGACTCCTGCTGGTGCTTCCAGCCGGTCAGCGCGGGCAGCGTCACGGCCTTGGCCGCCGGCGCGGTGCCGGCCAGGCTGCCACTCGGCGTCGGCTGCGTCGCGACGCGGGATCCGTTCCACGACAACGACTTCTCGGCCGCGAAGACCTCGAACGTGCCATCGGTGCCGGTGTCGCCGGTCAGGGCGAGGGTGCCGTGGTCGTCGGCCGCGGTCCGCACCAGGTGCGTGCCGCGGACCAGCACCGGGCCCGCGGCGGAGTCCTGGCGCCAGAACGTCGCCGCCGTCGCCTTGTCCGCGAGCAGCAGGAGCAGCGGCCGCTGCCCGGGCGCGGTGACGAGCACCCGCGTCAGGCCGTCGTGGGTGTAGTTCAGCCGCAGGTCGCCGCGGGCGGCGTCCCAAGTGGACGTCGCACTGCCCCCGAGGACCTGGACGGTGGGCTGCTGCGCGAACCTCAGGACGGTCTCGCCCGGCCCGCCCTCGTCCCCGTAGAGGACGGCGAGGTCACGGCCGCCGATGGCCGCGTTCGTCATGATCTCCGACGTCGAGTACTGCAGCCGCGTCCGCCCGAGGTCGTACCCGGCGACGACGATCTTCGACTGGCGGCCGTTCAGCGTGATCCCGGTGCCGGCCTGCTGCGGGACGACCGGGTAGTAGTCGCTGCTGCCCGACAGCAGGTCGACGGCGTCCACCACGACGAACGGCCCGGTGGCCTTCGCGTTCTTCTGCCCGGTGACGACGATCTTCAGCGTGTGCGCGCCGGCGGGCAGGCCGCGCACCTCGTAGCCGGTGACCTGGTTCTGCTTGCTGCCCGCGTAGAGGTCGACCGTGCTGACCTTCGCGTCGTCGAGGTAGACGTCGGCGATGCCGTGGCTCGGGTCCTTCGACGTCACCCAGCGGATCCCGGTGCCGGTGAACGGGATGCCGACGCTGTCGCCGGTGACCTCCGAGAACGACTCGGTGTGCTGGTAGTCGCCGCCGGTGTAGTTCACCTCAGGCCCGACGTGGCTCCAGGTGCCGGTGTAGCCGACCTCGGTGGCGCGGTCGTCGTAGGTGTAGCCGGCGTGCGCCGCGAGGTCGAGCGCGAGGCTGGTGGTGTTCGTGGCGGTGGACGTCGAGTCGGTGTGGCGCAGGGTGTGGAACTGCGTGCGGGTGTCGGGGTTGATCCGGGCGGTGTCGGTGAGGGCCGGATCGGTCAGCGGCGCGCTCGCCAGGCCGTCGGTCTTGGTCAGCGGCGCCACGGACTGGGTGAAGTACCCGATCAGCTTGTCCTCGTCGTACTTCGGGTCGAACTGGCGGCCTTCGGTGATCGCGGCGCCGTAGTCGTAGGAGGTGTAGTTCTGCGGGATCGCGCTCCAGCCCCACGACGTGCCGCCGTGCAGCATGTAGAAGCTCTGGCCGGTGGCGCCGACGGCGATGTTCTGCTTGTAGAACACGTTCGCGAACTGGTCGTTGATCAGCTGCGCGCACTTCTGGTAGCCCGGGCCGCCCCACGGGTCGAAGGCGCCGCCCTGGAACTCGGCGGTGATCAGCGGCTTGCCGGGGACGTGGTCGTAGCTGATGTCCGGGACGCCGTTCCAGCGCGTCGGGTTCGAGCAGTCGAAGCCCTGCGGGTAGGAGTCGGCGGCGTCGACGTCGAGCGCGGCGTCCCCGGCGTTGAAGGTGCCGTTGTTGTTGCCCACCAGGGGAACCGTGATGCCGTCGGCGCGGGCCTTGTCCTCGAGGTGCTGCATGTAGGCGCGGCCGTCGGCGTTGCCGTTGTAGTACTCGTTCTCGACCTGGTAGGCGAGCACGCTGCCGGTGCCGTTGGTGAGCTGGTGGCGCTGCAGGATCCGGTCGATCTGCGTCTGCCATTCGTCGGAGTACTTCAGGTAGACCGGGTCGGCGCTGCGCGTGTGGCCGGGCGTGGTGGACAGCCAGGTCGGGAAGCCGCCGCCGTCGACCTCGGCGTTGATGTAGGGGCCGGGCCGCGCGATGACGTAGAGCCCGGCCTGTTGCGCCAGGTCGAGGAGCTTGTCCAGGTCGCGGACGCCGGTGAAGTCGTAGACGCCCTGGCGCGGCGAGTGGTAGCCCCAGTCGAAGTAGAGGGAGGTCGCGGTGAACCCGGCGGCCTTCATCTTCTGGAAGATGTCGAGCCAGAGATCGGGGCTGGGCAGGCGGTAGGCGTGGAACTCCCCCGACCACAGGTAGGTCCGGTTCCCGTCGACCAGGAAGGAATAGCCGTCGTAGGTGACGGTGTGCGCGGCCTTCGCCGGCGGTGTGGCCGTGGCTTGCGGGACGGTCACCCCGACCAGGGCGAGCACGGCGACGAGCAGAGTCCGGACGACGGCACGCATGCGGGGACCTCCGGGCGTCAGGGACCAGAACCGAACACGATCCTTTGCCGATCACACAGAAGCGGTCAAGATACAACACCGGGATGGATCAATGCCGACGTCGTGTTAGCGCTAACATTCGCACCGGATGTCTTGAACGAGTCATTCGCGACGCTCAGCGGGGGCCGGTGCTCTCCCGCACGATCAGCTCGGCGGGCACGAGGTGCCGCGCGCGGACGTCACCGCCCGCCATCCGGTCTTCCAGTAGCCCGAACGTCTTCCGGCCGACCTCGATGAAGTCCTGCCGGACCGTCGTCAGCGGCGGGGGGAAGTACGCCGCCTCCGGGACGTCGTCGAAGCCCGCGACGTGGACGTCCTCCGGGACCCGGATCCCCGCCTCGGTGAACGCGCGCAGCAGCCCCAGCGCCATCTGGTCGTTGGCCGAGAACACCGCCTTCAGCCCGCGCTTCCCGACGAGCGCCCGGCCCGCCTCGTAGCCCGACCGCGGGCTCCAGTCGCCGCGCACGACCGCCGGCACCCGCAGGCCGCGCCGTTCCAGGGTCTCGCGCCAGCCGCGTTCGCGGTCGCGGGCCTCCAGCCAGTCCTCCGGCCCGGCGACGTGCCAGACCGTCCGGTGCCCCAGGGCCAGCAGGTGCTCGGTGGCGCGGCGGGCGCCGTCGTACTGGTCGACCGAGATCACCGGCACCGGCGCCGACTTCCCGCCGCCGACCGCCACCACCGGGATGTCCGCGGGGACCGCCGCGAGAGCGCGCCCGGCCGTGACGTGCGGGGCGATCACGACGATTCCCTCGACCGCCTGGCGGCGCAGGCTCTCCACCGCGTCGCCGATGGACGTCCGGCCCGGGCGCGTGACGCTGCAGATCGCGACGCCGTACCCGGCTTCGCGCGCCGCGTTCTCGATGCCGTACAGGGTGCTCGCCGGCCCGTACAGGTTCGATTCCAGTGCGACCACGCCGAGTGTCCCCGACCGGCCGGTGACCAGCGTCCGCGCCGCGGTGTTGGGCCGGTACCCGAGCTTCTGCACCGCGGCCAGGACCCGCTCGCGGGTTTCCGGGCGCACCGGCCCGCTCTCGTTGACCACGCGCGAGACGGTCATGTGCGACACCCCGGCCAGGCCGGCGACGTCGGCCAGGCTGGGCTGCCGCGGTCCCGGGGCCGACGTCCTGACCTGCTCCCCCGGCTTCGCCCGGTCCACCACCCTGGCTCCCTCCGCCTCGCGCTGCCTCACCACCCCGAGACCGTACCGCCGAACGGGCCGTCACCGGCGGACGCCGGGCGCGTCAGGACCAGCCGAGTGGGCCGGAGAGCGCTTTCACGACCGCCGTGACGCGCTGGGTGGCCGTCGCCCAGGAAGTCGTGGCGGGCTGGGCGGTGAGGACGACGACGATGTAGCGGCGCCCGCCGACGAGCCCGCTGGTGTGCAGGTTGCGGCCCGGGTCGCAGCAGGACCAGCCCTGCTTCACCGCCCAGTCCGCCGCCTTGACCGCGTCCGGGATGCCGAAGAACTGGTCGAAGCCGTCCGTGCCGTGTTCGGTGGCGCCGTCGAGGGCGCGCAGGACGACCTGCCGGATGCCCGCGGGCACCTCGTCCATCAGGTACGCGTAGAACCGCGTCACATCGGTCGCGGTGACGAGGGTGGCGCCCCAGTGGGTGGCGTCGGCGGGCGGGCGGGTCGAGGTCATGCCGATCCGCTTGGCCCACGACAGCACGATCGCGGGCCCGCCCAGCTTCGCCCAGAGCCGGCCGGCGACGTCGTCGTCGCTGCGCGAGAGCATCTCGGCGACGACGTCGGCGGGCACGCCCTGCCGCAGCGCTTCCATCGCGATGAGCAGCTTGACCAGCGACGCGGACGTGTAGAGCGCGCCCGGACGGTACGAAACGACGTCGCGGCCGGATGTGCGATCGCGGACGAGGACGCTGAGCCGGCCGGGCGCGAGCGCCGCCAGCGAGGCGCCGTCGGGCACCGGCTGCCGCTTCGCCGAGGTCTCCGGCGGTGCCGAAGTCGCCGTGGTGGCCACGCTCGTCGTGAAGGACGGCGCGACGGGCGGTGGTGGTCCGGCCGCCACGGCGGGTCCCGGCGACCGGACCGCCGCGGCCGCGACGAGCATCGCCGCCACCGCGCCGGCACAGGCCCCGGCCAGCAGCATCGCGTTCCCCTTGTGCATACCGGCTCTTGTCCGGACACCCCCGCGCTGTTCGCCCGCGGGCACCGGATGTGGCCTGCGTCTCATCCGGGCGGGCACCGCGCGAGGTCCGGCCCCGCGTCACGACTTGCCCCGCACATCCGGGTTACGGTCGATCCGTGGAAGGGATCACCGGCACGGTCCGGCACCGGCTTCGCGAGCATTTCGGGCCGTGTTAGCCGTCTTGCTGCTGGCCGTGCCGGTCGGCGTCTTCATCGGGACGATCGGCATCGGCGGCGTCCTCCTGCCGCCCGCGCTCACCTGGTTCGCCGGCCTCGACGTCCACGCGGCGGCGGGCACCAGCAGCTGGTGCTTCCTGTTCACCGGGATCGTCGGCACCACGGCCTACGCGCGGCACCAGGCCATGCCGTGGCGCTTCGGCGGATGGCTCACGCTCGGGGCCGCACCGGCCGCGGCCGCCGGCGCCCTGGTGAACGGCGTCGTCCCGGCGACGGTCCTCTGGCTGTTCCTGGCCACGGTGACCGCCGGGTCCGGCGCCTTCAACCTCTGGTCGCGCCCGCGGGAATCCCGCGAGCTGCCCGCGCCCGCCGCCGCAGCGGTGGGCGCGGCCGTCGGGTTCGGCTCGGCGCTGACCGGCACCGGCGGCCCGGTGCTGCTCGTGCCGGTCCTGCTGGCGCTCGGCGTGCCGGCATTGACGACGATCGCGGCCGGGCAGCTGATCCAGCTCCCGCTCGTGGGGTTCGCGACGCTCGGCTACGCCGCGCAGGGATCCGTCCACTTCGGACTCGGCAGCGTCCTCGGCGTACTGGCCGGCGCCGGCACCCTGCTCGGCACGCGCCTGGCCCGAAGACTGCGCGGGCGCCGGCTGCACCGCGTCGCCTCGGCGGCGCTGGTCGCCTTCGGCGCTTTCCTGTTCGTCCTCCCGTTCCTCCCGCGCTGACCTCAGGCGGGCTCGAGGCGCACGCAGCAGAACCCCGGCCGCGGATCGAGCCGGGCGCGCAGCCCTCCCTCGCCCACGCCGTCGAGCATGCCTGCGAGCAGCCCGAGGTTCATCTCGCACACCAGCTGTGCGTGCGTCTTGGCCAGCCGCTGGAACGGGCAGTTGCCGAGCAGCACCGCGCCCTCCTCGACGCGGGGCTCGAACCCGTGCTCCTCGAGCGCGCCGACGACGTCCGGGGCGCCGGCCGCCAGTCCGGCGCCGTGGTCGCGGGCCCGCCGCGCCAGGATTTCCCGCGCCGAGCCGCCGGTCTCGTCGGCCTCTTCGATCGCGGACGCGAGGAGCTCGCCGGCCAGCTCGTAGTGTCGCTCGGGCACCGAGACGCTCACCTGCCGGTCGGACCGGCGGTAGAGCTTCGCCGGGCGGCCCGCGCCCGGCCCGGTGCGGCCGCTGCGGCGTTCGTACTCGGCCACCAGGAGCCGCTCCGCCACCAGGCGGTCGAGGTGGAAGGCGACGGTCGGGCGGGCCACGCCGAGTGCCTCGGCGACGTCGTCGCGGCTGACCGGACCCGGCCGCCGGACGACGTACTCGTACAGCCTCCGGCGCGTCGGCTCGTCGAGCGCCGCGACCGCGGCCAGCGCGCCGGCCTGGGACTTGTGCATCCGAGCACTCTAAAACAAATAATCGTTGACGAAAACCCCGGAAGGCTTCTACCGTCGGCTCGTCTTGGCTTGAAGGAGGCCCTCCGTGACCGTCGATCCCGTCCGCGAACCGGTGCCGTTGCGGCACCTGGGCGTCGTACACGAGCGCGACACCATGGACCTGCCCGCGGCGGAACGCGCGGTCGCCGACCTGTTGCGGGCGCTCGGGAAGGACCCGTCGTCGGTGCACCTGGGCGACACGCCGCGGCGGGTGGCCAACGCCTACGCGGAGATGCTGCGCCCGCGCGACTTCCAGCTGACGACGTTCCCGAACGACGAGGGCTACGACGAGCTCGTGCTGGCCAAGAGCATCCCGGTGCAGTCGCTGTGCGAGCACCACCTGCTGCCCTTCCGCGGCGTCGCGCACGTGGGCTACCTGCCCGGCGAGCGGATCCTCGGGCTCTCGAAGCTCGCCCGCGTCGTCGAGATGTTCGCGCGGGACCTGCAGGTGCAGGAACGGCTGACCAAGCAGGTCGCGGACTGGCTGCAGGAGCACCTGGCGCCGAAGGGCGTCGGCGTGGTGATCGAAGCCGAGCACCTGTGCATGTCGCTGCGCGGGGTGCGGGCCACCGGCGCGCTGACCGTGACGTCGTCCCTGCACGGCCTCCTGCGGGAGGAACCCAAGACGCGTCAGGAGTTCTTCGCGCTGACCGGGGTGAGTGGCTGATCGACACGCACGTGATCGTCGGCGCCGGACTGCCCGGCCGGCGCTCGACCGCGCCGCCCCTCGGACCCCCGCGCATCCCCTCACGAGCCAGCCGCGCCGGCCAACGGGCCGTGGGTGGGGAACGGCGTCCCTGGGCGCCGGCCCCGCCCACGGCCGCTCCCCGAAGGCCACCCCGGTGGTCTGTCGCCGACGCGCTAGTTGTCCCGCCGGTGCCGTCCGCCGCGTGAGCCAGTGATCGCGCGCGCCCGCTTGGCCAGGTCGCCGCGGCGGGCACGGCGCGCGTACTCCAGCAGCGCCTCCACCTGCTCCTGCGGCAGCCGGCCCTGGTCCGCCCCGGCTTCCAGGCGCAGCAGGTGGGTCACCAGCTCGCGCGACTCCTCGTCGTGCTCGCCGGCCAGCGCCGCGAACCGGCAGGCCGCGTCGGCCTCGCCGTCGCACCACGCCGTCATCGCCAGGAGCGTCGCCGTCGCCGTCAGGATGTCGCCGCGGTGGATGCCCCCCTCCGCGGCCAGGTGCTCCGCCAGCTGGAAGCTGCGCGTGCCGACGCCGCCGGCGCCTTCCCGGCGCACCGCTCTGGCCAGCGCCTTGATCTGCTGCGTGACATAGTCCCCGCTCGACAACCCCGACATGCCGTCCCCTCCGCCGCGCACGACAACTCGTGCGTCACCCGACAGGTGTATCGCATCGGCGGCCAGATACGTCGGATGCCCCACCGGTTTCGCCCGAGTGGGCGCGGGGATCAGCCCGAATGGCCACCGTCGGCGCGTCGCTGCGACACGTACACCGCCGCCGAAGTGCGCCGTTCGACGCCGAGCTTGTGCAGCACCGAAGAAACGTAGTTCTTCACCGTCTTCTCGGCCAGGAACAGCCGCTCCGCGATCTGCCGGTTCGTCAGTCCTTCGGCGACCAGGTCCAGCACGCGCCGCTCCTGCGGGCTGAGCTGCTCGTACCGCGGGTCCGGCGCCGCGACGTCCTCGCCGCGCAGCTTGTTCATCACCGACGCGGTGAGCGTGGCGTCCAGCAGCGAGCCGCCGACGGCGACCGTGCGGACGGCGTCGACCAGCGACCGGCCGGAGACCTGCTTCAGCATGTACCCGGCCGCGCCCGCCATGATCGCGCCGAACAGCGCGTCGTCGTCCGAATAGGACGTCAGCATCAGGCAGGCGGGCGCCGGCTCGACCGTCGAGCGGATCTCGCGGCACACCTCGACGCCCTGGCCGTCGGGCAGCCGGACGTCGAGGATCGCCACGTCCGGGCGGGCCTGCGGGATCCGGACCAGCGCTTCGGCCGCGGTCGCCGCCTCGCCGACCACCTCGATGTCCACTTCGGACTCGAAGACGGTCTTCAGCCCGGTGCGGACCAGCTCGTGGTCGTCCAGCAGGAACACCGAGATCGTCATCGCCCACTCCCCTGCCCGCCGGCCCTGGCCGGCAGCTCCGCGGTCCATTCCAGCCGGGAGCCGCCGCCCTCGGCGGCCACCAGCTCGCAGTTCCCGCCCCACCGTGCGGCACGGGCGATCAGGTTGGCGAGCCCGCTGACCCGGCCGGGTCCGGCGGGCAGCGGCCCGGTCCCGTCGTCGCGCACCACCAGGGTCAGCCGGCGGGCGGCCCCGTCCACGGTGACGTCGACCGAGGACGACGTCGCCCCGGCGTGGCGCGCGACGTTGGTCAGCGCTTCGCGCAGCGACGCGATCAGGTCGGAGCGGACGGCGTCCGGCACCGCGGCGTCGAGCGGCCCGTCGAAGCCGACGCGCGGCTCGAAGCCGAGCGTGTCCCGCGCGTCGACCGCCACCCGCAGCAGCTCGGCGCGCAGGCTGCCCTGCGCCTGCGCGGGCGCCTGCAGGGAGAAGATGCTGTTGCGGATCTCGCGGATCGTGCCGTCGAGGTCCTGGGCGAACCCGGCGACGCGCCCGGCGACGACCGGGTCGGCGATCAACCGGCTGACGCCCTCCAGCCCGAGCCCGGTCGCGAACAGCCGCTGGATGACCAGGTCGTGCAGGTCGTGGGCGATCCGGTCGCGGTCCTCGAACACCGCCAGCTGCTGGCGCACCTCCTGCGCCCGGGAGAATTCGACGGCGAGCGCCGCGTGCCCGGCGAAGGTCTCGGCCAGCTGGACCTCGGCCTCGGTGAAGGGCGTCTTGTCGCGGAACTTCGCGACGACCAGCACGCCCAGCGTATCGTCGCCGACCAGCAGCGGCACGGAGATCGCCGAGTCGAGGTCCTTGATCATCGCGGGCATCGGCCCGGCGCGGTCGCGCTGCTCCTCCTGCACGCGGTCGCCGTAGTCGCGCACGACGACCGGGCGGCGGGTGGTGAACGCGACGCCGGTGGCCGTCCCCTCGGTCGGCACGGTCAGCCCGGTGAGCCGGTCGGCGTCCTCCCCCGGCGGCTCGACGACGTCGAACACGAGCCGCCCCGGCCCGTCCGGCAGGGCGATCGCCCCGGCGGTGCCGCCGGCCACGATCCGCGCGCGCTCGGCGATCAGCCGGAGCGTGGCCCGCAGGTCCTGCGAGGCGAGCAGCGCGCGGGTGACGTCGTAGGACGCCTCGAGCCAGCGTTCGCGGCGGCGCATCTGGTCGAGGAGCTGGGCCTTGTCGACGGCCATCGCGGTCGCCGCGACGAGCGCGCCCAGCACCTCCCGCTCGCGGCGGCCGAACTCGCGGCCCGGCGCGGGTTCGACCTCGAACCGGCCGAACGTCTTCGGGCCCGCCCGCACGGGCAGCTCGACCACCTCGGTGCCGCCGGCCCGGCCGAACTCGGCGACGCCGCCTTCGGGGCCGGTCACCTCGAGCCGGCCGTACCGCGCGCCGACCAGGTCGCGCACGGTCGTCACCGCGGTGCCCAGCACCGCCGGCACCTCGAGCTCCCGCGCGATCCCGGCCACCGCGGCCAGGATCGCCGGCATGCCGATTTCGTCCGCCACTTCCCGCCGACCCGTTGTAGCCCGATCCCGGGGGTGTCCCCGGGCCGTCAAGGGTCCCACAGGCGACTGCCCGCGTCGGCCCAATCCGGTTCGTCCATCCGGTGGGTCGATCGGCGGAGTGCCGCTGTTACGGGTGGCGCCGTGTCACTCGGCGTGGCAGGCGATGCGGTGACCGGTGATGGCCTCGACGGGGATCCGCAGGAACTGGCGACCGGCCGGCGCCGGGCACGGGCAGAGGCACGCGATGTCGGCACCGTCCACCGGCGACTCGGTGGCCCGGCCCAGCAGGCTGACGTACCAGCCGGCGCCGAGGTCGGCGGCGAAGTCGTCGGCCTCGAACGCGACGACGGCGTCGCGGGCGCCCGCGTAGAGGGAGCTGCCGGTCGGGACCGCGAACACGACGGCGTCGTCGACGACCGTGAAGCGCACCGGCCGGACGGCCGGCATGGCCCGGTGGGTGAAGATCACCCGGCCGAGGCTCGCCGTCCGCAGCAGGGCGAGGCACTGCTGCCGGTCGAGCAGCAGCCCGAAGCCCACGTCGTCCACCATCGCGTCCCTGTGTTTTCTCTGAAAATCCCCGGCCTCCAGCGTGATCGGTGGGCCGAGGCAGCCGGTAGGGCCGTTCGGCCCGGCCGCCGGTGGGGCGCCCGCGCAGCACGTCGAGAGGGCTCGCGCCAGGGCCGTAAGACCCGGGTCCCGGCGGCCGCCCGGCCGGTGCGGCGGCCACTCGGGGTGACCTAGCGTCGTGACGGTCCGTCGCCGAAGAGAGGTGAGACTCGATGCCGCCGCAGTCCGCCGCGGGCGAACCCGCACCCACGGCGACGTTGTCCCTGGATCCGGAGCTGGTCCGCTCCGCGATCACCGGCAACCGCGCCGCGATCGCAGGCATCCTGCGCGCGCTGCGGCCGATGGTGTTCCGCTACTGCCTCGGCCGGCTCGGCACCTGGCAGGACGGCTCGTCGGACGCGGAGGACTGCGCGCAGGAGGTGCTCCTGGCGGTCGTCGGCGCGCTGCCGGGGTACCGGTACGAGGCCGACAGCTTCCTGGCGTTCGTGTTCGGCATCGCGGCGCACAAGGTCTCCGACTTCCACCGCCGCCGGGCCCGCGACCGCACGAGCCCGGTGGCCGAGCCCCCCGCCGACCACCGGACGGGCCCGGACCCGACAGGCGACGAGGTCGAGCGCGCGGCGGCCCTGGACTGGTCGGCGGGCTTGCTCGACACGCTCCCGCCGCGCCAGCGGGAGGTCCTGGTGCTGCGCATCATCTTGGGCCTCTCAGCGGAGGAGACGGCATCGGCGGTGGGCTTGAGCAGCGCGGGAGCGGTCCGGGTGGCCCAGCACCGCGCGTTGACGACGTTGAGGCGCGGATTGCTGGCGCAGAAGCGCGAGGCGTCCTGAAGAGCGCGGGGCGGGTGGTCCGGGAATGCCGCATCGAGGGACTTGGCCTCCTCCGATACGGCGTTCCCGGACCGGGCGTGCGGCCGCGACCGGCTCCACCCGCTGACCATCGCACCCGGGCGAGCCCGCCCCCATCGGCGCGGCGTGCGATCATGCCGCCGTGCCTCCGCTGCTGATCGTCGTCGGCGGCCTGCCCGCGAGCGGGAAGACGACCGTCGCCGCGGAACTGGCCCGGCGGACCGGGTTCTCCTTCCTGCGCGTCGACACGATCGAGCAGGCCGTCATCCGCGCCACTTCGCTGGTGCAGCCACTCGGGCCGGTCGGTTACGTCGTCGCCCGGGCGGTTGCCGCCGATCTGCTCCGGACCGGCGTCAGCGTGATCGCCGAGTGCGTCAACCCGCTGGCGATCACCCGCGATGCCTGGCGGGACACCGGCGCCGACCACGGCGCGCGCGTGCTCGAGGCCGAGATCGTCTGCTCCGACCCCGTCGAACACCGGCGCCGCGCGGACACCCGCGACTCCGGCATCCCGGGACTCGTCCCGCCCACCTGGGCCCAGATCGCCGCCCGCGAGTACGAGCCGTGGACCCGCGAGCGCCTCGTCGTCGACACCGCCCGGCATTCGGTCGGCGATGCGGTCGCGGTCATCGAAGCGGCGGCGCGACCTCGTCGTTGACGCTCTCCAGCCGGCGCCCCGTCGTGCGCGGGCCGAGCACCGCGACGTCCACCGCGACCACCACCAGCGCGCCGGCGACGACCAGGAACAGCGTCGTCGGGCCGTGCGAGTTCAGCAGGGGCAGCAGCACGAACGGCATCGCGCCGCTCGCCAGCCGAGACAGCGAGTAGGTGCCGCTGGACGCCGTCGAGCGCAGCGCCGTCGGGAAGATTTCCGCCTGGTAGATGTGGAAGGCGTTCGAGAACAGGTTGCTGGTCGCGGTGTAGAGGAAGCCGAACACGAGGATCAGCGCCATCGAACCCGCGTAGCCGAACGCGATCCCGAACACCGCCATCGCCAGCACCGAGCCGACCACCAGGTACTTCCGCTCGACGCGTTCCACGATCGGCAGCGACAGCGCCGAACCGACCGGGTAGCCGAGGTAGGTCAGCGCGGCGAACAGCAGCGACTGCGAAACGGCGTACCCCTTGGCCGCGAGCACCAGCGGCACGAGCGTGCCGAAGCCGTAGTAGCCGAGGGTCTGCAGGACCTGGAAGACGACCATCATCCAGGTGCGGCGGCGCAGCGCGGGGCCGAACAGCTCGCGCACCGGCGCGGCGGCGCGCTTGCGGGTCTTGCCGCGCGGCGGGGCGACGTTCTCGTCGACGCTCCCGCGCGCCTCGGCTTCGAGCCCGGCCACCAGGTGCTCGGCCTCCTCGGTGCGGCCGACGGACTCCAGCCACCGCGGCGACTCGGGCAGGCCGCGCCGCAGCAGGAACACCGCGCCCGCGCCGAGCGCGCCGAGCACGAACAGCCAGCGCCAGCCCGCGACGCCGAGGATCTCGTGCTCGGTCAGGCCGCGGGCGAGGAAGCCGACGACCGGGAAGCCGCAGAAGGCGAGCGTGTACGCCCAGGCGATGAACCGGCCGCGCTTGCGGGCCGGGAGCAGGTCGGTGAGGTAGGTGTCGGCCAACGGCGGCTCCGCGCCCAGGCCGATGCCCGCGAAGAACCGCGTCACCAGCAGCATCAGCGCGCTGCCGCTGAACGCGCCGAGCAGCGAGAACAGCGAGTAGAGCCCGAGGTTCAGCAGGAAGGCGCCGCGGCGGCCGAACCGGTCGGCGAGCCGGCCGAGCAGCAGGGCGCCGAAGAACATGCCGACGAAGGTCGACGCCAGCAGCGGCGGCAGTTCCGCCTTCGTGAGCGAGAACTCCTGGACGAGCACCGAGCTGAGCACACCGGTCAGGAAGACCTCGTAGAAGTCGAAGAACAGCCCGAGCCCGACGGCGACGGTGGCCCGGCGGTGCGTGCGGGTGATGGGCAGCCGGTCGAGCCGGCCCGCGATCGTGCCGGTGTCCGGCACGGCGGCGTCGGGGATGTTCGCCATCCGTCGTCTCCTTTGACTTCTCCACGATGTGGTTGGCCGACCCATAATGTGACGAGCGTTCGACGGAGTCAAGGGCACGGCCGTGCCGGGCACGTCGCGAAGACAGGATGGATCAGAGAGCGGCGACCCGCTCGACACCGGGCCGGTACCCGAGCCGCTCGGAAGCGCGTCGCCCGGCCTCGACCACGATGGGCGCCAGCCGCGGCACGTCGGCGGCGGTGAACCGCTGGGTCGGCGCGCCGATCCCGATCGCCGCGCTGACCTCGCCGTTCAGGCCGAACACCGGGGCGCTCAACGACGCCGCGCCGAGGTCGCGCTCCTCGAAGCTCACCGCGTAGCCCGCCTCGCGGATCTGGCCCAGCTGCTCCGAGAGCAGGTCGATGTCGACCGTCGTGCGCGGGGTGAAGCGGGCCAGGCCGTGGCCGATCGCGTCCCTGACCGCCAGCTTGTCCCACGCCAGGAACACCTTCCCGGCGGAACCGGCGTGCAGCGGCATCACCATGCCGACCACGAACAGCCGCACCACCGGATGCCGGGACTCGGCCAGGGAGATCACCGTGCGGTACGCGCCGTCGCGGACGTACAGGCACGCCGTCTCGCCCGTTTCGTCGCGCAGCTGCTGGAGCACCGGCCGGGTCAGCCGGACCAGGTCGAGACCGAACGTGCCCGGCGCCGCCCAGCGGACCAGGCCGAGCCCGACGCGGTACGTGTCGTCGTAGCGGTCGAGGAACCCTTCGCGCACCAGGTTGTGCACCAGCCGCTGGCACGTGCTCGCCGGCAGCCCGGTCGAGCGGGTGATCTGCTGCAGCGTCAGCTCGGGGTCGTCGATCGTGAACGACTCGAGGATCTGCTTGAACTTGCGCAGCACCAGCACCGGCGTCGTGCCGCTGCGTTCTTCCTCTGCCATCGCCCCGCTCCGTGCCCGTGGTGTGTCGCACAGTCTAGCCACGCTCGCCGCTGTTGACTCCGCGACACTCGCCCGTATTCTGGGTTTAGAACTCACATCGTGGTTTGGAGTCGGGCATGAGTCAGCGAACCGGTCCCCTGGCGGGCATCCGGGTGGTCGAATTGGGCAACTTCATCGCCGCGCCGACCGCCGGCCGGCTGCTGGCCGACTTCGGCGCCGACGTCGTCAAGGTCGAGCGGCCGGGTACCGGGGACGAGCTCCGGCGCTGGCGGCTGCACGCCGGCGACACGTCGCTGCTGTTCCGCACCCTGGGCCGCAACAAGCGCTCGGTGACCGTCGACCTGCGCCGCCCCGAAGGCCAGGAGCTCGTCCGCGCGCTCGCCGGGCGCAGCGACGTCCTCCTCGAGAACTTCCGCCCCGGCACCCTCGAACGCTGGGGCCTCGGCCCGGACGAACTGCGCGCGCTCAACCCGCGGCTGGTCGTCGTCCGCGTCTCCGGCTACGGCCAGACCGGCCCCTACCGCGACCGGCCCGGCTTCGGCGGCGTCGCCGAGGCGATCGGCGGCCTGCGCGCGCTCACCGGCCATCCCGACCGGCCACCCACGCGCGTCGGGGTCAGCCTGGCCGACTCCGTCGCCGGGCTGTACGCGGTGATCGGCGCGCTGATGGGCCTGCTCCGGCGCGAGCGGGAGCCGGGCGCCACGCCGGGTGAAGTGGTCGACGTCGCGCTGTACGAAGCCGTCTATTCGCTGATGGAGTCGCTGGTCCCGGACTTCGAGGCGTTCGGCGTCGTGCGCGGGCCGGCCGGTTCCGCGCTGCCCGGGGTGGCGCCGTCCAACACCTACCGCTGCGCCGACGGCAGGTACATCGTCGTCAGCGGCAACGGCGACGCGATCTACCGGCGGCTCATGCGGGCGGTCGGCCGGGCGGACCTCGCCGAGGATCCCCGGCTGGCCGACAACGCCGGCCGCGTCGCGCACGCCGAGCTGCTCGACGACGCCATCGGCTCGTGGGCGGCGACCCTCCCCCAGGAGGCCGCCGAAGCCGTGCTGCGGGACGCGTCCGTCCCCTGTGGACCGATCCTGACCGCCGCCGACATCGCCAAGGACCCGCACTTCGAGGCCCGCGGCATGCACGAACGGCACCGGGTACGCGGCCACGACGGCGAAATCACCTTCCCCGGCATCGTGCCGGCCCTGACCGAGCGGCCCGGCCGGACCCGCGCCCTCGGGCCGGAGCTGGGCGCGCACACCGAGGCCGTGCTCGCCGAGCTCGGCGTCACCGGCGAGGCGGTCACCCGCCTGCGTGAGAACGGAGTGATCTGACCATGACCGAAGTCCTCCTCACCGAGGTCGTGCTGCGCGACGGCCTGCAGGACGAGCCCGTCACCGTGCCGGCGCACGAAAAGGTCCGGCTCGCCCGCGGCCTCGTCGACGCGGGCGTGCGGTCCCTCGAGGTCGGGTCGTTCGTCTCCGCGCGCCGCGTGCCGCAGCTGGCCGACACCGGCGACGTGCTGCGGACGCTGCTGCCGGGCGTCCCGGCGGCCCTGCACACGCTGGTGTTCACCGAACGCGGGGCGCGGCAGGCGATCGACGCGGGCGCGCGCTCGGTGCGATTGGTCGTCTCGGCCAGCGACGGGCACAGCGTCGCCAACGCGGGCGTGCCGACGGCCGCGGCACTCGACCGGCTCGCCGGATGCGCCGCGCTGCTGACCGAAGCGGGTGTCGCCGTGGAAGCTTCGGTCGCGACGGCGTTCGTGTGCCCGTTCGACGGCGACACGGACCCGGACCGGACCGCCGACGTGGCCGCCCGTCTCGGCGCTCTCGGCGCACGGGTCGTCCACCTCGCCGACACGATCGGCGCGGCGCGACCGGGCCAGCTTCGTACGGTCGTCGCGGCGGTCCGCGACGAACTGCCGGACGTCCCGCTCGGCCTGCACCTGCACAACACCTACGGCCGCGCGGCCGCCAACGCCTGGGAGGGCCTCGCGCTCGGCATCCGCCGGTTCGACTCCGCGCTCGGCGGGCTCGGCGGCTGCCCGTTCGCGCCGGGCGCTTCGGGGAACGTGGCGACCGACGACCTGGTCGACTTCTTCCACTCCGAAGGCATCGCGACGGGAATCGACGTCGGGAAACTGGCGGAACTGCGGGACCAGGTCGGACTGGCGGTCGGACACCGGCTCGGCTCCGCGCTGGCGGCGATTCCCGCGACCCCGGCCGCGCTGCGGTGACACAATCATCCCTGAACGGCGAGCGGGCATTTCGCACGCTTCACCCTGGTATACGGACGCGGGTTCGGATCGGTTCAAAGTTTCTCGCCACACCGCCCGAAGCTGGACAACGCCCCGGTCAGCGGCCCACGATGACGGCACACCCGAGTACGCCGGAGAGAGACACGCGCGGCCGCCCAGCGTGATCCAGTCGCGGTCCGTCGCGCCCGCGTTTTTCGCGTACGCCATTCTTCTTCCATTCTCGGACACTTTTCGTACTCATGAACGACTACGGAAACGGCACCCCGGCCTGACGGTTCGTAATTGGCGGAATTTCCTTCTTGCCCGGTGTCAAGCCCCGGTGTAGCTTCCATCACGGAACGATAACCAGCCGGTTGACGGCGTGGCCACGGGCAGGTGGCGCGCACCCACCGATGTCGGGTCGGTGGCCGGTCCGGGAATCGTTCCTCCCGCCGACGCCATCGTAAAAATGGCAAACCTGGTGCGCACGAGCCTGGGCTCGTGCCCGCCAGTGTCGCGGCGTTCCCGCCAGCCCGACACCCGGAGGATCCAGCCATGTCCAGCACCCAAGGACGGCATCGCCTTTCCCGCAGAACGAAGATCGCGACCGGCGGCCTCGCCCTCGCCATCGCGGTCGGCGGCATCGTCGTCGCGACGACCACCGGCAACACCGGTGAAGCGAGCGCCGACGAGGCCAACCCCGCCTTCTTCGTCGACATCCTCAAGGTGCCGCCGAACCAGTTCGACCCGCGCCCGGTCTACGGCGCGTCGACCGGCACGTTCACCGTCGACTGCGGCCGCAACGAGAACGGCCACTTCAACCCCGACAACTTCATCGCCCAGTCCGGCGTCAAGAACGGCGCCCAGCACCTGCACGACTACGTCGGCAACCTTTCGACGAACGCCGACTCGAACAACAAGAGCCTCGCCAAGGCCGGCACCACCTGCAAGAACGGCGACAAGTCCGCCTACTTCTGGCCCGTGGTCCGCATCGACACCGGTGAGGCGGAGCGAAATCCCAGCGCCAAGGCGCCCGACGGCGACCGGGCGCAGGCCGACCAGGAAGCCAAGACCGTCCAGGTCGCCTGCCCGGACGTCGCCAGCAAGCTCACCGACGTCCCCGACCAGGCCATGGCGGAGGTCGACGGCAACCTCGACCAGCTCGACGCGCAGACCGACGAGGCCAACCAGCGCGTCGCGCAGACGCAGGGCCAGGGCGGCGCGAACTTCCTGCAGAACGCCATCCTGAACCCGCTGAAGGACCGGCGTGCCGCGATCCTCGACCG
This sequence comes from Amycolatopsis sp. NBC_01488, assembly GCF_036227105.1. Classification (NCBI taxonomy): domain Bacteria; kingdom Bacillati; phylum Actinomycetota; class Actinomycetes; order Pseudonocardiales; family Pseudonocardiaceae; genus Amycolatopsis; species Amycolatopsis sp. NBC_01488. The sequence continues at coordinate 6,865,682 of NZ_CP109434.1, read as the reverse complement.
GATCGCCACCATCATCGCCCGGTTGCGCCGAAGCCGAAGGACCTCGGCGGGCTCGCGCCGTGCGCGCCGAAGCCGGGCAAGGACACCGGGACGCCGACCCCGCCGACGAGCACCACAGCGGGCGGCGCGCTGCCCGGCCAGGACCAGAACAACGAGCTGCCGGGCAACGACGGCAAGATCCTGCGCCCGCAGAAGGTGCAGATCACCTTCCGCGGCAGCCCGGTGGGCAAGGTCGTGGCGATGCCGCGGTTCCTGCGCGTGCTCTACGGCGACGCGAAGCAGTCCACGAACGGGCCCGCCAACGCCCGCGCGAGCTGGACGTGCACCGGGTTCGAGAACCGCGTCACGGACAAGTACCCGATCTGCCCGCCGAACAGCAAGGTCAAGCGAATCCACACGTTCCCGAGCTGCTGGGACGGGAAGAACACCGACAGCGCCAACCACCGCACGCACATCGTGTTCCCGGACAAGTTCGGCCAGTGTGCCCAGGGGTTCAAGGCCGTTCCCCAGCTGCAGATCTCGCTGACCTACGACATCCCGCACGACATCCAGGTCAAGAAGCAGTACAAAGTGGACGCTTTCCCGCAGGAGAAGCACAACCCGCTCTCGGACCACGACGACTTCGCGAACGTGATGTCGCAGCGGATCATGAACGGGCTCGTCAACTGCGTGAACCGCGGCAAGACCTGCCGGGCCTGACCGCACCGGACCCCACGGCGAGCCGAGCGCCCCGTCACCCTTCCCGGGTGGCGGGGCGCTCTCGTGCGTTCCGCGTGGGCGGCCGGTGCGAAACGCCCGAAGCTCGTCGTGCGGATCGCATTCCGGAAGACGTCACGGTGCACCCCCGGACCACAAACTGATCACGTCACCCCGTCCCGGAATCCACACCGGAGACACTCCACACACACAGGAGGAACCTTGATTTCGATCGTCGAGCGCCCCACCGCCGTCGTCGTCCACAACCGCGCCGTGGTCCACAACCGGGCCGTCGTGCACAACCGCGCCGTGGTCCACAACCGCGCGGTCGTCCACAACCGCGCCTCCGCGAAGTAGCCGGCCCGCACCACGTGCCGCGGCCCACCCCGGGGCCGCGGCACGGCCATATCCGACGAGGGGTTCGCGATGCCAGCCGACGACGTCCACCTGGAACTGACCGGAGTCGAGGTCCACGACCTGGAGCCGGAGCTGTGCCTGCTCATCACGCCGAACGGTGGCCAGTACTCGATCACCGCGCCGGTCACCGAGTTCCACGCGTGGATCGCACGCTGCGACGGGACCCGGACCCGGACCGAGCTGCTCGCCGGGATGAACCCCGAGTACGCGGAGGTGCTCGACGTCCTCGCGGCGGACGGCAGCCTCCGGCCCGCCGCGACGGACGCCGCCGCGGCCCGGCGCGCCGCTTCGACCACCGTCCTCATCGCCGGTACCCCCGAGCTCACCGCGCCCCTCGCGCAGATCCTCGTGCCGGCCGGGTATGCGCGGGTCGAGACCCTCTCCGGGTTCACCGGCCCCCTCCCCTTCGATCCGGTCGACACCGTGGTCGTCGCCGCGTTCACCCATCCAGCGCATTCGGAACTCACCACCCTGGACGCGTACTGCGCGGAGCGGGGCGTCCGCCTGTTGCCCTTCCGCTGCGAACGCGGCCAGGGTGTCGCCGGGCCCGCGATCACGCCCGGCGGCACCGGGCCCGACTTCGCCGACGTGCTCGCGCGGCGGCGTTCCGCGGCCCTCGACCCGCGCCTGGCCGACGCCTTCGCCACCGCCCCGCCACCGGCCGGTCGCCGGTTCCGCCCGGGCGACGCCCGCTGGATGCTGACCGTGCTCGCCGTCCAGCTCGAGCGCTGGCTCGCCGGCGAACCCACGGAGACGATCACCGGCGAGCTCGAGATCGACCCCGTCCGGCTGAGCGTGACGCCCCGGCCCGTGCTCCCGATGCCGGACCGCCCCCGGCCGGTCGCAGCGCTCGGCCCCCGCCCGGACCTGCTCGTCGACGACCGGACCGGCATCGTCACGGCGGTCCACGAGCTTCCGCCCGCCCCCGGCATGCCCGCGCGCCTGCGCGTGTGCGCGGTGGACGTGGCGGACATGCGCCGGGTCGTGGACTGGCCCAACGACCGCCAGGCGTTCGGAACGTCCTGGCACGACTTCGACGCGGCGCGGGATTCCGCGATCGGCGAGGCCGTCGAACGGTACTGCGGCAGCTGGCTGCCCCCCGAGCGCGAGCTCCGGTACACGAGCTACCGGCGCCTGCGCCGCGACGGCGTCCCCGCGCTGGACCCGCGTCGCCTGAACCTGTATTCGCCACGGCAGTACGCCACCCCGGGCTTCCCCTTCGCTCCCCTGACGCCCGAAACGGAGTGCACCTGGATCGAAGCTTTCTCCCACACGACGGACGAAACCGTGTGGATCCCCGCTTGTCTCGTCTCGTCGGAGGCCGACCGCGGCCGGTTCACCGACCCGCTGATCGCCGGGCTCGCCGGCGGCACCAGCGAAGAGCACGCCGTGACGTCGGGGCTGGAAGAGGTGCTCGAACGCGACACGACGATGCTCTGGTGGGCCAACACCCCGCGGCTGCGCCGGCTGCCCGTCCCGGCCGAGCTCCGGGCGCTGATCGCCGACACCACCGACGCCTACGACGTCACGCTGATCCCGCTGGACAACGAGTTCGCGGTGCCGATCGTCGCCGCCGCGGTGCTCGACCGCGCCCGGCACTGGCTGTCCATCGGGTTCGCCACTCGCCCCGACGCGGTCGACGCGGCCAAGAAGGCGCTCGCCGAGGGGTTCACGCTGCAGCACACCTGCCTCGCCCTCGACGACGAGCTCGAGCTCGCCGGGATGCGGGCGGACCTGCCGCACTTGGCCAACCTGAAGCCCTACCGCGCCGACCGGCGCTACCTCGACTCCTACCGCGAAGACTTCGGCGACGTCGTGGACCTGCTGTGCCAGCAGCAGGTCTACCTCGACCCGCGGGCCGCGACGCGCGTGGCTCCGTGGGTGCACGAGTTGCCGGTACGCCCGTGGCAGGGGCTCCCGGCCCTGGGCGAGCGACGGCTCAAGGCGTACCGGGAGCGCGTCGAGGAGCGCGGTTTCGAGGTGATCGCGGTCGACCTGACCACCCGGGACGTCGCCGCGGCCGGGTTCCACGCCGCGCACACGATCGTGCCGGGGCTGGTGTCCAACTTCCCCGCCGGCCTGCCGTACTGGGGCGACGGCCGGATCCGCCGCGCCGCCGTCGACCTCGGCTGGCGGACCCGGCCCCTGACCGAAGAGCGGCTGAACACCTTTCCGCTCCCGCACGCGTGAAGGGTCGCGATGGCTGCCACCGAACTGCTCGGCCTGCCGCGCACCCGCGGCCGGCTCCCCCTGGTCGCCGCGCAGGCCGTCGACGCCCTGGGCACCGGCCTGTTCCTCCCGTTCGCGGTCGTGTACTTCCACGCGGCCAAGGACATCCCGCTGCCGGCGGTCGGCGGCGCGCTGTCGGCCGCCGCCCTGCTGGCGCTGCCCGCGGGGCCGCTCGCCGGCCCGCTCGTCGACCGGCTCGGCGCCCGGCGGGTCGTCGTCATCGCCAACCTGCTGCGGGTGTTCACCTTCGCCGGCTATGTCGTCGCGGGATCCCTGTGGCAGCTGGTCGTCCTCGCCGCCCTGACCTTCTGGGGTGAGGGGCTGTTCTGGCCCGCGTCGGGCGCACTCGTGGCGCAGGTGGCCGACGACGGCCAGCGCGGCCGCTGGTACGCGATGGACCGCGCGCTGCGCAACGTCGGCATCGGTGCCGGCGGACTGGCCGGTGGCGTGCTCGTCGCCTGGGGCGGGACGGCCGGCTACACCGGGATCGTCCTGGCGAACGCGGCGACGTTCCTCGTCGCGGCCGGGCTGGTCGCCTCGTGGCGGGGGCCCGCCGCCGCTCCCGCGCCACCACCCCGTGCGCCGACGGCGGGGGCGGGCTACCGCGCCGTGCTCGCCGACCGGTCCTTCCGGCGGGTGCTGCTGACCGTCTTCGTGTTCGCCCTGTGCGATCTGGCGTTCACCGTGCTGCTCAGCGCCTACGTGATCGACACCCTCGGCCTGCCCTCGTGGCAGCCGGGAATCCTGTTCGCCGGCAACACCGTGCTGGTGGTGGTCGGCCAGACGGTGGTGGCGAGCAGGCTGGCGGGGTACCGCAAGCCGCGGGTGCTGCAGGTCGCGGCCGCGGTGTGGGCGCTGTCGTTCGTGCTGTTCGCGGTGGTGCCGCGGGCGGTACCCGGCGCGGCGATCGTCGTCCTCACGGTGGCGACCGCGGTGTTCACCGCCGCCGAACTGCTGCAGGCGCCGACGAGCAGTGCGCTCACCGTCGCTCTGGCGCCGGCCCACCTACGGGGGCGTTACTTCGGCTTGGAGGAGCTGCTGTGGGGCGCCGCACGGGTCATCGCCCCGGTGACGTTCACCGCGTTGCTCGCCGGGAGCGCGTGGTTGCCGTGGCTCGTGCTCGCCGGGTGCTGCGCGCTGGCGTTCTCCGTCCTGAAAGACATCCCAGGAGCGTAGATGTCAAGCAGCAACGTTCTCGGCGTGATGCGACCAGGCAGTCCGCTCGTCATAAAGGGTGCCGTTTGTGAGACAGCCATGGAGAAGACCGACGAGTCGGTTGGCGAGCTGACGCAGAGCGGCGTTGTGGCCAGCGCCGCGGGCTTTCTGCCGGTCGTAGTATGCACGGGCGCCGGGCGAGTGCAGCAACGCGCTCTGTGCCTGGCTCATCAGGGCGTCGATGAGCCGGTCATTGTGCACGAACCGGGCCAGGGCAACCTTCTTCTTGCCCGAGGCACGGGTGATCGGGGAAGTCCCGGCGTAGTTCTTGCGGGCCTTGGCCGAGGTGTAGCGGTGGGAGTCGTCGCCGAACTCTGCGAGCACCCGGGCGCCAAGAACCGATCCCAGACCAGGCTGGGACAGGATGATCTCAGCGGCCGGGTGCTGCCCAAAATAGGCCTCGACCTGCCCTTGCAGAGTCTTGACCTGAGCGTCCAGGACAGTCAGCACCGCCAGCAGCGCCTGGACCGAGGCGGCGTAGGCGGCAACCACGACATCGGGCTGGGCCAGGTGCTCAGCGCGCAAGGCCGCCTGAATTCCCGCCGCTTTCCCGGCGATGTCCTTGCGGCGCGCGCGTGTCAACGCGGCGCTGATCTGCGCGATCGTCAGCCGGGCGGCCCGGGCCGGGGTGGGGGCCTTGCCGAGCAGTTCCAGGGTGTCGGCGGCGTCGAGGTCGGTGAACGCGATCAGCGCGGCGGGGAAGTAGTCCCGCAAGGCGTGCCGCAGCCGCTGGGTGTGGCGGGTCCGTTCCCAGATCAGGGTTTTGTGAGTACGGGCCACGACCTTGACCGCCTCGGCCTCGGGGCTGTCCCCGGCGACCGGCCGCAGCTCGTGGCCGTGGGTGCGGACCATGTCGGCCAGCACATGGGCATCACCGGCGTCGCTCTTGGCCCCGGAGACCCCGAGCCGGTCGCGGAACCTGGCCGCTTGCAACGGGTTGACCGCCAGCACCGTGTATCCGGCAGCGACCAGTGCCCGGATCCACGGGCCTCGGTCGGTCTCGATCCCGACGAGCACCTCGAGGGTGTCGGTGTCGTCCCCGGTCAGCTCACCGATCATCGCGTGCAGCCGGGCCATCCCCGTGACGCCTTCGGGCAGCCGGGCCTTGGCCAGCCTGCGCCCGGAACCGTCCATCACCTCCACATCGTGATGGTCCTCAGCCCAGTCATCCCCTACGAACAGCCGCAACGATCCTCCCGATCTCGATCACCCTGAGCAGCCGGCGGGGAGAACCATCAGCGACCTAATCACACAGTGCTCACGCCACCACCACGCGCGGCACGACATCCCAGCAGCGATCAACTCTCCCAGCCACCGACAGGGGCACGGTCTTTCATCAGGACTCAAGCGTCCAGGACCCACGAGTGCTCACCTGCCGGCCGGCTACCACCAGGAGTGTGCCGGATAGCCCACTCCCAGAACTGATTAGGACTGGAGCCGGTGGCGGCGCGGGTCGAGGAGCCGGCAGGTGCTTGACCCGTGGGCGGAGATCGAAAGCACCTACCTCTCGGTCTACCGCGAACGGCCGTACGGGGAAGACGCCGCGGACGCTGCCCGGTTCCGCGAAACCGTGGCCCGGCATTCGCGGTTGCCGGGATTCGCGCTGAAGACCGTGCGCGCCGGCGAGGAGCTCGGTGGGTTCGCCTACGGGGTCGGCCGCGAAGCGGGCTGGTGGCACCCTGGTGCCGCGTCACCGGTACCCCGCTGGCTGGCCGGCACGCCGCTGTTCTACGTCTACGAACTCGCCGTGCTGCCCGGTCTGCGCGGCCGGGGACACGGCGGTGAGCTGCTGCGCGACCTGCTCGCCGGCCGCCGCGAGCCGGTCGCGGTCCTGGCGGCGGCGACCGCGGCCCCGGCGTACGCGATGTACCGGCGGTGGGGCTGGGAGCGGGTGGGGGCGCTCACGCCGGGCTCGGTCGACCTGCTCGTCCTGCCGTTGCCCGCCCGGCCTCGGGTCCGGCCCGGGTGAGCCGCGACGAGACCTGCCGGGCACGACGCGGTTGAATGACCGGCATGGTCACCGGTGCCGAAGTCCGCGCGTTCGCCCTGACACTCCCCCGCGCCTACGAAGCCGTCGTGCGTGACCGGGCCAAGTTCCGGGTCGGGCGGATCGTGTTCGCCGCGCTGTCGCCGGACGAGACCGTGATGGGGTTCGGCTATCCCCGTGACCAACGGGAAGCCTTGGTGGCGGGCGAACCGGAGAAGTTCCTGCTGCCCGAGCCGTCGGACCTGCGCTACCAGTGGGTGCGCTGCCGCCTGGCGGCGATCGATGCGCAGGAGCTGCGCGAGCTGGTCCTGGACGCGTGGCGGATGTGCGTGCCGAAGAAGGTCTGGACCGCTTACGCGGAGACGCATCCGCTCTGATCGAGGGCGTCCTCGGTCACCACCCGGAGCCCGGCGACCACCGCGAAGGCCAAAACCGCCATCACCACGAACACCACGTGCAGTCCGAAGGCCTGCGCGATCGCGCCGCCCGCGAGGGCGCCGAGGGACTTCGTGCCCCACGCGACCAGGCGGTAGCTGCTGTTCAGCCGGCCCAGGAGCCGGTCGGGGGTGAGGCGCTGGCGCAGGGACACCATGACCACGTTGGACACCAGCACCCCCGCGCCGCCGAGGAAGAAGCCCGCCCCCACGGCGTAGGGGTTCGCGGTCACCGCGAGCACGCCGACCGAGAGCCCGCCGGTGAGCCAGGAGATCCAGAGCGCGCGGATCCGGCCGAGGCGGCGTTCGGCCGCTTCGGCGAGCAGTGACCCGGTCAGCCCGCCCGCGGCGCTCGTCGCCATCAGCAGCCCGAAGGCCGGTCCGGACAGGCCCATCGCCGAGCCCGGGCCGACCGCGTAGAGGACGAGGACGGCGAAGGTCGCGCCGGTGGCGAAGTTGAACGTGCCGACCATGACCGAGAACGTCCGAAACACCTGGTGGCGCACCAGGAAGCGCAGTCCTTCGGCGATGTCCGCACGGAGGGTCGTGCGGCCCTCGCGCGGGATCCGGTACGAGCCGCGCACGAGCAGCAGGGCCGCGACGGCCACTGCCCACAGCGCCACCGGCGTGACGAGCGCGGCGACGACCCCCGCCGCGACCAGGACGCCGGCGAGCGGTGGGCCGGCGAACTCGTTGGCGGTCTGCTCGGCGGCGAACATCCGGCCGTTGGCGCGGGCCAGGTCCGCGCGCCCGACGACCTGCGGGACGATCGACTGCGCGGCGGTGTCGTAGATCGTCTCGGCGCACCCGGCCCCCACCGCGACGACGTACAGCGCCCAGATGGATCCCGCGCCGAAGGCGGTCAACAGCGTGACGCCGGCGAGGAGCCCGCCGCGCACGACGTTGGCGGCGAGCATCGCACGACGGCGGTCGAGCCGGTCGACCAGCGCGCCGGCGGGCAGCGCGAGCAGCAGCCACGGCAGGCTGAAGGCGAAGGCGAGCCCCGCGATGAGGGCCGGTTCACGCGTGTAGCCGACCGCGACCAGCGGCAACGCGACCTTGAGGACGCCGTCGGCGAGGCTCGAGAGGCCGGCGGCGGACCACAGCCGCCAGAACACGGTGGTCATGAATTGAGGATCGCACATCGATGGGCTTTCTCCATCGATGTGACGTCATTCCATCGATGGACTACGCTCCGCTCATGACGGAACCCCGCCGCCGGCGCCCGGCGACGCCGGCGGAAGCCAAGGCCCTCGGCCACCCGCTGCGGCTGCGCATCATGCGGATGTGCCTGGTCGAGGAGCTGACGAACAAGCAGCTCGCCGAGCGCCTCGAGCGCGACCCCGGGACCGTCCTGCACCACGTGCGGCAGCTGGTGTCGGCGGGCCTGCTGGAACCGGCGCCGGTCCGCACCGGACCCAGTGGCGCGCTGGAGAAGCCGTACCGGTCGAACAACGAGACGTGGTGGCTGGACGGCCCCCTGGCCGAGGCCGACGCCGAGACGCGGTTCGCGCCGATCGAGATCTTCCAGGAAGAGATCCGGGCGGCGGGCCCGGAGTCGGTGGCGGTGCACGAGAAGTTCCTGCTGCACCTGTCCCCCGACGAGGTCGAGGAGCTGGACCGGCGGATCCTCGCGGTGCTCGACGAGTACGTGGCGACCGACCACGAACGGTCCGATCGGCCGGCCTTGGGCGGGATCTTCGTGCTGCACCACGTGAAGCGCGAGACCTGACGCGCGCGGCCCCTGCCCGGGGAGGTGGGCAGGGGCCGTCTCGCCCCGGCCGGGGATGGTGGCCGGGGGGGTTCGCCGATCGTGGCGGTCTCGCGACACCGGGGCCGGATCTCGCCGCACCCCCAGGGCCGGCGAGACCCGCGTCCGCTCAGCGCGTCAGTGGTTGACCTTGAACCACGGCTGCGACCAGCCGAGGTACGTCTGGCCCCACTTGCTCTTGATCTCCGAGATCGTCGTCTTGGTGTAGGTGCCGGCGCCGTGGATGTCGTTCGACAGGAAGTCGCCGCCGCCGATGGAGATCATCGTGTGGCCGTAGCCGCTGCTGCTGGAGAAGAACGCCAGGCCGCCCGCGGGGACCTGGTAGTCGCCCGGGTGCTTGAACGATGCCGGGATCTGGGTCCAGTGCACCTGCGCCGACGCCGAGCCCGACGCGGAGAAGCCGTAGTTCTGGGCGTTGATCCGGTCGCACCAGCCGTCGTAGGACGAGTCGTCGTTCGTGTGCACGCGGGACTTCGCCTTCGTGACCGCCTCGGCGCAGGTGTTCGGGTCGCCGGTGCTCGCGGTGGTGCAGGCCAGGGTGGAACCGGCGCAGTCCGGGGCCACGCGGCCGTCGGAGCCGGTGTAGACGTAGGCGTCGCTGAGGTAGCCGTCGCCGACCTTGTCCCAGATGTCCGAGGTGCCGTACTTGCCGTCGAAGGTCGAGCCGTTGGTCTGGCACGAGATGGTGACCGCGGTGCCGTCGGCGACGCTGCCCACCGAGCTGCCGCTCGTGCTCGGGGTGGCCCGCAGGGTCAGCGCGGCGCAGGGTCAGCGCGGCGCCGGAATCGGTGTGCACCGTGCCGGTCGCGGCGAACGCGGGGGTGGCCCCGGCCAGCGCGATCGCCGCGGCGACGCCGGCGACCGCCGCGACCTGCTTGCCGATTCGAATCTTCATGGTGTCCGTCCTCCAGTTGTGGTGTGAGGACACCATGGCGGCCGCCGGTACAAGCGCCGTACAAAAGCCGGCGGGACCCGTGGAGATACGGCAAAAAGGACCGGGTCAGGCCAGGTACTCGGCGGCCGCGCGCAGGCTGACGTAGGAGCCGCTGAACGTGTCGATCCGCGGCCGTCCGGCTTCCAGCGGTCCGGGCACGCCGGTCTCCACCCGGATGTAGTCCACAGTGGACAGCGCGGCCAGCAGCTCGCGCACCCGCGGGTGCCGGTGCGCTTCCCGGGTGATCACGACGACGCTGCGGAACCCCTTGGCCGCTTCGAGCACCGCGTCGACGTCGTCCGGCGTCGCGGTGAGCGCCCGCGTGCCGGGCACCAGCTCGGCCAGGTGCGCGCCCAGGCCCCACGGCATCGGGCCGGCCGCGATGGTCGGCTCGGTCTGGACGTCGACCACCAGCGGGGGCCCGTCCAGCCGCGGCTCGCCGGTCACCCGCAGCGCCTTGCGGGCCGCTTCGAGGCCCAGCCGCCGGTCGACCGGGCCGACGGCCGCCGGTGCCGGGTCGGTGCCCAGCGCCGCCGTCCGTGACGCCGCCTCCTCGAGCCGGTCGAGCGGCAGCTCCCCCGCCGCGACCGCGGCCACGATCGCCGTGACGCACGCGTCCAGGTGCTCGGCCTCGAACGCCGCGCCGCCGAGGCACAACGCGTCCGCGCCCGCGGCCAGGGCCCGCACCGCCGACCGGCCGAGGCCGTCGTGCTTGCCGTACGCGCCCGAGACCGCGCCCATCTCCAGCGCGTCGGTGATCACCGCGCCGGTGAAGCCCAGCTCGCCCCGCAGGACGTCGGTGAGGGCGACGCGGTTGAGCGTCGCGGGCTCCGCGCCCCAGGCCGGCACGACCAGGTGGCCCGACATCACCGAGCGCACCCCGGCCCGGATCGCCGCGGCGAACGGGACCAGCTCGATGGCGCGCAGTTCCGCGGGCGTGCGCGGCAGCACCGGCAGCGCGACGTGCGAGTCCTCGGTGGCCGCGCCGTGGCCCGGGAAGTGCTTCGCGCACGCCGCGACGCCGTACTTCTGCAGGCCGGTCACGTAGGCGGCGACGTGCGGGGACGCCTTCACCGGGTCGGACCCGAACGCCCGGACGCCGATGATCGGGTCCTCGGCCGCCAGGGTCAGGTCCGCGCACGGCGCGAGGTTGAGCGTGACGCCACAGGCCGCGAGCCGCTCGCCGAGCGCGGCGGCGACCGCCGTGGTCAGCTCCGGGTCGTCGGCCGCGCCGAGGGCCAGCGGCCCCGGCACGAACGACCCGGTGTTGACGTCGAGGCGGGTGACGTCGCCGCCCTCCTCGTCGATCCCGACGACGACACCACTGTCGCCGTCCCGCTCGCCCCGCAGCTGCGCGGTGAGCGCGGCGACCTGCTCGTCGTCGACGACGTTGCGGCCGAAGAGGACCACCCCGCCCAGGCCGCCGGCGATCCGGCGGCGCAGCCAGTCCGGCGCGGTGGTCCCGGCGAACCCGGGCAGGAGGACGGCTTCGGCGAGCTTCTCCGGTGTGGTCAACCGCTACCCCTTCACCGCGCCGGCGGTCGCGCCGGACACCAGCTTGCGCTGCACGAGCAGGAAGAACACCAGCGCCGGGATCGCGTAGATGACCGACGCGGCCATGACGCCGCCCCAGTCGGTGGCGAACGCCGTGCGGAACGACGCCAGCCACACCGGCAGCGTCTCCTTCGGCTTGTCCTGGATGAACACCAGCGCGAACAGGTACTCGTTCCACGCCGTGATGAAGCTGAACACCGACGTCGTGACCAGCCCCGGCCCGAGCAGCGGCAGCGTGACCCGGCGGAACGCGCCGGTCTGGCTGCAGCCGTCGATCATCGCGGCCTCTTCCAGCTCGTACGGGATCCCGTTGACGAAGCCGTAGAGCATCCAGACGGTGAACGGCAGCGTGGTCGCGAAGTAGATCAGCAGCAGCGACGGCAGCGTGTTGAGCAGCCCGGCGTCCCGCATGAGCAGGAACAGCGGGATGAACAGCGCCGACACCGGGGCCAGCTGCGCCACCATGACCAGCACCAGGAAGCCCTTGCGGCCGGTGAAGCGCAGCCGCGACAGCGGGATCGCCGCCAGCGTCCCGGCGACCAGCGCGCACAGCACCGACCCGACCGTGACGATCAGGCTGTTCATCAGGTAGGTCGGGAAGTTGTCCTTGCCCAGCGCCGTGGCGAAGTTGCCGAACGAGAACGACGTCGGGATCAGGTCGTACTTGGGCGAGAGGATCTGCCCGGGCGTCCGCAGCGACGTGACGAACATCCAGTACGTCGGGAACACGATCGCCAGCGCGACGAGCACGCCGACCACCGAGAGCACGATCCGCTGCGACAGCGACTTCTTCACGACAGATCACCTTCCCGGGTCCGGGTGAGCAGCTGGATGTACCGGCCCGTGATGAGCGCGAGCACGATCAGCATCAGCGTCGCGATCGCGGCGGCCGCGCCGAAGTGGTTGCCCGCGATGCCCTTGAGGTACAGCACGACGGCCAGCGTGGTGCTCTCGCCGTCGGGGCCGCCTTCGCGGATCGCCCAGATCTGGGCGAAGGCGTTGAAGTCCCACAGCACCGACAGGAACGTCACCATCGTGGTGATCGGCCGGATGGCGGGCCAGGTGACCGCGCGGAACGTCTGCCACGCGCTGGCGCCGTCGATGCCGGCGGCCTCGTACTGCTCGCGCGGGACGCCGATGATGCCCGCGTACAGCGAGAACGTCACGAACGGCACGGCCTGCCACACGATGAGCAGCCCGATCACGGTCAGCGTGCTGGCGCCGCTGGAGAACCACGAGAACCCGATGAAGCCGTGGAAGCCCAGCCGGTCCAAGGTCTTGTTGAGGATCCCGTACTGCTCGTCGAAGATCCACTGGAACACCGTGGTCGTCGCGATCACCGGGGTCGCCCAGGCCAGCACGAGCGTCACCTGCACGAGGATCCGCACGACCGGGCCGAGGTGGCGCATGAGCACCGCGAGCAGCAGGCCGCCGAGGATGGTGGCGGCCACGACGGACGCGGTGAAGACCAGCGTCCGGAAGGTGACCGTCCAGAACTCGGGGTCCGAGAGCGTGTTCGTGTAGTTGTCGAACCCGATCCAGATGGTCTTGCCGGAGACGAGCTGGCCGATGTCCAGCTTGCGGAAGCTGATCCCGAGCACCTGGACCAGCGGCCAGGCGAGCAGGACCAGGATCGCCGCGAGAGCGGGGAGGAGGAGCAGGTACGGGAGCACCCGGTCGCCGAACCGGCCGCGCCTGCGCCTCTTGACGCCCGCGTCGCGCGGCGATGCCGGCGGGGTCGCCCCCGCCGGCATCGTCACATTGGCGGTCGCTGTCATCCGCCGATGAGCTTGTTCAGCGCTGCGTTGGCGTCGGCGGTCGCCTGGTCGAGCGTCTTCTTGCCGGTCAGGTACGCGGTCAGCATGTCCTTGATCGGGTTCTGACCGGACTCGACGTCGCCCCACTTCGGGCTGGCCGGGACGGCCTTGCCGTTGGCCGACGCCTTCGCCATCACGCTGCCCAGCGGGTCCTTGTCCAGGCCGGAGAGGTCGGTCGACGTGCCGGGCACGACGCCGGCGGCGGCGAGCTGGCTCTGGTACTTCGGGCTGGAGAGCAGCTTGATGTACTCCTTGGCGGCGGCCACGTTCTTGCTGTTGGCCGGGATCGCCAGGTTGGACCCGCCCAGGAAGACCGGGGCGCTCTGGCCGGCGGTCTTGCTCGGGATGGGGAACGCGCCGGTCTTGGCGGTCAGGCTCGGGTCCGTCTTGGCCGCGGTCGGCAGCTCCCACGGAAGACCGATCATCATGGCCACCTTGCCGGCGCCGTAGACGGTCGCCTGCTGCGGCTTCGCCTCGTCGGCGTCCTTCGGTGCCTTGGTGCCGGAGGTGTCGACGAGCTTCTTGTAGAAGTCCAGGCCCGCCTTCGCGCCGGCGCTGTCCAGCGTCGCCTTGAAGTTCTTGCCGTCGGCCTGGGCGATGTCACCGCCGTTGTCCCAGATGAACGACAGCAGCGCGTACCAGTTCTGGCCCGGCATGTACAGGGGCTGGAAGTCGGGGTCGGACCCGAACTTCGTCTTCAGCTTGGTGATCGCGTCGATCCACTCGTCGTTCGACGTCGGCGTCTTGGTGATGCCGGCCTGCTCGAACATGTCCTTGCGGTAGATGACCTCGCGGTTGGCCGCGTAGAACGGGACGCCGTAGGTCTTGCCGTCGTAGGTGCCGGAGTCCGCGAGACCCTTCAGCCACTGCGCGCCGTTGAAGCTGTCCTTGTCGGCGGTCAGGTCGGTCAGGACGCCGTCCTGCGAGGCGAACGCCGCGGTCTGCGTGTTGCCGATCTCGATCACGTCGGGCGGGGTGCCGCCGGCCAGCGCGGTGGTCAGCTTCTGCTGGATGCCGTCCCACTGCTGGATTTCGTACTTGACCTTGACCCCGGGGTGCGCGGCCTCGAACTCCTTGTTGAGCGCGTCGGTCAGGGTGCTCGGCGCGGACCCGGTCATCAGCCAGACCGTGACGGTGCCGCTGAGCGGCGCGTTCCCGCTCGACGAGGCCGCGGTGTCCGAGCCGCTGGAGCCCGCGCAGCCGGCGGTCGCGAGGGTCAGTGCGGCGGCGCCCGCCGCCAGCTTGAGCCAGCGTTTCACTCGATGCCGTCCTTTCGATGCCCGGCCGAACCGCGGCCGGACTCCCCAAATGGTGTAGACCAATGTTGGGGTTAGAGTGGTACGTACCACAGGCCCTGTCAAGGCGGTTGCCGGAACGTTGTAAACCCACCGGGGACTCTGACGCGCAGTAGCCGGACGGTCACGGCGCCGCCCGCGACCTGCGGGGGAAGTCGTCCGAATAGGAGGGTGTCCGGAACGTTTTTCACCGGTGGCCACCCGCAATCCACCGCCCGGCCACCCGGACGGCGCACCGAAAACCGCCCCGGGAAAGGCTTCCCCGGGGCGGTGGTTTCCGGCGCGGACGCGGTCTGCCGGTCAGGCCGGTGTTTTCACCGGTGCGCCGGCGCCGCGGCGGGCCCGGTGCGCGGCCATCCGCACCGGCGCGTTGACCACGCCGTACCCGCGGTACCCGCCGATCCGCTGCACCACCTCGAAGAACACCCGCGCCCCGGCCAGCGCCGTGTAGAAGTGCAGGAACTCCCCCTGCTCGTCCCGGTCGTAGAGCACCGAGTGCTCCCGCAGTTCCGCCAGCCGCCTCGCCGGCAGGTCCAGCCGGGCCTCCAGGTCGTCGTAGTAGTTGGCCGGGATGTCCAGCAGCGGCGCGCCGGCGGACCGCATCGCCGCGGCCGCCGCCAGTGCGTCCGTGCAGGCGAACGCCACGTGCTGCGGTTCGGGTACCGCCGGCGCCCATTCGCCGCGGCGGACCAGGGCGCTGTCCAGCGTCAGCCGGACCTCCCCCGCCGCCATCGCGCGGCTGCGGACCAGCCCGAACGGCGCCGCGAACTCGACCACCGGGGACGGCGTCAGCCCGAACACCGACCGGTAGAACAGCGCCGCCTCGTCGAAGTGGTCGAACGGCTGGGTGAGCGCCACGTGATCGATGCCGAGGATGCCCGCACCCGCCGCCGTCTCGCCGGTCGGCACGAAGTCGCCGCGCCAGTCGTCGCTGCCGCACAGGAACACCTCGGTACCGTCCGGCGCCGTGACCGACGCCAGGTCCGCCTCGCGCGGCCCGCGCACCCGCGGCAGCACCGGTGCCAGCAGTGCTTCCGCCCGGCGGGCCGAGCGGGCCGGGTCGGTGCTGGCCAGCGCCACCGCGCCGACGGCGCCGTGCGCCGCCCCGCCCTCGTTGACCACCACGCGGGCCTTGCCCTGCTCCCACAGCTCGACCGGCTTGGTCCGGTGCACGCCGGTGCGCGCGAACCCCAGCGACGCGAGCACCCGCCCCGCGCCGGGGTCGGTGACGACCTCGGCGAACTCGTGCCCGGTCAGCACCGGCGCGGCCGGGATCGCGAGCACGCCCAAGGACTCCTTCAACGCCAGCAGCGAGCGCATCGCGTCGACCGCGGCCGGGCGTGGGTCGGCCTGGCGGAAGACGTCGTTGAAGACCTCCAGGGACAGCGGCCCGCGATAGCCCGCGGCCAGCACGTGCCCGGTGAACGCCGTCAGGTCGAAGTCGCCCTGACCGGGGAAGAGCCGGTGGTGCCGGCTCCACGGCAGGACGTCCATCGGCAGCTTCGGCGCGTCGGCCAGCTGCAGGAAGAAGATCTTGTCGCCGGGGATCGCGCGGATCGGCGCCGGATCGTGGCCCCTCGACAGGATGTGGAAGCTGTCCAGGCACACGCCGAGCGCGGGGTGCGCGGCGCGGCGCACGATCCGCCACGCGTGCTCGTACCCGCTGACGTGCTTGCCCCAGGCCAACGCCTCGTACGCGATCCGCATGCCGCGCTCGCCGGCCAGCTCCGCCAGCGCGTGCAGCTGCTCGGCGGCCAGCTCGTCGTCGTCGATCGCGTCCGGCGCCACGGACGAGCAGACCAACACGGTGCCGGTGCCGAGTTCGGCCAGGACGTCGAACTTGTGCCGCGCGCGCCGGAGGTTGGCCGCGTGGCGGTCCGGCGGGACCGCCTCGAAGTCGCGGAACGGCTGGTAGAGGTCGATCGACAGGCCGAGGTCGGCGCAGCGGCGGCGGATCTCGGCCGGGCTCGACGGCGAGACGAGCAGGTCGTTCTCGAACAGCTCGACGCCGTCGAAGCCGGCCGAGGCGGCCGCGGCGAGCTTGTCTTCGAGGGTGCCGGACAGGCAGACCGTGGCGATCGCGGTGCGCGGTTCAGGCAGCACGGGCGGTCTTCCCTTCGAGGGCGTCGAAGTGGCGCAGCATCCGCGCCGGGTCCGGCTCGACGCCGGTGAACAGCCGGAACGACTCGGCGGCCTGCAGCACGACCATGCCGCCGCCGTGCAGGACGCGGCAGCCGCGGGCGCGGGCGTCGGCGAGCAGCGCGGTTTCCAGCGGCCGGTAGACGATGTCGGCCACCCACAGCTCCGGTCGCAGCAGCCGGGCCGGGATCGGCGAGCCGGGGTGGGCGGCCATCCCGGTCGGCGTGGCGTGCACCAGGCCGTCCGCGCGGCGGACGGCGTCGAGGTCGCCGGTCTCGGCCCGGGACGCGCCGAACCTCCGCCGCAGCGCGTCGACGAGCTTCGCGCTCCGCTCGCTGTCGACGTCGTGGATCGTGAGCCGGCCGGTGCCCAGCGAGAGCAGCGCGTGCGCGACCGCCGCGCCCGCGCCGCCCGCGCCGAGGAGGACGACGTCGTCCCTGCGGACGTCCGGGAAGCCGCGGGTGAGGCTGCGCGCGAAGCCGGTCGCGTCGGTGTTGTGCCCGATCGCGCGGCCGTGCTCGAAGACGACGGTGTTGACCGCGCCGAGCGCTGCGGCTTCGGGCGACAGCTCGTCGAGGTGCGGGAGGACTTCCTGCTTGGCCGGGTGGGTGACGTTGAGCCCGTCGAACCCGGCCAGCCGGGCGGCGGCGAGGACGTCGGCGACCGGGCGGCGCAGCACGTCGAGGTCCAGGCGGCGGTAGAGGTAGCGGAGGCCGAGCTCGTCGGCTTCCCGCTCGTGCAGCGCCGGGCTGGCGGACGGCCCGATGCCCGAGCCGACGAGTCCGATCAGGTAGCTGGTCACGCCGCGCCCTCCGAGTTAATGTACGAACTAGTACGTTCACGTTAGCGTGGCGACCGCCTCGGCGGAAGGGCTGGGCTAGAGTGGGGCCGTTGACCTGCAGTGGGAGGAGCCAGGTGGCCGCACCGTCGTCGGAGGCCGAGCGCCAGCGCGACAAGGAACGAACTCGTGCGGACATCCTCGCGGTGGCCACCCGGGAGTTCGCCGACAAGGGCTACACCGGCGCCCGCGTCGACGAGATCGCCGCCCGCACCAGCACGACCAAGCGGATGATCTACTACTACTTCGGCGGCAAGGAACAGCTGTACCTCGCCGTGCTGGAGAAGGCGTACCTCACGATCCGCGCGCTGGAGAAGCACGTCGACGTCGAGCGCCTGGACCCGGAGGACGCGCTACGGCAGCTGGCGGCGCTGACCTTCGACCACCACGAAGCCAACCCCGACTTCATCCGGCTGGTCAGCATCGAAAACATCCATCGCGCGGAACACCTGGCGCAGTCGGAGATCCTGCCCGGCCTGGCCGACCCGGCCCTCGGCGGCATCACCCGGATCCTCCAGCGCGGCCGCGAGGCCGGCCGCTTCCGCGCCGACGCCGACGCGCTCGACGTGCACATGGTGATCAGCTCGTTCTGCGTGTTCCGCCTCGCGAACCGGCACACGTTCCAGGCGATCTTCAGTCGCGACCTGCTCGACCCGGCCCGGCGTGCGCACTACCGGAAGATGCTCGGCGACCTGGTGATCGACTACTTGACGGCCTGAAATCCCCCTCTTGACACCCGGGGCGCGGTCTCGCACTCTCTATTAACTAACTAGACCGTACATTGCTTCCCCGCCGACTCTGAGCAACGAAGCACGGACGTCAGGAGCTCATCCCCGTGACCGGATCGATGCCCCGCAAGGCGGCGCTGGCCGCCTGGATCGGCAGCGCGCTCGAGTACTACGACTTCTTCATCTACGGGACCGCCGCCGCACTGGTCTTCAACAAGGTCTTCTTCCCCGCCTCCTCCCCCGCGACGGGCACGCTGCTGGCCCTGGCCACCTTCGGCGTCGGCTACCTGGCCCGGCCGGTCGGCGCGTTCATCCTCGGCCACGTCGGCGACCGCTTCGGCCGCAAGCGCGTCCTCGTGTTCACGCTGCTGCTGATGGGCGCGGCGACGTTCGCCGTCGGCTGCCTGCCGACGTACGGCGCGGTGGGCGTGCTCGCGCCGATCCTGCTGGTCGTCTTGCGGCTGCTGCAGGGACTTTCCGCGGCCGGCGAGCAGGCGGGCGCGAACTCGATGTCGCTCGAACACGCCCCGGAACGGCGCCGCGCGTACTTCACCAGCTTCACCCTGAGCGGCACGCAGGCTGGCCAGATCCTGGCGACCGCGATCTTCCTCCCGGTCGCCGCGCTGCCGCAGGACCAGCTGCTGACGTGGGGCTGGCGGGTGCCGTTCTGGTGCAGCGCGGCGGTCGTGGTGGTCGGGTTCGTCATCCGCCGCAAGCTCGACGAGACGCCGGTGTTCGAACGCACCGAGGTCGCGAAGCTGCCGGTCGCCGTCCTCTTCCGCGACCACTGGGCGGACGTGCTGCGGGTGGTCGTCGCGGCGACGATCGCGTCGGTGAGCACGATCTTCACGGTGTTCGCGCTGAGCTACGCGGTCAACACGATCGGCCTGGCCCGCACGCCGATGCTGTGGGTCGGCGTGCTGGCCAACATCGTGGCGCTGGCGGCGATCCCGCTGCTGGCCGGGCTCGCCGACCGCGTCGGGCGCAAGCCGGTGTTCATCACCGGGTGCCTCCTGTGCGGCGTGCTGATCTTCCCCTACCTGTGGTCGATCTCGATCGGCTCGTACGCGCTGCTGTTCGTGCTCGGCATCGCGCTGTTCGGCGTGGCGTACTCCGGGGTCAACGGCGTCTGGCCCGCACTGTACGGCGAGATGTTCACCGCCCGCGTCCGCCTGTCGGGCATGGCGATCGGCACCCAGGTCGGCTTCGCGGTGGCGGGGTTCGCGCCGAGCGTGGTGGCGGCGATCGGCTCGGCCAAGCAGGACTGGCTGGGCGTCGCGATCTTCACGGCAGTGGTCTGCGTGCTGGCGGCGGCCGCCGCGGCGACGGCCCGGGAGACCTTCCGGGTGCCGACCGCCCAGCTCGGCAGCCGGGTTCCGGCGGTGTCGTCACCGTCCACTGTGGTCGCTTCCACTGTGGACGGCTAACGCACTCTTCTCCGGCGTGCCCGCACGAGTCCGAGCGCCGAGAGTGCGAGCCCCACCAGAAGGAGCGTGACCCCGAACTCCGGCCGGGCGTCGAAGTGCTTGAGCACGCGGGCCGCCCCGAAGCCGAACCCGGTCACGAACAGGACCGGGCCGACCATCAGCGCGACGGTGCCCGTCCGCGCGGCGGGCACCACGGCGAACTCCGGCTGGTCGTCCCCGGCCGCCTGGAGGTCCGAGTAGACGGTGGTGATGGGACCGAAGGAAACCCGGTCGCCGTCGCGCAGCAGCCGCGCCTGCCTCGGCGCCAGAGCTTCCCCGTTGACGCGCGTGCCGCCGCGGGACCCGCCGTCGGACACCCAGGTCCCGCGCGCGTCACGCCGGAGCCAGGCGTGCCGCGGGCTCACCCGGTTCGAATACAGCCGGAGGTCCGCTTCCGGCCCGCGACCGACGAGCCACGATCCGCGCCGCACGTCCAGCCGCGCAACAGCCCCTTCGAGCGTCTCGATCGTCACTGGGTGTTCCATCGCCCCTCCCACCACGTCCCGACTCGGGGTAGAGCCGGGCCGCGGCGGGAAGAGATGCGGCGAACGGGTGAACCGTCAGGGCTTCGGCGCGGCTTCCGGAGCCTTCACCCGTTCCAGCAGCAGCTGCGCCACATCGCGGACGTCGACGTTCTCCGCCTTCTGCTCGCTCTGGCGCTGCACCAACCCGTCGGTCAGCATCACCCGGCAGAACGGGCAGCCCGTCACGATCGTCTCCGCGTCCGTCGCGATCGCTTCGTCCACGCGCTCCAGGTTGATGCGCTTGCCGATCTGCTCCTCCATCCACATGCGTGCGCCGCCCGCACCGCAGCACAGCGCGCGGTCCGCGTGCCGCGGCATTTCCTCGAGAGAAGCGCCCGTCGCGCCGACCAGCTCGCGGGGCGGCGTGTAGACCTTGTTGTGACGCCCGAGGTAGCACGGGTCGTGGTAGGTCACGCGGGGGCCGTCCTCGACCGGCTTGACCGGGGTCAGCTGACCGCCGCGGACCAGGCGGTTGAGCAGCTGCGTGTGGTGGACCACCTCGTAGTGGCCGTCCAGGTCCGGGTACTCGCGGCCCAGCGTGTTGAGGCAGTGCGGGCACGTCGTGACGATCTTCCGCAGCCGCGGCTCGCGGCCCTCGAACACCGCGTTGAGCGTCTCCGCCGTCTGCTGCGCCATCATCTGGAACAGGAACTCGTTGCCCGCCCGGCGCGCCGGGTCGCCCGTGCAGGACTCCTCCTTGCCGAGCACCACGTACTTGACCCCGGCGATGTGCAGCAGCTCGGCCGTCGCGCGGACCGTCTTGCGCGCCTGGTCGTCGAACGCGCCCGCGCAGCCGACCCAGTAGACGTATTCGACGTCTTCCGCGAGCTCGCCGTCGAACACCGGGACGTCGAAGCCGAGGTCCTTCGTCCAGGCCAGCCGCTCGGAGTTGTTCTGGCCCCACGGGTTGCCCTTGGTCTCCAGGTTCTTGAACAGCCCGCCCAGCTCGGTCGGGAACGCCGACTCGATCATCACCTGGTACCGGCGCATGTCGACGATGTGGTCGACGTGCTCGATGTCCACCGGGCACTGCTCGACGCACGCGCCGCAGGTGGTGCACGACCAGAGCACGTCCGGGTCGATGACGGCGCCGTCCTCTTCCGGGCCGACCAGCGGGCGCGCGCCCTCGTGCTCGGTCCCCGCCAGGATGTACGGCGCCTCTTCGAACAGGTTGTCGCGCAGGTTCATGATGACGAGCTTGGGCGACAACGGCTTCCCGGTGTTCCACGCCGGGCACTGCGACTGGCAGCGGCCGCACTCGGTGCACGTGGCGAAATCCAGCATGCCCTTCCACGTGAAGTCGCCGATCTTGCCGCGGCCGAACGTGTCGTCCTCGCCCGGGTCCTCGAAGTCGATCGGCTTGCCGCCGGACTCCATCGGCAGCAGCGGGCCGAGCGCGTCCGGCAGCCGCTTCGCCGAGACGTTGATCGGCGCCACGAAGATGTGCAGGTGCTTGGAGTACAGCACGATCGACAGGAACACCAGCATGACGCCGATGTGCAGCAGCAGCCCGACCGTCTCGAGCACCTCGGTCGTCGAGTGCCCGAGCGGCTCGAGGAGGTTCCCGACGCCGAGCGAGACGTACGCGCCCGAGCGGTACGGGAAGTTGCCGGACGCCGAGGACGCGCCGCGGAAGAAGAACATCGTCCAGACGACGTTGAAGATCATGACGAGGATCAGCCACGCGCCGCCGGTGTGCGAGCCGTAGAACCGGGACGCGCGTTGCTTGCGCTCGGGGGCGTTGCGGATGCGGATCACCGTGAACACGCCCAGCGACACGGCCACGGCGACGGCGATGAAGTCCTGCAGGAAACCCAGCACCGCCCAGTGGCCGATCCACGGGATCGCGAACTTCTCGTCGAACAGCGCGCCGTACGCCTCGAGGTACACCGAAGCGAGGATCACGAAGCCCCAGAACGTGAAGAAGTGCGCCAGGCCGGGCACCGACCACTTCAGGAGCTTGCGCTGGCCGAACACCTCGCGCACCTGCGCGAGGAGGCGGGCGCCCAGGTCGTCCGACCGCTTGGTGTCGGGCTGGCCGGCCTTGATCAGCCGGTACAGGAAGGCCACCCGCTTGCCGGCGACGGCGAGGCCGACGACCGTCATGAGCAGGCCGAGGATGAGACGAACGAGCACGGGTCCTCCGGACGTACTTGGAAGGAACGGCTCAGTGCGAGCCGGTGTAGTAGCGGCACGCCTTGCACGCGTACCGCATCTTCGCGACCCGCCAGTGTTTCCGGTACAGATCGAGGTCGGGCGACCGGCGGACGCCGAGGCGCTGGTAGCGCCCGGGACGGCGGCGGCCGGTTTCGTACTGCTCGGTCGCGCGGCCGAGGTGGGCGCGCCGCAGCACGCCCCCCCGCGTCCGGCAACGGCCGAGCGCGCCGCGGCAGAACCGGTGCAGCAGCACCAGTTCCCCGGTGACTTCTTCGACCACGCCGTAGCCGGGGTGATCGCTCCGGCCGGTGAGCCGGACCGGCAGGCCGCAGTACCCGCACTTGAGGGTGCAGGAGAGGCAGCCGGCGATGTGCCTGAGCCGCAGTTCGCGCCGGTCTTCGGAGCCGGGTCCTCGGACGCGCGACGCCATGGGGCCTCCTCCGGCGACTGTGATCGGCACCACTGACTACTGGAGGGTAATGAGGAGGTCACTTCGCGCGACAGGACCATTCGGCCTAGTTGCCCTAGGCCATTCGGGGTAAAAATCGAGGCAAGGATCACCTTACCGTCCGTATATCGGACTCAGGTGCCTCGAAATCGTACGTTCGGCCCTGCTGGCGCGGTGGTGTCCCCCGCCACAATCCGGGCATGACGTATCGCCCCGTCCCGTACCGGCCGGCCCGCGTGCCCGCCGCCGAAGCCGTTGCGGAGGCCGCCGCACTGCGGCAGCGGATGGAAGCGCGGCGCTCGGTCCGGATGTTCTCCTCCGACCCCGTCCCCGAGCGCGCGGTGCTCGACGCGATCGCGGTGGCCTCCACGGCTCCCAGCGGCGCGCACCAGCAGCCGTGGACCTTCGTCCTCGTCACCGATCCCGCGGTGCGCCGGACGATCCGTGAGGCCGCCGAGGCGGAGGAGCGGATCTCCTACGACGGCCGGCTCGGCGACGAGTGGCTCGAGGCGTTGCGGCCGCTCGGCACGGACGCGGTGAAGCCGCACCTGACCGACGCGCCGTACCTGATCGTCGTGTTCCAGCAACGGTTCGCGCTCGACGACGACGGCGGCGTCCACAAGCACTACTACGTCGACGAGTCGGTGGGCATCGCGGTCGGCATGCTGCTGACGGCGTTGCAGGTGGCCGGCCTCGCGGCGCTGACGCACACGCCGTCGCCGATGCGGTTCCTCGGCGATCTGCTCGGCCGGCCCCGCAACGAACGGGCGTTCGCGGTGATCCCGGTCGGCTACCCGGCCGACGACTGCGTGGTGCCGGACCTGCGGCGCAAGTCGCTCGACGAGGTGCTGGTCCGGATCTGACGGCTCAGCAGGACGGCAGTCCGCCGGGGAGACCGGCGAACAACGGACCCGACAGCCGGTCCGCGCCGCGGTCCCGCCACCACTCGCGCTGGTCCGCGCGCGCGACGCCGGCCACGCCGACCTCCGCTCCGGCCAGGTGGGCCGCTTCGACCAGCGCCGTCAGCGAGCGGTCCACCAGCGGGTGCTCCCGGCGCTCCACGAGCCGGGCCGCGACGCGGACCGCGCGCACCGGGAACTCGGTGAGGCAGGTGACGTCGTCGAAGTCGTGGATCTCCGCGCCCACGCCGATTTCGGCGAGCACCTTGAGGTTGTCGGCCGCGTCGCCGGAGTCCGCGAGCAGGGTCGCGGCCGGGAACGCTGGGCGCAGGCGCTCCGGCGCCAGGCCGGCGGACTCCAGCACGCCGCGGATCTCGCCGATCAGCTCGGGGTCGGTGGCCTGCTGCGTGGTCAGCTCGACGGTCAGCGGCACGGCGACGCCGGCCGCCGCGACCCGCCCGGCCGCCGTGCGCAGGAGCCAGGTGCCCAGCGGGAGCGCCAGGCCCGTCTCCCCCGCCAGCCGCACGCACGTCTCGTGCGGCAGCACGCCTTCGGTGGGATGGGTCCAGCGCAGCCGCGCCTCGACACCGCGGACCGAGCCGTCCACCGCGGCCACCAGCGGCCGGTAGCCGACCTCGATCTCACCGGTCTCCCACGCGCCCGCCATCGCCGCGGCAAGAGCGAAGTCGTGGCGGTCGCGGCGGTCGAGCTCACGGTCGTACAGGCCCCACTGGTTCCCGGTCCGCTGCACGCGGCGCAGCGTCAGGTCCGACGCGCGCAGCAGCTCGGCCGGCGTGATGTCGCGCGGTGGCCGGTGGACGACGCCGATGCCGGCCGACACCCCGACCCCGCGGTGCCCGTCGACGTACTCCGGCTCCGCGAGCTCATGGGTGATCCGGCGGACGAGCGTCACCACGTCCGGCGTGTCCGCGGTGTTCTGCACCAGCACACCGAACTCGTCGCCGCCGAGGCGCGCCACGAGGGCCTTCTCGCCGTCGAAGACCGCCTTCAGCTTCGCGGCGACCCCGCGCAGCACGCGGTCGCCCAGGTCCTGGCCGAGCCCGCCGGTGATCTGCGAAAAGCCGTCGAGGTCGAGGTGGAAGAGCGTGACGCCCCGCGCCGGGTCGGCGTCGCACAGCAGGTTCTCCAGGCGGGTGCTGAAGAACTGCCGGTTCGGCAGCGCGGTGAGCACGTCGTGGAGGGCCTGGTGGGACAGCCGCCGCTGCAGCAGCGACACCTCGGTGTCGTCGTCGACGATCGTGATGAGCTGCCGGGCCGTGCCGACCGCGTCGCGGACCACCGACGCGGCGAAGGTCGCCCACATCGGCTCGCCGTCCTTGCCGATCAGCCGCCGGCCGACGCGCAACCGGTGCAGCCGGCCGGCCACCAGCTCGGCGTAGGACGCCCGCAGCTGTTCGACCTCCTCCGGGTGGACCAGGTCGAACAGGCTCATCGCGGCGATTTCGGCGGGCGTGCGGTTGAGCGTCTTGGCGAGCGCGGCGTTGGCCCGCAGCACGCGGCCGTCCAGCTCGGTGAGCGCGACGCCGCTGGCCGAGCCGGCGAACACCTCCTCGAACTGCGCGCGCGTGATGATCTGCTTCTGCCGCGTCTCCTGCTCGACCTTGAGCAACGCGCGGCTCAGGCCTTCTTGACGCTTCTGGATGTCTTCGCGCAGCATCTCGCCGTAGCCCGAGCTGAGCGCGCCGAGCACCAGCACGACCCGCTCGGCCAGGTCGTCGACCCGGCGCAGCTCCGGCTCGCGCAGCAGCGCCTTGCCGAGCACCTCCAGGCTGCGGCGCAGGCTGTCCGCGCCGACGCAGCGCAGTTCGGCGAGCCGGGCGCCCGCGGCCGCGGCCTCCTCGAGGTCCGCTTGCTCGCCGGCGACCGCTTCGAACAGCCGCCCGACCAGCACGGCCAGCTCACGCTCGATCTCCTCCGGCGTGTGCGGGAGGTACGCGGTGGTGCTGATCAGATAGCCCCACTTGCGCGCGAGCGTGCCGAGCCGTCTCGCCGCGCGTTCGGCGGACGGCTTCTGCCGCGGGGTGTCACCGCGGGGATGGGGAGCAGTCACCTCAGCCTGTCCTGGACTTCAGTCAACTCCGGTTCGGGTAGCCGATATATCTTGGCGCGAAATTGTGTCCGGTGCACGAAACAGCATTCATCCAATCGAGTGATAACCCTGCGGAGCGATCGCCAGGCAATCCCGCAGCCACGACCGGGTGGCGTCCCGGTAGTCCGCCGCGTTTTCGTGCAACGCAACGGAATGACCGGCACCCGGGAGGACGTACATCGACAGCTTCGACGGATCGGCGTAATACGGTGCCTCCTGCGTGCGCAGCACGCCTGCGTCCGAACAGTCACGCAGGGCGAGCGGGCCGCAGAAAAGAACGTCCTTTTCCCCCACCACCTGGAAAACCGGTACGGAAATTCCCTTCGTCGCCGGCAACACGATCCCGAACAGCGCGACCGTGCCCATGCCGGGCACCGAAACCTGATCTTTGGTCGCTTCGTCGGCGGCGATCACGCCGGGGTCGGAATCACCCGCGGCGTAGAACAGCCCGGCCCGCGCACCCGGTTTCGTCGTGAAGTACAGCGGGTCGCTGCCCAGGCTGCCGAGCCGGCCGTCGAGCGGGGCGGGTTGCAGGCCGAGCGCCGCGCCGAGCGCCAGCGCCGGGAGCGCGGGCAGGTGCGTGATGCCGGTGAGGACCACGCCGTCGACGTCGTGGTAGGTCGACGCCTCGACCGCGACGACGCCCGACCCGACCGAGTGCCCGACGATGACGACCTTCGCGAACGGCACGCCGCCGACGTGCCCGGCGCGCAGGTGGCCGACGACCTCGTGCATCGACTCGGCCGCCGCCCAGACCGACAGCGGCAGGCTCAGCGGGTGACTGCTCTGCCCGGCGCCGAGCTGGTCGGCGGCGAACGTCGCGTAGCCGTGCGCGGCCATGTCGCGCTGGTAGGAGTAGCGCTCGGGCTCGTAGGGCAGGTCCCAGTACGCGCTGTTGTACGTGCCACCGTGCACGAGCAGCTGGACGGTGTCCGGCACAGCGGTGGCCGACCCGGCCCCGGCGGGCAGGCACAGCCTGCCGTGCACGATGGCCGGCGCGCCCGGCACCAGCGGCGGCAGGCCCGGGCCGCTGACCGGCAGATCCGTGTCGGCGCAGGAGATCGCGGCCGCCTCGGCGGGCATCGCGGCGGTCAGCGAGGCGAGCAGGACACCGCAGGCGAACAACGCCGATGTCAGCTTGAGCGGCAGCTTCACGCCACACTCCCTCCGGACTCGGGCGGGTGAAGGAACTCGGGAACACTACACCCGGTAGCCGTACGGGTACCGTCAGGTCCGCGGCACGACCGTCATCGGCAGCCGGTTCGGCTGCATCGTGGCCTTGAGCTGCGCCCGGACCTTCTTGCCCGGCACGGGAACCAGCCGCCACCGCGCCCCGATGGTGGCGGCGACGATGCCGATCTCCGTCGGCGCGAAGACGTGCCCCGGGCACAGCCGCGCCCCGGCGCCGAACGGGATGTAGGCGCCCTTCGGCAGTTCCGTGGTGTGACCGGGCGCCCAGCGGTCCGGGTCGAAGCGCTCCGGCTCGAGGAACCAGCGCGGATCCCGGTGCAGGGTGTGCTGGCTGACCGCGACCTCGCTGCCCGCCGGGATCCCGACGCCGCCGAGCTCGACGTCCTCCCGGGCGCGGCGCATGAGGATCAACGGCGGGGTCCGGCGGACGATCTCGTCGACGATCTGGTTCGTGTACACCAGGTCCGGCAGGTCCTCGAACCGCGCGGGCTTGCCGCCGAGGACCTCGTCGACCTCGGCGTGGAAACGCCGTTCGACCTCCGGGTGCTGCCCCAGCTCGTGGAAGAACCAGGCCAGCGCGACGGCGGTGGTCTCGGCGCCGGTGGTGAGGATCGTGACGACCTCGTCGTGCACCTGCCGGTCGGACATGCCATCGCCGGTGTCCTCGTCGCGGGCGAGCAGCAGCATCGACAGCAGGTCGCCGTGGTCGACCCCCTCTTTCCGGGCGGCGACGACGGTTTCGCCGATCACGTCGCGCAGGCGCGCGGCCGCGGCGTCGAACTTGCGGTTCGGCGGAATGGGCAGCCTCTCCACGAACCTCGGCGAGAACGCCCGGATCAGCACGTACTTGAGCATGATCGGGATCGAGCGCCGGATCTCCGCCAGGGCTTCGTCGCCGAGGGCGGTCGAGAAGAGCGTCTGCCCGGCGATGGTCAGCACCAGGTCCTGCATCCGCTTGTCGACCTCGACGACATCGCCCGGCTGCCACGAGCTCACCAGCTCCTCGGCCAGCTTCGTCATCGTCGTCTCGGCGTAGCCCGCGATCCGCGTGCGGCCGAAGGCGGGCATGACCAGGCGGCGCTGACGGCGGTTGAGCTCGCCGTTCGAGGTGGCCAGGCCGTCGCCGAAGAGCGGGCGCATCTTGTCGAAGACCAGGCCCTTGTCGAACTTGTCGGCGTCGGTGGCGAGCACCCGCCAGGCCAGCTCGGGCGTGGTGACCACGTGCACCGGCAGCGGCCCGAGGCGGAGTTCGACGACATCTCCGTACGCCGGAAGGGAAGTGAAGAGCTTCAGCGGGTCGCGCAGCAGCGACGGCGTGTGCCCGAGCACGGGCCACCGGCCGGGCACGCGACGCGGGTTCGGCATGGCCTCGCCTCCTGGTGACCGGGACACCCTAGCCGTGCGCGGGCGCCCCCGAGCGCGAGTCCACACGAACGGAGGAGGGCGCTACACTCCGTGCTTCCAAGCGGTCTTTCAAGCGCGAGGGGGGAGATCCCGTGACCGGGGAGCCGAGCTGGGTACCGCCGGAGATCGACACCACGGTGCCGAACCCGGCGCGGGTGTACGACTTCTGGCTCGACGGCGACCACAACTTCGCCGCCGACCGGGCTCTCGGGGAGCAGATCCTCGAGATCATGCCGGGCGTGCGCGACGCGGCCCGCCTCAACCGCGCGTTCCTGCGCCGTGCCGCGAAGTTCATGGTCGGCTCCGGCGTCCGGCAGTTCCTCGACATCGGCTCGGGCATTCCGACCGTGGGGAACCTGCACGAGATCGTCCAGCAGGCCGACCCGTCGTGCCGGGTGGTGTACGTCGACCGCGAGCCGGTGGCCGTGGCGCACAGCGAACTGCTGCTGCAGGGCAACGACGACTGCGTGGTGCTGCAGGCCGACCTGCGCGACGTCAACGACGTCTTCGACGGTGCCGGCAAGCTGCTGGACCTCGACGAGCCGATCGGAGTGTTCATGTTGCTGCTGCTGCACTTCGTCCCGGACTCGTGGGACCCGGCGAACATCCTCGCCCGCTACCGCGACCGGCTGGCCGCGGGCAGCTTCCTGGCCGTCACGCACGTCGCGGCGGACTCCGAGTCCGAGCGCCTCGACGAAGCCGTCGAGGTGTACAAGAGCAACCAGGACCAGCAGAACCAGCCGGTCCCCCGCACGCACGACGAGGTCCTCGCCTTCTTCGACGGCTTCGAGGTGGTCGACCCCGGCGTGGTCGGCTGCGCGATGTGGAAGCCCGAGGGCGCCGGCGACATGTCCGACGACCCGGCGATCAACGCGCTGCCCTACGCCGGGGTCGGCCGGAAGCCCTAGTCACCGCAGGGAGAACGTCGCCAGGTTCACCGGCCCGTCGAAGGTCAGGTAGACGTCGTGGCGGCCGGTCGCCTTCGCGAGTGCCGCGCTCACCGTGGTGTACGCGTACCGGTCCCCGGTGGACGGCACCGCGGCCGTGCCCAGAACCGGGCCGGTCGGCGAGTCCACGTGGATCGTGACGTGCGACGACTCCACTGTGGACACCGACGCCGTGAACCGCGCGGGGCCGGTCAAGGCGACGTCGTGGTAGGCCAGCCAGCTTCCGGGGGCCGCCGCGACCGACGTGCCCGCCGTCTTCGACGTGTCCGTCAACGTCGTCCCGGAGTAGTCGTCGAAGTTCTGTGCCTGCGTCGGACGGCTCAGGTCGCGCGGCTCGGCCCGCTCCCCCGGCACGAAGACCGGCTGCGCCGCGGAGAGGTCGGAGGCGTTGCGGCCCACCGAGAAGTCGTACGTCCCCTGCGCCACCACCGACCGGCCGCGCGAGACGTCCCACGAAGCCAGGTCCGCGATCGGCACCTCGAACCGGACCGTCCGGGTCTCGTGCGGCTGCAGCGTCACGCGGGAGAAGTCCCGCAGCCGCTGGACGCCGGAGTCCTTCGAGTAGAGCTGGACGACGTCGGTCCCGGAGCGAGCCCCGGTGTTCGTCACGTCGACGCTCACCCGCACCGAGCCGCCGACCCGGGACGCACGCACCGAGCCGTAGCGGAAGCTCGTGTAGCTCAGCCCGTATCCGAAGGGGTACAACGGCTTCCCGCGGTAGTACTGGTACGTCATCCCGGTCTTCGCGATGTCGTAGTCGAGGATGCTCGGCAGCCCCGCGTCGGAGGCGTACCAGGTCTGGGTGAGCCGCCCGCTCGGGTCGTGGTCGCCGAACAGCACGTCCGCGACCGCGTGCCCGGTCTCCTGCCCCGCGTGGCTCGTCCACACGATTCCCGGCACGGACAGCGTGTCCCAGCCGGTCGTCGGGTAGCTGTTCTCCACCACGACCACGGTGTGCGGGTTCGCCTTCTGCACGGCCTCGATCAACGCGCGCTGCGCCGGAGCCAGTTCCGTGCTCGTCCGGTCGTTCGCCTCGCGGCCGTTGATGAACGGCATGCTGCCGACCACGACGACCGCCGTGTCCGCGCCCCGCGCCGCGTCGACCGCGTCGGAAACGCCGCTGCGCAGCACCTCGCGGCCGAACTTCGTCGCGTGCGCCGCGTCCGGGGCGGAGATCGTCAGGGCCCCGTCCGCGCCGACGACGGCGTAGCGGTTCGGGCCGAACCACGGCTCGGTGACCTCGTTGCCCGCGTATTCGAGCACGTAACTGCCGTCGGGCTGCGGGTCGAGCTTGAGCTGCTGCTGCACGAACCACCCGGAAGGCTGGTCGGCGTCGTCGGCCAGCGCGCCACCGGAGTAGCTCAAGTACTTGCCGTTCGCCGCCGCGCGCAGGGTGTTCTTGCCCGCGCCCCAGTCGAAGACGTCGAAGGATTCCGCCGTGCCCGCCGTGGTCCCGCCCGCGGTCACCTTCCCCGGGGCGGCCGGCGCCGTCAGGTAGCGGCCGGTGGCGAGGTCCTTGAGAGCGATCCGGTCCACGCCTTCGGACGACGCCACCGGGGCTCCCAGCCGTTCCTCGATGCCCTGCTTCGGCGTCACGCGGTACGGCATCGAGCCGCTGTACCAGTCCTCGTACAGCGTGTCGGACAGCGGGCCGACGACGGCGACCTTCTTGTTCTTCGCGTCGAGCGGGAGCGCGTTGGCGTTGTCGCGCAGCAGGACGACCTGCTCGTCGGCCACCTTCCGGGCGAGCGCCTGGTGCTCCGGCGAGTTGATGACCGCCGGGGTGATCTTCGCGTACGGGTTGCGGCCCGGCGGGTCGAACTCGCCGAGCCGGAAGCGCAGCGACAGCAGGTGCCGATCGGCCTTTTCGACGTCGGCCATGGTCAGCAGCCCGCGCGCGAGCGCTTCTTTGACGGCCTCGACGGTGATCGAGCCGTTGGTGTCGTTGTCGGTGAAGCTGTCGAGCCCGGCCTTGAGCGCCGCCGCGTCCGCCTCCGCCTTGGTGGCGTAGTACTTCTCCGAGTTGACGAGGTTCGACGGGGCACCGGCGTCGCTCACGACGGCGATGTCCTGCGGCGCCCACTTCCGCAGCAGGCCGCCGAGGTCCGGGCTCACGGTGTTCGGCCGCCCGTTGACCAGGTTGTACGACGGCATCACGGCATTGGCCGCCCCGGCCTGCAGCGGGATCTTGAACGCCTGCTCGTCGTAGTCGTGCAGGATCTTGGGCGGCACGGAGGAGTTGCTGGTGTCGCGGTTGATCTCGTTGTTGTAGGCGAGGTAGTGCTTCAGCGTCGGGGCGGCCTGCAGGTAGCGCGGGTCGTCGCCCTGGATGCCGTGGCCGTAGGCGGTCGCGAGCTGCCCGGTGAGGTACGGGTCCTCGGAGTAGCCCTCCTCGTTGCGGCCCCACCGCGGGTCGCGCAGCAGGTTGACCACCGGCGCCCAGAGGTTCAGCCCCCACAGCGTCGGGTTCTCGGCGTTGAACCCGCGCGCCTCCTGGCCGACGGCCGTGCCGACCTGCTTGACCAGCGCCGGGTCCCACGTCGAAGCCAGGCCGACCGCCTGCGGGAACACCGTGCCGTCGGCCTTCACCACCGCCCCGTTGTCGTCGTAGTCGGTCGACCAGGCGACGCCGTGGAGCGCTTCGGTGCCGGTCTTGAACACCCCGATGCCCAGCCGCGGGATGGCCGGCTCGTACTGGTGCAGCAGCGAGATCTTCTCGTCGGCCGTCAGCCGGGACAGCAGGTCGTCGATCCGGGTGGCCAGGGGCAGCGCCGGGTCGCGGAACGGCGGCGGGGGTGCCGCGAGCGCCGGCGCGGGCGCCAGCAGCAGGGTGGCGGCCACCACCGGGACGAGGGCGCGGCGGAGCGGGGACTGGCGCACGGACGGCCTCCCAGAATCGTCGAATCGTTTCGACAGCGCGGCGCGGAACATTCGCGTCGAAGGTGGGGATGGTGACGACTATTACAGTCGTGTGAGCACGAGGTCAAGAGTTCCTGGGCGCGCTCCCAGGGAAGTCCGGACTTCCCCCGAAACTGCGCGCTGAACTGCGAGAAGATCCGTCAACAGCGACGTTCGACAGTTTCGACACCGACGAGGATCGTCGAATGCGAATCGAATATCCGCGGACGGCAAATCCGGCTTGTGTTTCGGGCGGGGGTCACTTACCTTCGTCCCATCGTCGATGCGCTTCGACGAAGTTCTCCCGCCCCGTCCCCAGGAGGCCGCCCGTGGTCACGATCAACGACGTCGCCAGCGCGGCGGGCGTGGCCCCCAGCACGGTGTCGTACGTGATCAGCGGCAAGCGCTCGATCTCGCCGAAGACCCGGCGGCTGGTCGAGGAGAGTATCCGCAAGCTGGGCTACCACCCGCACGCCGGGGCCAGGGCGCTGGCCAGCAGCAAGACCAACGTGCTCGCCCTGGTCGTGCCGCTGCGCACGGACCTCAACGTCGCCGTCGTGATGGAGTTCGTCGCCTCGGCGGTCACCGCGGCCCGCGCGTACGACCACGACCTGCTGCTGCTCACCAAGGACGAAGGCCCCGCCGCGCTGCAGCGGGTGGCGTCGTCGGCGATCGCCGACGCGCTGATGGTGATGGACGTCGAAGCCGCCGACCCGCGGGTGCCGATGCTCATCGCGCTCGACCTGCCGGTGGTGCTCATCGGCGTCCCCGACCACCCGGCCGGCCTCAGCTGCGTCGACCTGGACTTCACCGCCGCCGGCTCGGCGTGCGTCGCGCACCTGGCCGACCTCGGCCACCGCTCGGTCGCGCTGATCGGCCCCTCCCCCGCCGTCTACCGGCGCGGCACGAGCTACGCGACGCGGTTCCTGCGCGGGTTCGACGACGGCGCGAAGAGCCGCGACATCCGGGCCACGAACCGGCCGTGCGCCCATTCCTACGAAGCGGTCAGCGCCTGCCTCGACGACCTGCTCGCCGCCGACCCGGACCTGACCGGCCTGGTCGTGCACAACGAGGCCGTGCTGCCCGGGCTGCTCTCGGACCTGCGCCACCGCGGCCTGCGGGTGCCCGAGGACATCTCCGTCGTCGCGGTGTGCCCGGACAGCATGGCCGAGCACCACGCCGTCGCGCTCACGACGGTCGCCATCCCGGCCGAAGAGGTCGGGGCCCAGGCCGTCGAAATGACCATGCGCCGGCTCGCCGGCCACACCACGCCCGAGGTGCGGCTGCTCGGGCCCCGCCTGACCCGGCGCGCCAGCACCGCCGCCCCCCGCGTCTGATCCGGTTCTGCTCCACCGCCGAAGGAGAATCGCCATGTCCGTAGCCCGTCGCGCCCTCGTCCTGGCCGCGAGCGCCGCGGTGCTCGCCGCGTGCAGCCCGAGCCCCGCCGCCCCCTCGACCGGGACCGGGGCCGCGCCCGCGTCGTCCATCACCGAACTCGACTACTACGCCGACGAGCAGGGTTCCGCGGCGTGGCAGAAGATCCTCGACGCCTGCGCGGCGCAGACCGGGATCAAGATCCAGCGCCAGACCGTGCCGACCGCGCAGATGCTGCCGAAGGTCCTGCAGGGCGCGAGCTCGAAGACGCTGCCGGACCTGCTCTTCACCGACAACCCGACGTTGCAGCAGGTCGCCGCGACCGGCGCGCTGACCCCGCTGGACGGCTACGGCATCACCACCGACGGCTACTACGACAGCATCGTCAAGGCCGGGACGTACCAGGGCAAGGTCTACGGCGTCGCGCCCGGCGTCAACGGGCTCGCGCTCATCTACAACAAGGACCTCCTCACCGCGGCGGGCATCGAGCCGCCGAAGACCTGGGACGAGCTGAAGGCCGCCGCGGCGAAGCTCACCAAGGACGGCAAGTACGGCCTCGCCTTCTCCGCGATCCCGTCCGAAGAGGGCACCTGGCAGTTCCTCCCGTTCTTCTGGAGCAACGGTGCCGAACTGTCCCAACTGGACTCCGCGCAGTCCGTGAAAGCGCTTCAATTCGTCACGGACCTGGTGAACTCCGGGTCGGCGTCGAAGTCCGTGGTGACATGGAACCAGAACGACGTCGCCGACCAGTTCGTCGCGGGCAACGCGGCGATGATGGTCAACGGGTCGTGGAACCTGGCCCGGCTCGACGAGCAGAAGTCCCTGCACTACGGCGTCGTCCCGATGCCGGTGCCGCAGGCGGGCGCGAAGCCGGTGGTCGCGCTCGGCGGCGAGGTCGGCACCGTGCCGGTCACCGGCGACGCGACCCAGCAGGCCGCCGGCAAGGTGCTCTCCTGCGTCCTGTCGGAGCCCACGATGCTGCAGTGGAGCAAGGCGCACGCCTACATCCCGTCGAAGACGGCCACCGCGGCCAAGTTCGGCAGCGAGCAGCCGGAGATGCAGGCGTTCGTCGACGAGGTCGGCACCGCCCGCTCCCGCACCGCCGAACTCGGCGAGAAGTACCCGAAGGTCTCGCAGGCCCTCGCCGACGCGCTGCAGGCGGCGCTCACCGGCAAGCAGCCGGCCGACCAGGCCTTGAAGGCCGCCCAGCAGGCGAGCGGTTCGTGACGCTGGTCGCCCCGGCCGTCGCGGCACCGCCCCGCGCCGGCCGGAAACCCCGGCGCGGCACCCGGTTCGCCGCGTGGGCGTTCCTGCTGCCCGCGCTGGCCTACATCGTGGTGTTCTTCGGCTACCCGCTGGCCGCGAACCTCGTGATGAGCACGCAGAACTACACGGTGAAGTCGTTCTACACCGGCGAAGCACCCTTCGTCGGCCTCGCCAACTACGCGGCCGTGTTCGACAACCCGTTGTTCGGCACAGCGGCGCTCAACACGGTGTTGTTCACCGCCGGCTCGCTCGTCTTCCAGTTCGGCATCGGGCTGGCGCTGGCGGTGTTCTTCAACGGCCGGTTCCTCGGCAGCTCACTGCTGCGCTCGCTGCTCCTGCTCCCGTGGCTGCTGCCGCTGGTGGTCAGCGGCGCGGTCTGGCGGTGGATGTTCGACCAGGACCACGGCGTGCTCAACGCGGCGCTGAGGTTCGCGGGCCTCGACGCGGTGCCGTGGCTGAGCAGCACGAGCTGGGCGCTGCCCGCGGTGATCCTCACCAACATCTGGATCGGCATCCCGTTCAACCTGGTGATCCTGCACGGCGGCCTGCGGGCGATCCCGGCGTCGCTCTACGAGGCGGCGTCGCTGGACGGCGCCGGCGCGTGGCAGCGGTTCCGGCACGTCACCTGGCCGCTGCTGCGGCCGGTCACCGGGATCGTGCTGATGCTCGGGCTGGTCTACACGATCAAGGTGTTCGACGTGATCATGGTCGTCACCGGCGGCGGCCCGGCCAACGCGACCCAGACGCTCACGACGTGGTCCTACCGGCTGTCCTTCCAGGACTTCGCGTTCGGGCAGGGCGCCGCGGTCGGCAACGTCCTCATCCTGGTGGCGACGCTGTTCGGGCTGCTGTACCTGCGCTCGGCGAAGGCGACCCTGGCCGAGGCGGCGGCATGAAGACCTCGTCCTGGCCGCGCACGGTCTTCGGCGTGCTGATCGTCGCGGTGCTGCTGTTCCCGCTGTACTGGATGGTCAACGCCTCGCTGCAGCCCAGCGGCGCGCTCCTGCGGCCCGACCCGGCGTTCTTCCCCGTGGACGGGACGCTCGACGGCTACCGGAAAGCCCTCGCGTCGCAGGGGCCGCACCTGCTCTCCAGCGTCGTCGTCGCGCTCGGCACCGTGCTCGTGTCGCTGGCGATCGCCGCGCCGGCGTCGTACGCGCTGGCGCAGCTCAAGGTCCGCGGCGGCCCGGTGCTGGTGTTCGTGCTGCTCATCGTGCAGATGATCCCCGGCATCGTGATGGCGAACGCGCTCTACACGGTGTTCAGCAACCTCGGCCTGATCGACAACTACCTCGGGCTGGTGCTCGCGGACTCGACCGCGACCATCCCGTTCGCCGTGCTCCTGCTGCGCGCCTTCATGATCTCCGTGCCGAAGGAGCTGACCGAAGCGTCCCGAGTGGACGGTGCCGGGTACTGGCGGACGTTCTGCTCGATCATCCTGCCGATCAGCCGCAACGCGCTGGTCACCGCGGGCCTGTTCGCGTTCCTGTTCGCCTGGGCGGACTTCCTGTTCGCCGTCACGCTCACCACCGGGCAGTCGTTCGAGCCCATCACGGTCGGCATCTACCGGTTCGTCGGCAACCAGTCCGCCGACTGGAACGGGATCATGGCCACCGCCGTCCTCGCCGCGATCCCCGCGGCCGTCCTGCTCGTCGTCGCCCAGCGGTACGTCGTCGCCGGGCTGACCAGCGGCGCCGTCAAAGACTAAGGAGACCGCGTGATCACGTCCGAAGACGGCCGTTCGCTCGAAGTCACCGTGCGGCACGAGGTGCTGCGCGTCGAGCCGTGGGGCGACGGCAGCGTGCGCGTGCGCGCCGGGCGGCACCGCATCCTCGACGACGTGCCGGGGGCGCTGCTGCCCGCGAAGCCGTCGACCGCCACCGCCTCGGTCGACGGGCGCACCGGCCTTCTGGTCAACGGCGCGCTCACCGCGATCGTGGAGATCGCCGACACCGACACCGGGATCGACGCGCAGCTGCGGTTCGTCCGGTCGGATACCGGCGAGGAGCTGCTGGCCGAGCAGCGCGCGCACTTCTGGTGGCCCGGCGCGCGGCTGTTCATGCCGTCGCGCAACGGGTACGGCCGCCTCGAACAGCGGTTCACCGCCTACGACGACGAGCGGCTCTACGGCCTCGGCCAGCACACGCACGGCCGGCTCGACCAGAAGGGCCTCGTGCTCGACCTGGTGCAGCGCAACGCCGAGGTGTCGGTGCCGTTCCTGCTGTCCAGCCGCGGCTACGGGTTCCTCTGGAACAACCCGGCGGTCGGCCGCGTCGAACTGGCCGCCAACGGCACCCGCTGGGTCGCCGACGACGCGCGTCAGCTCGACTACTGGGTCACCACCGGCGACGGCCCGCGGGAGATCCTCGGCCACTACGCCGACGCGACCGGGTACCCGCCGATGCTGCCGGAGTGGGCGGCCGGGTTCTGGCAGTCGAAGCTGCGCTACCGGACGCAGGACGAGCTTCTGGAGGTCGCGCGGGAGTACCACGCGCGCGGGTTGCCGCTGTCGGTGATCGTGGCGGACTTCTTCCACTGGACGCACCTCGGCGACTGGCGGTTCGACCCCGCCGAGTGGCCGGACCCCGCCGCGATGGTGCGGGAGCTGGACGAACTCGGCGTCAAGCTGATGGTGTCGGTGTGGCCGTCGGTGAGCCCGCTGTCGTCGAACCACCGCGAGATGCACGAGAAGGGGCTGCTGGTCGCCGCCGAGAACGGGGTCCCGGCGCACGCGCCGTGGAAGGACAAGGGGTTCGACGTCGAGATGCCGGTGGCGTTCTACGACGCGACCAACCCGGTGGCCCGGCAGTTCGTCTGGAGCAAGGTCAAGGAGAACTACTACGACCTGGGCGTGCGCGCGTGGTGGCTCGACGGCGACGAGCCGGAGATCCAGCCCGGCCACCCGCACAACCTCGGCTTCCACGCCGGGCCCGGCTCGGAGGTGGTCAACCTCTACCCGCAGGCGAACGCGCAGGCCTTCCACGACGGCATCCGCGCCGAAGGCGACGACGAGGTGGTGCTGCTCAGCCGCTCGGCGTGGGCGGGCAGCCAGCGGTTCGGGGCGGCGCTGTGGTCGGGCGACATCCCGGCGACCTGGGCGTCACTGCGGACGCAGGTCCGCGCCGGGCTCAACGTGGCGCTGGCCGGGATCCCGTGGTGGACCACGGACATCGGCGGCTTCCACGGCGGCGACCCGGCGTCGCCCGAGTATCGCGAGCTGATGGTGCGGTGGTTCCAGTACGGGGTGTTCTGCCCGCTGTTCCGCCTGCACGGTTTCCGCGACCCGCGGCCGCCGTTCGGGCCGTCGATGACCGGCGGTCCGAACGAGGTCTGGTCCTTCGGTCCGGAGGCGTTGCCGGCGATCACCGAATCGCTGCGGCTGCGGGAGCGGCTGCGGCCGTACCTGATGGCCCAGATGCGGGTGGCGCACGAGCAGGGCGTGCCCCCGATGCGCCCGCTGTTCGTCGACTTCCCCGCGGACGCTTCGGCGTGGGACGTCTCCGACCAGTTCCTGCTCGGGCCGGACGTGCTGGTCGCGCCGGTCCTCGCGCCGGGGCTCACCGCGCGGCGCGTGTACCTGCCCGCGGGTGCGTCGTGGACGGACGCGGTGACCGGCGCCCGCCACGACGGCGGCGTCACGGTCGAGGCCGAGGCGCCCGCGGAGCGGATTCCCGTGTTCCTGCGCGACGGTGCGGAGGTGCCGATCACCGGTCGCGAGTGACGAGGGCACGTTCGTCCGCCGTCGGAGGGGACAGCACGACAGAAGAACCGCCGGCGACCATTCCTCCCTAGCCTGTTCGGACGGGCTCATTCGATCGACAGGGATGGAAGGGGCCACGACATGGTGGACGTGGATGCCCGGCGCGACGACACGACCCGATGGCACCGGCTCGCCGGGAACATCACCGGGTGGCACGGCCTGCTGGCTCTGCTGGCCGTCGGCGCGGCGGGCGCCGTCCTCCTCCGCTACCCACGCGCGTTTCTCGGCGTCGACTTCGACGTCTACCGGGGCGCGGGAGCCACCGTCCTCGACGGTGCCCCGCTGTACGGCTTCACCTCGCCGTTGAAGCTCCCGTTCACCTACCCGCCGATCGCCGCCGTGCTGTTCAGCCCGCTGGCCGTGCTGCCGGCCGCGATCGCGGCGGCCGTCTGGACGCTGATCTCGGTGCTCGCGATGGAGGCGGTGATCTGGTCACTGCTCCGGCCGCTCGGCGTCACCGATCCGGCGGCACGCGTCCGGTGGACGGCGGTCGCCAGCCTGGCCACGCTGCCGCTGGCTCCGGTCACGTTCAACCTGTGGATCGGCCAGGTCAACCTGATCCTGCTCCTGCTGGTGATCGCCGACCTGGTCGGCGCACGCGGCCGGTTTCGCGGGGTCGGGGTGGGCATCGCGGCGGGCATCAAGCTGACCCCGCTCATCTTCCTCCCCTACCTGCTGTTCACCCGCGGCCGGCGCGCGGCCGGTACCGCGGCGCTGACCTTCGCCGCCACCATCCTGGCCTGTTTCGTGCTGCTGCCCCGGGATTCCGTCGAATACTGGTTCACCGAGCTGTGGGACTTCAAGCGGGTGACGCAGATCCCCGACGACAAGGTGGCCCGCACCCTGAACGCCTCGATTCGCGGCGTGCTCGACCAGCTGGAGGTCCCGCACGCCGGCGCGATCTGGCTGGTGCTCGCGGCACTGGTCGGCGTGGCCGGGCTCGCGGTCGCGGTCCGGGCGAGCCGCCGCGGGCACGACTTGGCCGGCATCCTGGCGGGTGCCATCACCGGGCTGCTGATCTCACCGGTCTCGTGGATCTTCCACTGGGTGTGGTGCGTCCCCCTGCTGGTGATCTGGGCCGTCCGGGCCTGGCGCGGCCACCTGCCCGCCGAGAAGGCCGGCGTCGTCCTGGTGTGGCTGGCGTTCCTGGCGTCGTCGTGCTGGATCGTCCTGCAAACGCTCAGGGTGCCGCACCCTGGCGAGCTGGCCACGCTGTTCGGCAACTACCTGTACGTGCTCATCGGCCTTCTCACCCTCGGCGCGCTCGCGGCGGGGACAGGCCGGGATCGTCCCGCCGGAGCGCGCACGACGAGACCTGATTAAACTGGACCGGTGAGTCCAAAGCTGACCCCGAAGGGCGTCGCGACGCGGCAGCGGATCATCGAGGGCGCCGCGGCGGAGATCCGCGAGCGCGGTGTCGCCGTCACGACGCTCGACGACGTGCGGGCGCGCACGGGCACCAGCAAGAGCCAGCTCTTCCACTACTTCCCGGACGGCAAGGAAGAGCTGCTGCTCGCGGTGGCGCGCCACGAAGCCGACCAGGTCCTGGCCGTCCAGCAGCCGCAGCTGGGCCGGCTGACGTCGTGGGCGGCGTGGAAGCGCTGGCGCGACACCGTCGTCTCGCACTACGACAGCCGGGGGCAGCACTGCCCGCTCAACGTGCTGATCTCCCAGCTCGGCCGCGCGACGCCGGGGGCGCAGGCCGTGGTGAGCGAGCTGCTGCGACGCTGGCAGGACGAGATCGAGGCGGGCATCCGCCACCTGCAGGACGCCGGCCAGGTGAGCACGGACGTCGACGCCGGGCGCACGGCGGCCGCCCTGCTGGCTGGGATCCAGGGCGGCGTGGTGGTGATGCTGTCGACCGGCGGCATCGAGCACCTGGAAGCGGCGCTCGACGTCGGGATCGCGAACCTGCGGGCGAGCGGGAACCGGCGCTGAGGCCGGCTCCCGCTCCCGAAGTCAGGCGTTCTTGATCGCGGAGATCTCGAACTCGAGGGTGACCTTGTCGCTCACCAGGACACCGCCGGTCTCGAGGGTGGCGTTCCAGGTGATGCCGTAGTCCTTGCGGCTGATCGTGGTGGAGCCCTCGAAGCCGATCCGGTCGTTGCCGAACGGGTCCTTGGCGGAGCCCTCGAACTCGAACGGGATCGTGACCGACCGGGTGACGTCCTTGATCGTCAGGTCGCCGGTCACGTCGAAGGAGGTCTCGCCGGTCTGCTTGATCTCGGTGGAGGTGAAGGTGATCTGCGGGTACTCGTCCATCGACAGGAAGTCGTTGCTCTTCAGGTGACCGTCGCGGTCGGCGTTGCGGGTGTCGATGCTGTGGGCCTGGATCGTGACCTGGACCGACGACTTCTCCGGGGTGTCCCCGTCGATCGTCGCGGCGCCGGTGAACTCGTTGAAGCTGCCGCGGACCTTGGTCACCATGGCGTGCCGGGCGACGAACCCGATCCGCGAGTGGGCGGCGTCCAGGGTGTACTCACCGGTCAGCTGGGGGTAGGTGGTCGCGCTGGTCATGCTCGTCTTCTCTCCTCGTCGGGGCGACCCCCAGGTGATTGAGGGTTCAACGACACTGTACTCACTTTGGCTGGTTGCGCAAGCAAGCTTTCGCATACACTCGCCGTATGGGTGAACTGTCCGCGCTCGATCCCGACGAAGCGCCGTTCTGGCGGTCCTTGATGCGCATCACGACCGCGCTGCCGCGGGCGCTCGAGGACCAGTTCCTGCCCGAGACCGGGCTCACCGTCAGCGACTACGGTGTGCTCGTCGCGCTCTCCGAAGCGCCGGACCACCTGCTCCGCATCTCGGCACTGGCCGCGACCACCGGGCTTTCGCTGAGCCGGATCAGCCGGGTCGTCGACGACCTCACCCGCCGCGGGCTGGTCGAGAAGCGGCGCTGCAAAGAGGACGGCCGCGCGTCCAACGCCGTGCTGACCGGCGCCGGATTGGCCAGACTGGAGGCGGCCTACCCGGGCCACCTCGCCCGCGCGCGGGCCTGGGTGTTCGATCACCTGAGCACCGAAGACATCCGCACGGCCGGGCCGGTGCTGGCCCGGCTGGCCGCGGCGCTGGACGCCACTCCCCCGACCGACGACTGCTGAGGACGCCGATGACCGACCAGGGCGAGTACAAGCGCGACCTGAACTACCTTCCCGACCGCATCACCGCCGACGGCCGCGACGGCTGGCCGGTCGAGCCCGGGCGCTACCGCCTGGTCGTCGCGCGGGCGTGCCCGTGGGCCAACCGCGCGGTGATCGTGCGACGCCTGCTCGGCCTCGAACCGGTGCTGTCGATGGGCATCGCCGGGCCGGTGCACGACGAGCGGAGCTGGAGCTTCGACCTGGATCCGGGCGGTCGCGATCCGGTGCTCGGCATCGAGCGGCTGCAGGAGGCGTTCTTCAAGCGCGACCCGGAGTACCCGCGCGGCATCACCGTGCCGGCGTTCGTCGACGTCCCGAGCGGCCAGGTCGTCACCAACGACTTCGCGCAGATGACGCTCGACATGTCCACCGAGTGGACCGCGTACCACCGCGACGGCGCGCCCGAGCTGTACCCGGAGAAGCTGCGCGACGAGATCGACGACGTCGCGCAGAAGGTGTTCACCGACGTCAACAACGCGGTCTACCAGTGCGGGTTCGCCCGCTCCCAGGAAGCGTACGAGCACTCCTACCGCAAGCTGTTCACGCGGCTGGACTGGCTGTCCGAACGGCTCGCGAACCAGCGCTACCTGGTCGGCGACACGATCACCGAGGCCGACGTCCGGCTGTTCACCACCCTCGTCCGGTTCGACGCGGTCTACCACGGCCACTTCAAGTGCAACCGGCAGAAGCTCACCGAACTGCCGGTGCTCTGGGCCTACACGCGCGACCTGTTCCAGACGCCCGGGTTCGGCGACACCATCGACTTCCCGCAGATCAAGGAGCACTACTACGTGGTGCACAAGAACCTGAACCCGAGCGGGATCGTCCCGCTGGGGCCGGACGTGTCCGGCTGGCCGACGCCGCACCACCGCGAGGAGCTGGGCGGCCGCCCGTTCGGCGACGGGACCCCGCCGGGCCCGCCGCCGGAGGCCGAGAGGGTGCCCGCGCTCTGAGTTCTTGGCTACGGTGATCGCCATGGAACGCCTGCGCGATCGCCGCATCCTGGTCACCGGTGCCGGCTCCGGCATCGGCCGGGCCACCACATTCCGCCTGCTGGAGGAGGGGGCCCAGGTCATCGGCACCGACGTCTCCGAAGAGGGGCTCATCGAGACCCAGAAGGCCGCGAGCCTCGGCGGCCTGACGACGTTCGTCATGGACGTGGCCGACGAGGCGTCGGTCGAGTTCGGGGTGACTTCGGCGGTCGACGCGCTGGGCGGGCTCGACGTGGTGGTCAACGCGGCCGGCATCCTGCTGGCCTCGCACACGCACGAGACGTCGCTGGAGCTGTGGAACCGCGTGCTGACGGTCAACCTGACCGGCACGTTCCTGGTGACGCGCGCGGCCCTGCCGTCGTTGCTCGCCTCGGAGCACGGCGTGGTGGTGAACTTCAGCTCGACGTCGGCGTCGTTCGCGCACCCGTACATGGCGGCCTACTGCGCGAGCAAGGGCGGCATCCAGGCGTTCACGCACTCGCTGGCGCTGGAGTACAGCAAGCAGGGCCTGCGTGCGGTGAGCATCGCGCCGGGCAGCGTGAAGAGCGGCATCACGGACTCGGCGGCGAGCTGGCTGCCCCAGGACACCGACTTCTCGCTGTTCGGCCGCCTGCTGCCGATCCTCCCGGCGGATTTCACGACGGAGGTGGGCAACCCGGTGGCCGGCCCGGAGACGGTGGCGGGCGTGGTGGCGATGCTGGCCTCCGACGACGGCAAGTTCATCACCGGCACGGAAATCCGCATCGACGGCGGCACCCACACTTAGGCCGTCTCGGGAATCCCGGACGGAGTCTTTCCGCGGCCCCCTAGGACACCGCGCCGTCGAGGAGGGGGCGCAGCTCCGCGACCACCGT
The DNA here is from genome assembly GCF_036227105.1 of Amycolatopsis sp. NBC_01488. Taxonomy (NCBI): domain Bacteria; kingdom Bacillati; phylum Actinomycetota; class Actinomycetes; order Pseudonocardiales; family Pseudonocardiaceae; genus Amycolatopsis; species Amycolatopsis sp. NBC_01488. The sequence continues at coordinate 6,822,198 of NZ_CP109434.1, read as the reverse complement.
GTCGAGCGGTGCGACGTCCCGGTGCGCGCGGGCCAGGACGATCGCGCCCTCCAGGGCGCTGAGCATCAGCACCGCCAGTGACGTGCTGCGAGCCGACGGCACGCCCAGTTCCTCGAGCGCCGAAGCGACCGGACGCTGCCAGCCGTCGAACGCCTTGCCGACCGCCTCCCGCAGGCTGTCGCTGGTCGCCGCGGTGTCGGCGACCGTGGCGACCAGTGGGCAGCCGCCGTCGAAGCCCTGGGCCGTGAACTCGTCGCGCCACTGAGCGGCCATGGCCTCGAAGAGCTTGCCGGGCGTCGGATCCGTCAGCTTCGCCAGCACGCGCTCGACGCGCCGCGCCGCGTACCCTCCCGCCCACGCGACGGCTTCGGCGATCAGCTGGTCCTTACCGCCCGGGAAGTAGTGCTGCAGGGACCCCCGCGGCGCCTCGGCGTGCGCGACCACGTCCCGCATGCCAGTTGCCCCGACACCCTGGATCCGCACCAGCTGCGCGGCGCTGAGCACCATCCGCTCCCGCGGCGTCCTGGTCATCGACCGCCTCCTTCATGACACCTGTCATGGTAGCCCAGTCCGGGACGACCAGGGCGAAGTCCCGCTCGCCGCGTTCGTACGTCGGCACGGGCCGGAACCCTTGGCGCAGCAGCAGCGTTTCCGCACCGGTGTTGCCGGCCCGCACGGTGGCCCGCACCGTCCAGCCCGGCCACTGCCCGGACGCCCACAGCCAGCGCGTCAACGCGCTGCCGATTCCCTGTCGCTGCCAGGGATCGGCGACGAGGACGCCGATCTCGGCTTCGCCCGGGGTCTCCGCGACGAAGTTGAGCAGCCCCACCGGCCGCCCGTCGCGAACGGCCAGCAGCGCGGGCGTTCCCGCCAGCAGGAACCGCCGGTAGCGCCGGAAGACGTCGCCCGGCTCGGCCGGGCCGCCCATCAGGAACCGCAGCCGGAGGCTCTCCGGCGAGCAGGCCGCGACCAGCGCGGCGACGCGCTCCCGGTCCGCCGGGTGGTCACCCAGCTCCCGGATGTCTATGACAGCTGTCATAGCTCCATCAGACCACAGTGCGACGCGAAGCACACTATGACAGCCGTCATAGACCGGCCGCGAAGAGCAGGCCGAAACCTGGTACGAAGGGCTGGATCTGGGAAGACGTCCCGGAGACGGAGGGAGGAAAACCACTCCCCTCCATGTTCAACGTATAGCGCACCCCCGGGCTTGCGGCAAGACCCCCGTCGTGCCGCACAATTCTCGGCCGTAGCCACAACCTGCGGAAACGCGGGGAAGTCAAGGGGGTTTTCTTGTTCGACGTGATCATCGCCGGCGGCGGGCCGACCGGCGTGATGCTGGCGGCGGAGCTGCGGCTGCACGGGGCCGACGTCGTGGTGCTCGAGCGCGACGCGGAGCCGACGAAGGTCGTCCGCGCGCTCGGCCTGCACGCGCGCAGCATCGAAGTGATGGACCAGCGGGGGCTGCTGGAGCGGTTCCTCGAGCTGGGCACGAAGTACCCGGTCGGGGGTTTCTTCGCCGGGATCCCGAAGCCGTCGCCGGAGAAGCTGGACACCGCGCACGGCTACACGCTCGGCATCCACCAGCCCGTCATCGACCGCCTGCTGACCGAGCACGCGATCCAACTGGGCGCCGAGATCCGGCGCGGCCGCGAGGTGATCGGGCTGGCGCAGGACGACGAGGGCGTCACGGTCGAGCTGGCCGGCGGAGAACGACTGCGGGCGCGGTTCCTCGTCGGCTGCGACGGCGGCCGCAGCACCGTGCGCAAGCTGCTCGGCGTCGGCTTCCCCGGCGAACCGAGCCGGATCGAGACGCTGCTGGGCGAAGTCGAGGTGGCCGTCTCGCGGGAGGAGATCGACACCGCGAACATCGAGGTCCGCAAGACCCAGAAGCGGTTCGGCTTCATGCCCGTCGAGGGCGGCACGTACCGCGTCGGCGTCCCGGCCGACGGGGTCGCCGAGGACCGGCGGACCGCGCCGACCCTCGACGAACTCAAGGAGCAGCTGCGGAAGGTCGCCGGCACCGACTTCGGCGTGCACTCGCCGCGCTGGCTCTCGCGCTTCGGCGACGCCACCCGGCAGGCCGAGCGCTACCGGGTCGGCCGGGTGCTGCTGGCCGGCGACGCGGCGCACATCCACCCACCGGTCGGCGGGCAGGGGCTCAACCTCGGTGTCCAGGACGCGTTCAACCTCGGCTGGAAGCTGGCCGCGGCGGTCGCCGGCTGGGCGCCGGACGGGCTGCTCGACAGCTACCAGGCCGAGCGCCACCCGGTGGCCGAGGAGGTGCTGAACAACACGCGGGCGCAGATGGAGCTGATGCTGCTCGAGCCGGGCCCGCAGGCCGCGCGCCGGCTGGTGGCGGAGCTGATGGAGTTCGACGAGGTCAACCGGTACCTCACCGAGAAGATCATCGCGATCGGCATCCGCTACGACTTCGGCGAGGGGCACGCTCTGCTGGGCCGTCGGCTGCGGGACGTCGAGCTGAAGCAGGGCCGGCTCTACGGCCTGATGCACGAAGGCCGCGGCCTCCTGCTCGACCAGACCGGCTCGCTTTCGGTGGCGGGCTGGGAAAAGCGGGTCGACCACGTCGTCGACGTCAGCGAAGAGCTGGACGTGCCCGCGGTGCTGCTGCGGCCGGACGGCCACGTCGTCTGGGCCGGCGAAGACGGGGCCGAGCTGCCCGGCGTGCTGCGGAAGTGGTTCGGCGCGCCCGCCTGACCGCTGTCGTCCGAGAACGAAGAGGAAAATTGTCTCAGGGGTACGAAGAAGAACTGCGGTCCGAACGCGACCACGTCGCCGGGCTGTACGCGCGGCTCGACGCCGAGCGCGCGCGGGTGAAGGGCGAGTACGAGGCGGCGCTCGGCGGCAAGGGCGTCGGCGCCATGGAACGGGACGTCGGCGTGCGCGCGCTCGGCCGGCAGGTGCAGCGGCTGGACGTCGTCGACAACGGGCTGTGCTTCGGGCGGCTGGACGCCGTCTCGGGCGAGCAGTCCTACATCGGCCGGATCGGGCTGTTCGACGAGGAGGACGAGTACCGGCCGGTGCTGCTCGACTGGCGGGCACCCGCGGCCCGCCCGTTCTACACCGCCACCGGCGCCCACCCGGAGGACATGCGCCGGCGGCGGCAGTTCCACACGCGCGGGCGGCGGGTGCTCGGGTTCACCGACGAGGACCTCGGCCGTCCGGGCGGGGACGCGCAGGGCGACGCGGCGCTGCTCGCCGCCGTCAACGCGCCGCGCGGCGAGGGGATGCGCGACATCGTCGCGACGATCCAGGCCGAGCAGGACGAGATCATCCGGCTCGACCACCCGGGCGTGCTGGTGATCGAAGGCGGCCCGGGCACCGGGAAGACGGTCGTGGCGCTGCACCGCGTCGCGTACCTGCTCTACACCCAGCGGGAGCGGATGGAACGCCACGGCGCGCTGGTGGTTGGGCCCAACCCGGCGTTCCTGGACCACATCGGCCGCGTCCTGCCCTCGCTGGGCGAGACCGACGTCGTGTTCACGACCACCGGCGGCCTCGTCCCCGGCCTGCGCGTCACCGCCGAGGACGCCCCGGAAACCGCGCGGCTCAAGGGATCGCTGAAGATCCTCGACGTGCTGAAGGCCGCGGTCGCCGACCGGCAGCGGCTCCCGGCCGAACCGGTGCCGGTCGTGCTCAAGGACGTCACCGTGCGGATCGACGCCGAGACCGCCGAGTGGGCCCGGCAGGAAGCCCGCGACAGCGGGCTGCCGCACAACGAGGCGCGCGCGGTGTTCACCGAGATCGTCACCTACGTGCTCACCGAACGCGCGCTCGGCCGGATCGGGCAGGGCTGGCTGAGCCGCGACGACCGCGACGAGTGGGAGAGCATGCGGAAGGGCCTGCTGGAAGACCTCGCCGGGGACGAGAAGTTCACCGCCGCGCTCGACGAGCTGTGGCCGATCCTGACGCCGGAAGCCCTGCTGTCGTCGCTGTACACGGCCGCCCCGGCGGATTCGGGGCTGTTCCGGGCCCGGGGTGACGCCTGGACCGTGTCGGACGTCCCGCTGCTCGACGAGCTGACCGACCTGCTGGGCCGCGACAAGACGGCCGAGAAGGCGGCCGACGCGGCGGCCGCGCGGGAGCGCAAGGCCGAGGCCGAGTACGCCGCCGGCGTCTTCGAGACGATGAAGCTGGACCGGGAGGAGATGGACGAGGACGTCATGCTGTCCGCGGAGAACCTGCTCTACGCCGAGGATCTCGCGGACCGGTTCGTCGAGCACGACACGCGCACGCTCGTCGAACGCGCCTCGGCGGACCGGGACTGGACCTACCGGCACGTCGTCGTCGACGAGGCCCAGGAACTGTCCGAAATGGACTGGCGGGTGCTGATGCGCCGCTGCCCGGGCCGGTCGTTCACGGTGGTGGGCGACCTCGCCCAGCGCCGGTCGGCGGCCGGGGCGCGGTCCTGGGGCGCGATGCTGGCGCCGTACGTCGCCGACCGGTGGGCCTACCGGTCGCTCACGGTCAACTACCGCACCCCGGCGGAGATCATGGCGGTCGCCGCGGCGGTGCTGGCGGACTTCGCCCCGGACGTCGTGCCGCCGGAATCGGTGCGCGCGTGCGGGGTCCCGCCGTGGTCCCGGCAGGTGACCGAGGAGGAACGGGCCACGGCGATCGAGGAGTTCGTCCGCGAGGAGGCCGGGCGCGCCGGCACCAGCGTCGTGATCGGGCCGCCGGGCGTGCCGGGCGCGGTGCCCGCGTCGGACACGAAGGGCCTGGAGTTCGACGCGGTGCTGGTGGTGGAGCCGGGCGCGATCCTCGCCGCCAGCGCGGCCGACCTCTACGTCGCGCTCACCCGGGCCACCCAGCGGCTCGGTGTGCTGCACGAAGGCGCGTTGCCGCCGGCGCTGAGCGGGCTCGCGGAGGTCGTCCGCCGCTAGGCACGGTTCGCCGGTGGGGAGCGCGGGTACGTTGCGGGCGCCCGCGCTCCCCACCGCGAAAGGCGTCCCGATGCAGCTCTACGCCGAACGGCCGATCCGCCGCACCGCCCAGCTCGTCAGCGACCTGCTCGCCCTGCTGCTCGTGATCCTCGCGGTCTGGCTGGGGACGTCGGTGTACGACGAGGTGATGAAGCTGCGGGCGCCCGGCGACGGGCTGGTCGACGCGGGCACGGGGCTGCGCGGGACGTTCGACGACGCGGCCGGCTCCGCGGGCGGGATCCCGCTGATCGGCGACGCGCTGGCCAAGGCGCTGCACGGCGGGTCGGCCGCCGGCACCAAGCTCGTGAACGCCGGGCACTGGCAGATCGACGCGGTGGAGAGCCTGGCGTGGTGGATGGCGGCGATCGTCATCGCGCTGCCGGTGCTCACGCTGGTGGTGACGTGGCTGCCGCTGCGCTGGAACTTCACCCGCCGCGCGACGGCGGCGGCCCGCCTGCGCGCCCTCGGCGACGAGGGGATGGACCTGCTGGCGCTGCGGGCGTTGACGACCCAGCCGGTGCGGCGGCTGGCGTCGGCGGGCGAGGTCGCCACCGGCTGGCGACAGCGCGACCGCGACGTCATCGAGAAGCTGGCCGGCCGCGAACTGGCCCGCCACGGCCTCGTCGGCTGAGCGTCAGCGCGGGCCCTGGCGGCGGCCGACCGAGCGGCCGACGAAGAACCCCAGCAGCAAGCCCACCACCAGGCCGACCGCGATGAAGAAGATCACCGTCGCCGCGGCGATCTTGCCCACCGTGCCCAGGAAGCCCTTGGCCTCGAACTCGCTCACCGTGGCCAGCGCCTGGACCATCGCGTAGTGCGTCATGATCTCCAGGGTGGCACCGGGGCCGGCCGCGCGCAGCACGGGAAGGTCCCCTCACCGGCGCTCAGGACGCCGGCGAGGGGACCTCCGTTCTCCGTGGGCTCGAGCGGACGAAGGCTCAGCCGACGGAGGGGCCCATCCCGAGGGACTGCGGCGTGCTCGCGTCGGGCGAGGGCTGGTGCAGGCCCTCGTCCAGCGGGCCGAACTCGGTCATCAGCGCCGCGCTGCCACCCCACGGGGTCTGCTCCTCGGCGATCAGCGAGTTCGTCGTCAGCAGCAGGCCCGCCACCGACGCCCCGTTCTGCACCGCCGAGCGGCACACCCGCAGCGGGTCGACGACGCCCATCGCGATCATGTCGCCGTAGCGGTCGTGCAGCGCGTCGAAGCCCTCGTCGTCGCCGAGCTCCCGGGTGCGCGCCACGATCTCGTGCGCCGGGTGGCCCGCGTTGTGCGCGATGAGGAACGCCGGTTCGGCCAGCGCCCGCCGGACGATCTCCACGCCGATCGCCTGGTCGCCTTCCAGTCCCAGCTCCTCCAGCGCCTTCTCCGCGTGGAGCAGTGCCGCTCCCCCGCCGGCCACGATGCCCTCGGCCATCGCCGCCCGGGTCGCCGACAGGGCGTCCTCGACCCGGTGCTGCAGCTCCTTCAGCTCGGCCGGGGTCGCCGCGCCGACGCGGACCACCGCGACCTTGCCGGTCAGGGCGCCGATCCGCTCGGTCAGGACGTCTTCGTCGACGCCGAACTGCGCGCGCTCCAGCTCCGCGCGCAGCTGGCCGACCCGGAACTCGACGGCGTCGGACGAGCCCGCGCCGCCGACGATCGTGGTGCGGTTCTCGGTGACCCGGACCTGCTTGGCCCGGCCGAGGTGCTCCAGCGTCATCGTCTCCATCGAGAACCCGGACTGCCGCGAGAGCACCGCGCCGCCGACGATGGCCGCGAGGTCCTCCAGCTTGTGCAGCCGCCGGTCGCCGAAGCCGGGCGCGCGGACCGCGACCGACTGGAACGTGCCGTTCAGGTGGTTGTGCACCAGCATGGACAGCGCGGTGCCTTCGATCGTCTCGGCGATGACGACGAGCGGCCGCGGCGCGCGCATCACCTTGTCCAGCAACGGCATCAGCTGCTGGACCTTGGTGATCTTCTCGGCGCACATGAGGATGTACGGGTCGTCGAGCACCGCCTCGAGCCGGCCCGGGTCGGTGACCAGGTACGGCGAGAGGTAGCCGTTGTCGAACTCGAAGCCCTCGACGAAGTCGACGCTCATCCCGATCGACGGCGACTCCTCGACCGTCACCACCCCGCCGTCGCCGACGGTGTGCAGCGCCTTCGCGATGACCGCGCCGACCGTGTCGTCGTCGTTGGCGGAGATCGCCGCGACCCGCGCGTAGTCCTGTTCGGACACCACCGGGTGCGCCTGCTTCTCCAGGTGCGCCACCAGCAGCCCGACGGCGTGGTCGATGCCGCGCTTGACGAGCACCGGGTTGCCGCCGCCCGCGATCGCCCGCATGCCTTCGTGGACGATGGCCTGGGCGAGCACGGTGGCCGTGGTGGTGCCGTCGCCGACGACGTCGTTGGTCTTGATCGCCGCTTCCTTGACCAGCTGCGCGCCCATGTTCTCGAACTGGTTCTTCAGGTGGATCTCGCGGGCGATGGTGACGCCGTCGTTGGTGACCACCGGCGAGCCGGTGATCTTCTCGATGATCACGTTGCGGCCCTTGGGACCCAACGTGGACTTGACCGCTTCGGCCAGCTTGTCGACGCCCGCCAGCAGCAGGTCGCGGGCGTCCGAGCCGAACCGCAGTTCCTTCGCCATGTTTCCTGCTCCTAGGGGGTGAGGATGGCCCGACCGCGCACGCGACCGGCGTCGAGGTCGGCCAGTGCGTCGAGAGCCGCGTCCAGCGGGTACTTCTTCGTGTGGAGCGTGACCTGCCCGGCCTGGGCGAGCACCATCAGCTCCACCAGGTCGTTGTAGGTGCCGACCAGGTTGCCGATGACGTTGCGCTCGGTGGAGATGATGTCGATGGTCGGGATGTCGATGTTGCTGCCGTAGCCGATCACGAAGTGCGACCCGGCGCGCCGGGTCATCGCGAACGCGTCCTGCTGGGCACCCTGCTCGGCGACGAAGTCGAGCACGACCTCGGCACCGTTGCCGCCGGTCAGGTCGAGCACCGCGTCGACCTGCTTGCCGTCGCCCAGCACCGTTTCGTCGGCGCCCAGGGTGGCGGCCAGCTCCAGCGCGTCGGCGTTGCGGTCGACCACGATCACGCGGGTCGCGGTGAGGGCCTTGAGCGACTGGATGCCGATGTGCCCGAGGCCACCGGCGCCGTTGACGACGCAGGTGGTGCCCGGGTACAGCAGCGGGACGGCCTTGCGCACCGCGTGGTAGGCGGTGATGCCCGCGTCGGCGAGCGCGGCGACATCACTGGGCTGGGTCGCCGGGTCGAGCTTGATGCACGCCCGCGCCGACGTCAGCAGGAATTCCGCCATGCCGCCGTCGGAGTCGATGCCCGGGAAGCTCCCGTTCGGGCAGTGCATGTCGTCGCCCGCGCGGCAGGCGTGGCAGAGCCCGCACGTCGGCGTCGGGTGCAGGATGACCGTGTCGCCGACCTCGACGTTCGTCACCGCCGGGCCGACCTCGTGCACCCAGCCGGCGTTCTCGTGGCCGATCGTGTACGGCAGCGTGACGCCGGACTTCTCGGCCCACTGCTCCTCGATGATGTGCAGGTCGGTGCGGCACACGCCGGCGCCGCCGATCTTGACCACGACGTCGAAGGGCCCGGTCGCGCGCGGCTCCGGCACTTCTTCGATCACCGGGTGCTGGTGGTACTTCTGCAGCCGCACGGCCTTCATCCCGTGCCCTCCTCTTCAGCGGTCAGGGAATACCGCGCGCGCAGCATGCCGCGGCACACCCCGGAGTTGGCTTCCATGCTCGTGCGGGTCAGCCGGGCGAAGGCCAGGTGGCGCTTCGCGTCGGCGGGGTCGACCGCTCGCCCGGTGGCCGGGTCGAGCAGCAGCGGGTCGCCGTCCTCGGCGGGCAGGCCCAGTTCGCGGCGGCGCGCCCGCAGCCGCTCGAGGTCCGGGCTCGGCGGGACGTCGCCGAGGGTCAGCGACCGCGGGTCGCGGCCACCCAGGGACCGGCAGACGCGGTCGGTGCCGGCCAGCACGGCCTTGCGCACGAAGTCGTGGCGCAGGCTGTCCAGCTCGTCGACGGCCTCGCCTTCGAACGACGCGACGAACCCCTGCCGCGCCGCCACCCCGCGGTTGATGACGTCGGCGGCGAAGTGGTCGTCGAGCCGGATGTCGAGCCCGGTCAGGCCCGGCACGCCGGCGACGGCGTCGTAGGCGTCCGCGACCATCAGGAACGCGAAGTTGGGCGCGCAGAAGTACGTCGGCAGCCGCAGGCGGATGACGGCGTGGCCCGCCGCGCTCACCTCGCAGCGGGCCACGAACCCGAGGTCGGTGAGGGGTTCGTCCAGTTCGGGATCCCGGACGGTGCCCAGCGCCGACCACACCGCGGCGTGGTCGGCGCGGACGATCCGGTCGTCGAGGGCCGTCACGGGTTCGGCACGCCGACGGGCTCGACGTCCTTCGGGTTCGCGAGTTTCAGCTCCGAGGGAACGTCGATGTCGTACAGGCGGGCGGCGTTCAGCCCGAGGATCTTCTTCTTCTGGTCGACGGTCAGCGGCGGGAAGTCCGACAGCTCGTCGTCACCGGGCATGTTCCAGTCGACGAAGCCCTCGACCTGCCACTTGGGCTCCCAGATCGCGTAGTCGGCGCCGAAGATCAGCTTGTCCTCGCCGAGCCAGAACATCAGCTCGCCCATGACCTTCGCGAAGAACTTCGGGCGGGCGTGCATCAGGCCGCCGACCACCACGGCCAGGCCCGCGTAGACGTTCCGCTCCTGGGTGGCCATGAAGCAGAAGTCCTCGATGCGCGGCAGGCCGACGTGCTCGACGATGAAGTTCAGGCCCTGGAAGTCGGTCGCCACGTGGTCCACATCGGACACGTCGAAGGCGTCCTTGTCGAGCGGCCAGATCGTCGGGCCCTTGTGGATGTGGACGTTCTTGACGCCCAGTTCCTCGCACTTCTCGAGATACCGGGCCGCTTCCGGGTCCTTGAGGCTCCAGCCGCGGGAGTCGCCGCGCCACTCGGCCGTGTAGAGCTTGACGCCCTTGCAGCCATAGCGCTTGACGCGCTCCTCGAACGCCTTCAGGCCCTCGTCGCCTTCACGCGGGTCGAAGGTGGTGTTCACGAGGAACTTGCCGGGGTGCTTCTCGGCCAGCGCCGCGTCGGCTTCGGTGGTGTTGAAGCCGTTCTTGTACCACTGCCGCAGGTTCGTCGGCTGGAAGATGGCCGTGTCGACGTGCCCGACCTCGAACAGGTCGTGCATCATCAGTTCCTCGGAGTACTTCTGGAACCGGTCGATCGGCCAGTGCGTCTCCTTCGGGCCCAGGCCCTGGTAGGCGTGGAAGCACTCGATCCACCCCTTGGCGTATTCCTCCTGGCCCTTGACCCAGTTGTCCGGGCTCGCGTCCCAGAAGTGGGTGTGGGCGTCGACTACGAAGTACTTTTCGCCGTCTTTTTCGTACATGGGTGATCCTTCCTGAGCGGATCGAGTGCTTCCAGCTGGGGTTACTTGATGACCTTGAGATCGAAGTCGAGGTATTCGGCCGCGTCCTCCGGGTTGGCGAACATGATCGTGCGGTCGTCTTCGTGGATCATCCGCCCGTAGTGGGTGGACATGCTCTCCTCGAACTCGGCCGCGTTGAACCAGCCCTCTTCCTCGCCGGCGGCCTCGTCGACCTCGGCGTACACCAGGTCCGTCCGGCCCTTCGCGTCGACGCGGATCATCGACGGCAGCGGTGTCACGGTCACGTTGTCCTTGGTGGACATGACCTCGGCGACGATCGCGCCGACCTGGTTGTTCATCAGGGTGAACCCGCACATGTTGGACGCGGTGTTGTTCGTCTTGAACGGGCTTTCCGCGGTCTTGAAGACAGTCACTGGCCCAGCTCCTCGGGTGCCTTGAGGCCCAATTCGGACAGGATTCCGGCGAACCGGCTCTTCGCCCGGTCGAGGCCGTCCTCGAACCGGATCGGCTTGGCGTCGGGCTGCGACCACAGCGGCTGCAGCGCGCGGGCGGCGGCGATGCTCTTCGGCACCCAGTCCTCGAGCCACTTCTGCAGCAGCGCCTGGTTGTGCCCGGCGAACTCCTTGTCGTTGATCAGCAGGTGGAACATCGCCTTCGTGTAGCGGAGGTCGCGTTCGGAGAAGTCGAACTCCTCGGCGCCGATCAGCGTCGGGGTGACGAAGTCGCCGTTCGCGGGCGCGGCCTGCTGGACGAGGTTGCTGCGGAACAGCTCGCCGACCAGGGGCTCGAAGACGATGTTCGCGGCGAAGATCGCCTCGCACCAGTCCCAGATGCCGGTCAGCTGTTCGGCGGTCTCCCGCACGCCCTGCCAGGCCGGGTCCTCGGCCCACGTCGTCAGGTGCGCCGAGCCGTCGAAGCCCTCGACCTCTTCGGTGAGCGTCAGGTTGTACAGCGCCAGGTCCTGCGCCGCGCGGATGCGGTGCATGCTGTTCACCGAGATCGCGTTGTTGTGCATGTTCGTCGGCGCACGCCGGTTCGCGTTGGCGTACAAGTAGAGGCCGAGGCCGTGGTCGACGTGCATCCACGCGCCGACGTGCTTGGCGACGAAGTCGATCCAGTTGCGGTTCCACTGCTCGAACGCCTTGGCCTGCCGCGCGGCGTCGACGTTCTGGTTGAGCTGGCGCACGACGTTCGCGTTGTACCGGTAGAGGGTGAGCTCCCACTCCTCGTTGGGGTCGCGGAACTCGTGCCAGCCGAGGGCCGGCCAGTCGTAGCCCTTGCCGCCGGAACCGGGGCTGCGTTCGGGCACCGGCCGGTCCGAACCCCACGCCTTGAGCGCGGTCCACTCCAGCGGGTACCCGGCCTTGCCGTCGGCGAAGGCGTAGAGCCAGCCCTGGGACAGGTAATGGCGCGGGTCGGGCTGGACCTCGACGGTGACGTCTTCGTAGTGGCTCTGCTTGCGCTTGGCGGCGCTGAAGTAGTTGAACCGCCGGGCGTCGGAGTCGGGGAAGACCTTCGCGCCCGCCTCGGCGTCGGTGAACGTCGGCTTCGGCACGCTGCGTTCTTGGGTGGCTGTCATGGGTTTTTACCCTTCGCCCGTGGTGGTGAACTTGTCGTAGAAGACGCGCTTGTCGGCGACGCCGAGCGCGGGCAGCAGTTCCAGCGCGGCCTCGACCATCGGCGGCGGGCCGCAGACGTAGGCGTCGGCGCCGGTCAGGTCGAGGCCGGCCCGGCGCAGGACGTCGGTGATCAGGCCGGTCTCGCCGTCCCAGGCGTCGTCGCCGGGTTCGGAAAGCGCTGGGACGTAACGGAAGTTCGGCAGTTTCTCCTCGAGCTCCCGCAGTTCGGCGTGGAAGCAGAGATCCGCCTCGCGGCGGGCGCCGTAGTAGTAGGTCGCCGTCCGGTCGATGCCGCGCTCGGCCATGGACCGCAGCAGCGACAGGATCGGCGCCATCCCGGCCCCGCCGCCGACGAAGACCAGGTCCTTGCCCGGGTTGTCCCGGAGGGTGAACACCCCGAACGGACCGCTCACCCGGAGCCGGTCGCCGACCGCGACGTCGGTGTCGAGGAACCGGGAGAACAGTCCGTCGGGGTAGATCTTGATGACGAACTCGAGCAGCCCGTCGCGCGCCGAGGTGTTGGCCATCGAGAACGACCGGGACTCCTCGGTGTCCGGGATCGCGAAGTCGAGGTACTGCCCGGGGAAGAACTTCAGCGACTGGTCCGGGTCCGTGAGCTTGACGACGAGGTGGCGCAGGTCGTGGGTGACGTGGTCGTTCGACACGACCTCGACCTCGGCCTCCTGGATCGGCAGGCCGGAGTGGATCATCTCCTCGTCGTAGTTGAGCAGCTCGATCGTGAGGTCCTCGTAGGCGTGGGCCCGGCACAGCAGCGTGAAGCCTTCCTCCTTTTCGTAGTCGGGGAGCGCGAAGGTCGAATAGCGGTCGTGTTCGACGTCTTCGCCGTCGAGGATGAACGACTTGCAGGCCGCGCACTGTCCTTCTTTGCAGCCGTGCATGAGCATGACGCCCTGCTCGGCGGCGGCGCGCAGGATCGTCTGCTCCTCGGCGACGTCGATCTCGATCCCGACCGGCTCGAACCGGACGCGGTGCTTCTCAGCCATGCCGGGCCTCTCCTCGCCCTCAGGCCTGCTGCGGCGCCGGCCGGCCGGCCGGGCCCTGGCGGTTGTAGTCGGCCACGAACGCGGCGCGTTCCTCGGCGGACATCTGGTTCAGCAGCACGTTCGGCGACTGCACCTCGGGCATCCGGCGCAGGTGGTCGAGCGTCCACATCTTCTTCGGGTCGAGGTTCAGGTGCGGCTGCGCGACCATGGTCTTGCCGTCGTCGCGCACGAAGCCCATGTCGGAGACGACGTCGGCCCAGTTCCAGCCGTGGTAGAGCGTCTCCCACTCGCGGGCGCCGACCAGCTGGCCCATGTTCGGGGTGTTGCGGCCCTGGTAGGTGGGCCGGAACGCCTCGGCGTCGGTCCAGCGGCACGTCTCCGAGCAGTACGTGCGGTGCTGGCCGTCCACCTCGTCGACCACCATGTCCTCGCGGATGAGGCACGGCACCATGCAGGTCCAGCAGCGGTGCGGGTACACGTAGTCGACGTCCTCGGCGACGATCGGGTGGTGTCCGTTCGGCGTCGCGAGGCGGGCGTAGTTCTCCCACCACTTGCCGTACTTGTCGTACCAGCCCGGGTACTTGTACTCGAACCACTCGAAGTCCTCGTCGGTCATCGGGTCGATGCGCCAGTAGTTGGCGAGCCACCCGGTGGCGAAGAACTGCGCGACCTCGTGGACGTAGCCCTTGTTCCAGATCCGGTTCCACGCCTCTTCGATGAGGTCGTGCGGGATCACGAGGCCGTACTTCTCGAGCGGGACGAGGTAGCTGCGGTAGTAGTCGTCGTAGATCCAGCGGCGCCACATCTCCGCGTAGCTCTCGCGGTCCTTGCGGCGGTCCTTGGTGCCGTACTCGATGAACGTGCCGATCGCGGCGTCGACCACGGCGTGGTTGTTCCACCACGCGTACCGCAGGTCGCGTTCGAGCAGCTGGTGGTTGCTCTCGTCCGACAGCGCCATCAGCAGCGTCGCGTAGCCGTTGCTGATGTGGCGGGACTCGTCGGACTGCACCGAGTGGAACACCGTGGGCAGCAGGTAGTCGCCGTTGGCGGCGGCTTCCGCCGGCATGGCGACGAAGAGGGTGTTCGTGAACGCCGTCTCCGCCACGATGGTGAGGTAGATGCTCGCCGCGGTGATGGCGTCACCGGTGATGAAGCCTTCGGCGAACTGGCGGCCGATGGTGCCGCAGTAGTCGTTCTGGAAGTTGCGCAGGCTCGAGTTGAAGCCCGCCGGGTCGATGTAGTTCTGCATGTACAGGCGCTTGAGGTTCTGCTGGATCGTCGAGTGCCGGACCTCGTCGATCATCTGGATCGCCTGGCCGTTGTGCAGCTCCGGGTTGGGCACCGTGCGGAACAGCAGCGGCATGGCCCGTGCGGCGGAGATCTCCGGCAGCGGGATGATCGAGAGGAACAGCTTCTGCCACTCCAGCCAGCGTTCCTGCACCTGGCGGAACATGTTGCCGCGGATCGCGCCGTCTTCGGCGCCGTAGACCCGGTGGTCCTTCTCCTCCTGCATCGGGAAGTACGAGCGGAGGACCTGCTTCAACGGGTCCTTCTTCTTGGCCTTCTGGAAGGTGTAGTCGGTCCCGTAGTGCGAAACCGGGGTGTGGTACGCCGGCTCCCACGACAGTTCCTGGATCTTCTGGTGGGCTTTCGCCACACTCTGGCGACTCATGGAGGCTCCTTGTCCGTCGCTCGCCGTCGGGGCGGACGTCCTGCGTTGACCATTCAAGGGGCGCTCGCGCGTGACGCGGGTCTCAATCTGAGACAGAACCGCTGCTCAGGACGTTTCGTCCCCGCCGAGCATCCGGGCGCGCAGCTCGGCCAGCTCGCTGTGGACGCCCGTCCGCACGCGCGCGTCTCCTTCGACCGTCGGGGTGATCCCGAGCGCGCGCAGCAGCGCCGCGGCCGGGTCACCGGGATGGCCGTCCCCGCCGAACGTCGGGTGCAGTCCCTGTTCGGCCAAATGCGTGAAAACCAGGTTGACGATCGTCCACGGGTTGTAGGTCTCCGCGTCCTCGGCGGCCATGGGCACTCCTCCTGGTCAGCGGTGGGTTACCGCTCCATCGGACCGCCGCCCGCGCGGCCCGGGCGTCTCAATTTGAGACACCGCGCGGCGCGTGCCGGATCTACGCTGAACGGGCGGCACAACGGGTGTGCCCGCACCCACGTGGGCCGCGGGGAAGCGGGAGGTCACGTGGACGAGATGGTGCCCGGAACCGTGCTCGCCGACGACGAGCTCGCGCGCACCCGGGTCCGTTTCCTGACGGCCGAACCGGTGCCGCCCGGCACGGTCCGGCAGACGATCCTGGCCTCCTGGCGGCGCTCGCAGGAGTTCCAGGTCGAGGCCGACCGGATCGACCCCCTCTACCAGGGCGACCACAACCCCGACAGCCCGCTGATCCGCGGCGCGGAGCCGGTGTTGCACAAGCTCGGTGAGCAGTTCGACGGCCAGCCGATCAGCCTGATCCTCACCGACGCGAGCGGCGTCGTGCTCACCCAGCGAACCGGCGACGCGGACCTCAAGCGGCACCTCGAGCGGGTCGAGCTGGTGCCCGGGTTCAGCTACGGCGAGCAGTCCGTCGGGACCAACGGCATCGGCACCGCGCTCGAGGACGGCCGCGCGACCACGGTGTTCGGCCACGAGCACTACGCCGAGCACCTGGAGAACCTGGCCTGCGCGGGCGTGCCGATCCACCACCCGATCTCCGGCAAGAAGATCGGCGCGGTCGACCTGACCTGCTGGTACAAGGACGCGGGCGGGCTGCTCATCGCGCTGGCCCGCTCGACGGCCGAGCAGGTCCGCCAGGCGCTGCTGCGGCACAGTGACGTGCGGGAGATGATCCTCTTCCAGGCGTACCTGCAGACTTGCCGCCGGTGGACCGGCATCGTGCTGGCGTTCAACGACGACATCGTGATGATGAACGACCGGGCGCGGCAGCTGCTCGACCCGGTCGACCAGTCGGTGCTGCTGAGCCACGCCACCGAAGCGCTGGCCGACGGGCGCCGGACGTCGGCGACGCTCGCGCTGTCCAGCGGGCTGCGCGTGCGCGTGTTCTGCCGCCGCGTCCCGGGCCAGCGGGAGACCGACACCGCGGGCGGCGTGCTGTCGGTGAAGCTGATCGAGGCGGAGGAAGCCTTCGCGGTGCCGTCGACGCCGATGCTGCCGATGTACCTGCCGGGCGTGGTCGGCTCGGCGCCGCTGTGGCTGCGCTGCGGGCACGAGCTGGACACCGGCCACCAGCGCGGCGAGTGGGTCGCGCTGGAAGGCGAGGCCGGGACCGGCAAGCTGACCCTGGCGAAGGGCCTGCACCAGCGCCACCACCCGGCGGCGCGGCTGCTGACCGTCGACGCGGCGGTCGCCGGCGGCACCGACTGGGCGCCCGAGCTGCTGCGCGAACACGCCGACGCCCCGATCCGCACCCTGGTGATCCGCCACGCCGACCGCCTGCCCGCCGCGGCGGCCGACGCGCTGGCGACGGCGTTGCGGGAGCTGCGCGAGCAGGCCGACGCGCCCTGGGTCGTCGTCACGCTCGTGCCCGAAGCCGAGACGAAGCCGGCGCTGGCCGAGCTGCTGAAGTCGTTCCCGCGGACGGTGCGCGTGCCGCCGCTGCGCCACCACGTCGAGGACCTCGCGGAGCTGGTCCCGCTGGTGCTGAGCAAGCTCGGCTACGGCGGCCGGCTCACCTGCTCGGCGGCGGCGCTGCACCTGCTGATGCGGGCGGAGTGGCCGGGCAACACCGGCCAGCTCTACGAGGTGCTGCGCAAGGTGGCCCAGCGCCGCCGCGCCGGGACCATCCGCCCGGGCGACCTCCCGGCCGAGTTCCACACCGTCGCGCGGCGGCCGCTGAACCGCTTCGAGTCGATCGAGCGGGACGCCATCGTGCGCTGCCTCGAGGACGCCGACGGCAACAAGGTCCGGGCGGCGAAGCTGCTCGGCATCTCCCGGGCGACGATCTACCGCAAGATCCACGAGTACGGGATCGTCCCGCCGACCCGCTAGGTTGGCGGGGTGACCCGGCCGCGCGCCGGCCGCCCGGATCGTCGACCGGCGCCACGGTGCGCCGGCCGCGCTGCTGGACCGGCTGCCGGCGGCGCGGCGGAAGACCGCGGCCGCGACGGCTGGTCAACGCGGCCGCCACACCATGCCGACGCTCGGCCCGGCCACGCTGTGAGTGCCATGCTGGACGGCATGGCGACCCGCTGGACGTGCCCGCGCTGCGACCGCGAGTTCGCGCGCGCCGGCCAGGGCCACACGTGCGTCCCGGGCTGCACCGTCGACGAGACGTTCGCCGGCCGCGACCCGAAGTTCCGCGCGATCTACGACGCGGTGATCGAGCACCTGCGGACGCTGGGCGACGTCCACGAGGACGCCGTCAAGGTCGGGGTGTTCCTCAAGCGGGACCGGAAGCTGGCCGAGCTCCGGCCCCGCTCGCGGGACGTCCTGGTGTACCTGTTCCTGCCGCACCCGATCGAGACGGCGCGGATCGCCCCGGCGCGGTGGGCGTCGGCGGCCGGGCCCCGGGTGGGGCACCAGCTGAAGCTGCGTGAAGTGTCCGATGTGGACGACGAAGTCCGCGAGTGGCTGACGCTCGCCTACGAAACTTCCTGAGTCTGTCGTGAGTGAGAAACAGGGTTCTAACGCTGTTTCTCACTCACGACGGCGTCAGGAAGCCGGGCCGGTCCAGCCCTCGGGCACGTGGCCGATCCGGACCCGCTGCGGGTGGTCGCCGACCGGTACCGAGACGAGCTTCTGGCCCGTCGCGAAGTCGATCGCCGTGACGCGGTCCGCGCCGGCCTCGGAGATCACGCACGCCGCGCCGTCGCCGCTGACCGTCGCCCAGTACGGCTTCACCGCCGGCACCAGCGTGCCCTGCTGCAGGGTCGCGCGGTCGACGACCGTCGCGTAGTCGTCCATCGTCCCGGCGACGCACAGCTTCGTGCCGGCCGGGTTCATCGACAGGCCGTGGTGGCGGGAGTCGTTGACGAACGTGGTGCGGTCGTCGCTCGTGGCCGGGTTCTTCGGCAGCTCCTTGAGCCGGGTGATCCGGTCACTCGCGACGTCGTACTCCAGGAAGCCGTTGAAGAACGACACCTGGAAGTACAACGTGGACCCGTCCGGGGTGAACGCGACCGGCCGCACGGCGTTCGAGAGGTCGTGGCGCCCGAAGGCGTCGAGCCGCTGGCGCATGTCGATCACCTTGACCTGGCGGAACGTCGTGGCGTCGACGATCGTGATGTGCCGGTCCCCCTTGGTGAAGTCCCAGCCCGGGTCGTCGAGGTTCGTGTCCACGTTGCCGATCGACATGTTCCACAGGTACCGGCCGCCGTCGGTGAACACGTTCTCGTGCGGCTTGTCGCCGGTCGCGAACGAGCCGACCTGCTGCCCGGTCACGATGTCCAGCACGTGCACGGTGTTCGACGTCGACGCGGAAACGGCGACGCGGCGGCCGTCCGGCGAGACCGCCATGTGGTCGGCGCGGAAGCCCGAGACCGGGAAGCGCCAGTTGATCCGGCCGGTGGCGAGGCTGATCGAGACGACGTCGGCGAAGCTCGGCCGCGAAGCCACGACCGACGACCCGTCCGGCGTGGTGTACATGTCGTCGACGAACTGGTCGTGCCCTTCGCCGGGCCCGTTGCGGATGCCGAGGAAGAACGCCAGCTTGACCGGGTTCAGGTAGATCTCCCGCAGCCGGTCGTCCTTGTCCGGGATGATGTTCACGCGCCCGATGTGCGCGAAGGAGCCGCTGGACTGGATGACGTCCGCCGTCCCGTCCCAGTTGTTGCCGACGAACATCACCTCCCGCAGGGCCGCGGGTGCGCCGGCCGCCGGCACCGCCGCGCCGGTCGCCAGCAGGACCACGGCCGCGGCCAGGCACGAGAGGTAGGACCGCCGTCGGCGGGTGCTCGGGGAAGTGCGCACGGAAGACACCTTTCGACGCTGAACAGGTGCGGCGGTGGTTTTTGCGCGGACCAGCGGTTACTGTCCGGTATTGCCACGATGACCGGCCCCGGAGCTCCTCCGGTAGGGCCGATCGCCCAACGTCGGGGGCGGTGGGTTGTGGCCGTGCCACAACGCGTCCGGGAGGTGCCGGTGAAGCCGCTGCTCCGGCGGATCCTCGACGACATGGCCGCGGACGAGGCCGTGCTGGACGAGCTGGTCAAGGTGGCGCGCAGCCAGTCGGCCGAGGTCGCGCGGCTCCCGGAGGCCGAGAACCGGCGGCACATCCAGCTCCTGCTCTCGGCCGCGTTGCGGGCGACGGCGAGCCCCGGCGAGGCGGACTACTCCACCGCGGAGGCGCTGGGCGCCGACCGCGCCGCGCAGGGTGTCCCGCTCACCGAACTCCTGCGCGGGGTCCAGGCGGGTCGCACGCACGCGGCGCGCGTCGCCGTCGAACGCGCCCGGGCGGCGGGCGTGCCCGACGACGTCATCCTCGAAACGGTCCTCGACGCCGACCGCTACACCGGGGCGCTGGAGCACCACGTCGTCAAGGGCTACCACGCCGCCGAGCTCCAGCTTTCCCGCACGGTGCGCGACGCGCGGACCCAGCTGCTGCGGACCCTGCTGCTCGCCGGGCACCCACCCACGCCCGAAGAGCTCCGGCGGGCGGGACTGCATCCCGACGTCCGGTACTTCTGCGTCGTGTCCGACGTCAGCGACCCGGCGCAGGCACGCACGCTGGAGCAGGCGCTGCTCGAGTTCGGCGGGATCTACGGCCTGGTCGAGGGTCGGCTCACGGGCTTGGCGGCCCGGTCGCCCGCCGGCGTGGCGCTCGCCGGCGACGTCCTGCTGGTCGTCGCGCCGGCGGCCGCTTTGCCGACACTGCAAGAGGTCCACCGCCTGTGCACGGCGGCGGCGCGCCTGGCCGGCCCCGGCTACCACGACTTGACGTCCCTGGCGGCCGAGGTGGCCCTGACGGCCCAGCCGGTCCTGGGCGGCCTGCTCACGACGGCGCTGCTCGGTTCCCTGGACGCGGCGAACCCCTTCCACCGCGAGCTGGCGGCGACGGCGTTGGCCTACCTCGACCACGGACAGCGGTTGCGGTCCACGGCGGAAGCGCTGCACCTGCACCCGAACACGGTCCGGTACCGCCTGGACCGGCTGGCGGAGCTGACCCCGTTGGTACTGGGCGAAAACACCGGCGGACGGGTACTCGACGCGGTGCGGTCGTGGTGGGCGCTGCACCGCTGGCTCGCCACGCCGGGCTGATTCCCGGACGGGCAGGCAGCCTCTGGGTCCGGCGGGACCTGCTCGCTGCGCCGGACTGGTTTCTTCGCCACGGCATGCAGCCGCGACGCCCGATGAACGGATGCCGCTCAGTCTTCGACCGGCCACACCACGCCGCCGCGCCAAGGCCTCCGGCGAACGGCCCCGCATCCGGCAGATCGCCTGCCGATCCCCGCTCACCGCGCCGGGCTGATCCCCCGCACCGCCAACGCGAGCAGCCGTCGCGCTTCTCCTGGCGGGTCGCGGTGGTGCTCGGTCGCCAGCACGATGCCCGTCACCACCGCGATCAGGTCCTCGACCGTCACCTCCGGACCGACCGCGCCCGCCTCCGCCGCCCGCCGTACCAACGGGGCGCCCGCTTCGGTCATCGTCGCCGAACACGCGTGGGCCGCGGACCGGTCGTCGCGGACCAGCGCCGTTGCCAAGCCGCGGGCCGTCGCCGCGTACGTCGTCAAGGCGCTCAGCCAGTCGAGCAGCGCCGCGCGGGGGTCCGGTGCCTCCGCCAGCTCGTGAGCTTGCCGGGCCAGCGCGTCGACCTGCTGCCGGAACACCGCCTCCAGCAACGCCTGGCGGCTCGGGAAGTGGCGGCGCACCGTCGCCGAACCGACGCCGGCCGTCCGGGCGATCTGTTCCAGGGAGGCTTCGGCGCCGTGCGCGGCGACCTCCTCCTCGGCGACGGCGAGGATGCGCGTGTAGTTGCGGCGGGCGTCGGACCGCGGCACGGGCCACCTCCGGAACGGGAAGTGGCGGGGGTCGCCACTTAGTGGCTAGTGTAGCGAGCACGAAATGGCGGGCCCCGCCACTTATCGCCGCGAGGAGTTTCCCATGTCCCCAGTTTTGGTCACCGGCGCCACCGGCAAGCAGGGCGGCGCCACCGCCCGTGCCCTGCTGAAGGCCGGCCTCCCCGTCCGCGCGCTGGTGCGGAACCCCGACCGCGCCCGGGCACTGCACGATCTCGGCGTCGAGGTGGTGCAAGGCGACCTCTACGACCCGGCGTCCCTCGTTCCCGCCATGAAGGGCGTGCGAGGCGTCTTCTCCGTCCAGATGCCCGAGATGGCGAACCTGGACGGCGACTCCGAGTGGGTCCAGGGCCGCAACCTGGTCGACGCCGCCGCGGAAGCCGGCGTGCCGCAGTTCGTGCACACCTCCGTCTCCGGCGCCGGGCAGCACCGGTCGGTGCCCGGCTGGGCCGACGGCCGGTGGGCGTCGATGGAGCACTACCTGGAGACCAAGACCGCGATCCAGGACCGCGTCCGCGACGCCGGGTTCGCGCACTGGACGCTGGTCAAGCCGGGATTCTTCATGGAGAACTTCCTGCCGCCGTCGTTCCTGCTTCCCCACGGCAGGCTCGTCACGACCATCAAGCCCGGCACCGAACTGGCCCTGGTCGCGGTCGACGACATCGGCGCCGCGGCCGCGGCGGCGTTCGCGGCCCCGGCGCGCTTCCACGGCGTCGAGCTGGAGCTCGCCGGCGAGCTGATGACCATGACGCGGGTCGCCGAGGTCCTGTCGCGCGCACTCGGCGTCGAGCTGACCGCGCCGGACATGACCGCCGCGGAAGCGATCGCCGCCGGGGCGCCCGCTTTCGCCGTCCGGCACGAGTGGCAGAACGAGGTCGGCCACCCGGCGCGCCCGGAGTTCGCCCGGGCGCTCGGCATCCCGCTGACGTCGTTCGCGGAATGGGCGGAACGGAACCTGGCTCGCTAGGCCTACCGCAGCGTGCGGAAGAACGCCCGGATATCGCCCACCAGCAGCTCCGGCTCCTCCATCGCCGCGAAGTGGCCGCCCGCGGCGAACTCCGACCAGTGCTCGACCTTCTCCTCCGGGTCCATGATCCGCCGCACCATCGGCGAAGTGTTGAACACCGCCCAGCCCGCCGGCACGGCCGACGGCGCCAGCCAGCCGTGGCCGGAGTGCGCTGCCTCGTACAGGAAGCGGGCCGCCGTCGCGCCGCTGCGGGTGAACCAGTACAAGCTGACCGTGGTCAGGAGCCGGTCACGGGAGACGCCCTGGTTCGCCCACGCCTGGAACTTCTCGGCGATCCACGCCAGCTGTCCGACCGGTGAGTCCGTGAGGGCCGCCGCGATCGTCTCCGGCTTGTGGGATTGCAGGTCGAGGTAGCCGCGGCCCGCCTTCCACGCCTCGCGGGCGGCGTCCAGTTCGGACTGTTCGGCCTCGGACAGGTTGTCCGGCAACGGAAGCTGCTCACCCGCCAGCGCGATCGTGCCGCGGTCGCTGTTCACGTGCGTGCCGAGCACGCGGTCCGGGTACAGCGCGGCGAGCCGTCCGGTGACGCCCGCGCCGATGTCGCCGCCCTGCGCGGCGAAGCGGTCGTAGCCGAGCCGGGTCATCAGTTCGGCGAACGCGTCCGTCGTCCGGGCGAGCTCCCAGCCGGGCCCGCTCAGCGGCGTCGAGAACCCGAAGCCGGGCAGCGACGGGACGACGACGTGGAACGCGTCCGGGCCCGGCTCGGTCAGCGGCCCGATGACGTCGAGGAACTCGGCGAAGGAGCTCGGGTAGCCGTGGGTGAGCAGCAGCGGGACCGCGTCCGGGTCGGCCGACCGGACGTGCAGGAAGTGGATCGGCTGGCCGTCGATCTCGGTCGTGCACTGCGGGAACGCGTTGAGCGCGGCTTCCTGCGCGCGCCAGTCGAAGCCGTCACGCCAGTACTCGGCCAGCTCGCGCACGGCGGCGGTGGGGATGCCGCGGGACCAGCCGGGCTCGTCGCCGGGCACGGGATCGGCGAAGCGGGCGCCGGCGAGGCGCCGGTGCAGGTCGTCGAGGTCGGACTGCGGGATCTCGATGCGGAAGGAGTTCGTCATGGCAGGGACGCTAGGAACCATTGCGGAAGACTTCCTTCCGCGATTCGTGGGACGCTCGGAAAATGTTGCAGACCTCCGCCCGCCTGCTCCGGCTGCTCTCGCTGCTCGAAACGCGGCGCGACTGGACCGGCGCCGACCTCGCCGAGCGGCTCGGGGTCACCGCGCGCACCGTCCGCGCCGACGTCGGCAAGCTGCGCGACCTCGGCTACCCGGTCGAGGCCGCCCCCGGCGTCCAGGGCGGCTACCGGCTCGGCGCGGGCGCGCAGCTGCCCCCGCTGCTGCTGGACGACGACGAGGCGGTGGCCGTCGCGGTCGGGCTGCGGACGGCCACCGGCGTCGCCGGGATCGGCGAGACGTCGGTGCGCGCGCTCGCGAAGCTGGAGCAGGTGCTCCCGTCGCGGCTGCGGCATCGGGTGCACGCGCTGCAGGCCGCGACGGTCGCCGTGCCGGCCACCGGCCCGACGGTCGACGCCGACGTCCTGACGGCGATCGCCTCAGCCATCCGGGCCGGCGAGCGGCTGCGGTTCGACTACACCGGCCACGACCGCACGCCGAGCCGCCGCGACGTCGAGCCGCACCGGCTGGTCAGCCTGAGCCGCCGCTGGTATCTCGTCGCGTGGGACCCCGCGCGGGACGACTGGCGTACCTTCCGCGTCGACCGGATGACACCGAAGGTGCCGAACGGGCCGCGCTTCGCCCCGCGCGAGCCCCCGGAGGGTGACGTCGCGCAGTTCGTCCAGCGCAGCGTCGGCGCGGCGACCTGGCGCTACCACGCGAAGGTGCGCCTGCACGCGTCCGCCGAGTACGTCCGGGCCCGGCTGCCGATCGCGGTCGAGGTGACGCCCGAAGGCCCGGACCGCTGCATCACGGAAGTGGGCTCGGACAGCGCGGCCATGCTCTCGCTCTACCTCGGATTCCTCGAAGCCGACTTCGAAGTGCTCGACGCGCCGGAGCTGGCCGCCGAGCTGGCCAAGACGGGCGAACGGTTTCTGCGCGCGGCTAACGCAGGGAGTTCGCCAGCTCCTCGATGAGGGCCAGCTGCTCCCGGACGCCGACCTCCATGCCGGACTCGAGGATCGTGTCCCGCAGTTCCCTGCTGCCGGTCTCGGTCAGCAGCTCGAGGCGCGTCCGGTCCCCGAGCGCGGTGAAGGTGGCGGTGGTGAGCGGCCCGTCCACCGAATCGAGGTCGACGCCCGGCATCTCGAAGACCTCGGTGTAGACGATCTTCTCCTCCGGCACGATCTCCCGGTACTCGCCGTGGAAGCCGACCTCGGCCCCGTCGTTCGTCTCCAGCACGTAGCGCCAGCGGCCGCCGGGCCGCAGGTCCATCTCGACCTTCGTGGTCGTCCCGCGGTGGCCGGCCCACCAGCGCTTCACCAGCTCCGGCGTGGTCCACGCGCGGTAGACCAGATGCCGAGGCGCGTCGAACTCGCGCGTGATGAGGATCCGGTCGTCGGCCGGGGTCGTGATCTCCACGTCAATGCTCCTGTTCCTTGAGTTCTCCGAGGACGCCGTCCAGCACCTCGAAGCGTTCCGACCACGTCCGTTCGTAGCGCTTGACCCAGTCGTGGATGGGCTTCAGCGCCGGGCCGTTGAGCCGGTAGAGCCGCTGCCGTCCGTCCCCGCGGACGTCGACGGCCCCGACCTCCCGCAGGACGCGCAGGTGCTTGGACACCTGCGGCTGCGCGAGGCCGAGCTGGTCGACGAGGTCGCCGACGGACCGTTCGCCGGCCATCAGGACGTCGAGGATCTGCCGCCGCCGGGGTTCGGCGACGGCGTTGAAGGTGTCGGCCGTTGTCGCTGCTCGTGCCACCCGGCCATCATATGCCGATATGGGTATGCGTCAAGACCCACATCCTGGGCACGCTGGGCTCCCGCGCGGCCGTCTGTCACGATCGGGCGATGACCTCCCGGGTCGACGGTCCACACCGGACGGACGCACGCGGCGCCCGGCGGAGTGCCAGCGCGAGCGCCGTCCTGCGGGCGATCCTCGACGACGGCCCGATCGCGCGCAGCACCATCGCGCGGCGGACCGGGCTCTCCGCGGCGGCCGTCACCGGGCACACTGCCGACCTCGTGGGGCGAGGACTCCTGCGCGAACTCCCCGAAGCCGAGCCGCGCCGGAGCGTCGGGCGGCCGCACGTGCCGGTCGACCTCGACACCGGGCGGCACGTCGCCGGCGCGCTGCACCTCGCCGTGCACCACGCCACCGTCGCGCTGCTCGACGTGCGCGGGAAGGTCCTGGTGCAGCACGAAGAACCGCACGACGGCCTGGCCGCCGAAGACCTGCTCGCCCGGGCCGCCGAGATCCTCGACGACCTGCTGCTCGGGCACGCCCCGGACCGCGAGCCGCTCGGCCTCGGCGTCGCCACCGGCGGCTGGGTCGACCGCGAATCCGGCACCGTGGTCGACCATCCCCTGCTGGACTGGAAGAACGTGCCGGTGCGCGACCTGCTCGCCGAGAGCACCGGGCTGGCCGTCGAGGTCGACGGGCACGCGCGGGCCCTCGTCCACGCCGAGCGCCTCTTCGGCCACCCGAAGGCGCGCGAGAGCGTCGTGCAGTTGTTCACCGGCAACGTCGTCGACGCCGCGTTCGCCACCGGCGCCCTCGTGCACCACGGTCCGCGCTCGGCCGCGGGCGCCGTCGCGCACCTGCCCGTCGACGACAGCGCCGAACCGTGCCGCTGCGGGCGCACCGGCTGTCTCGAAGCCACCGTTTCGGAAGCGACGCTCGCGCGCAAAGCGGCGGAAAGCGGAATGCTCACGCGCCCGGATTTCCCAGAACTGCTGGCGCTCGCCAACGCGGGCGATTCCGCGGCGGTGCGGATGTTCCACGACCGCGCCCGGCTCATCGGGCAGGCCGCGGCGTTGCTGCTCGACGTGCTGAACCCGGCGGTGCTCGTGGTGGTCGACCGGAGTGTAGCCCAGGTCTCCGGCTGCCTTCCCGCCATCCGGGACGAAGTCCGCGAGCGGTCCCGCGGGTGCACCGATCCGGCGGAAACCGTTGTGCCGACGAGCTTCCCGGGCACCGAGCTGGCGACGGCCGGTGGCGCGGTGCTGCTCGACGTCCTCTACGACGACCCGCTCGGTCCGCTGCTCACCCGGTTGTCGCGCGCCTCGTGAATCGCCGGAGTTATTTCACGAACTCGCAAAATTGACCGTCCGGTCGGCGGCCCCGAACAATCGAGACAACCCCGCCGACTCCCGAACGGACGAAACCACCGTGAAGAAAACCTTGCCCCTCTTGGCCGCCGCCGCGGTGCTGCTCGCCGGGTGCACGTCGGCCACGGCGACCGGCGCGCCCGGGCAGCCGGAAAAGCTGGAACTGCGCTACCAGGGCAGCGCGAACTCCGTGACCCTGCCCGAGCTCGCCGAGGACTTGGGCTACTTCGGCCCGGTCAAGCTGAAGTGGGTCGGCAACACGATCAGCGGCCCGCAGGACATCCAGTCCGCGGCCACCGACCAGACCGACTTCGGCGGCGCCTTCACCGGGGCGGTCGTCAAGCTCGTCGAAGCGGGCGCACCGGTCAAGGCGGTCGTCAACTACTACGGCTCCGACGACAAGGCGTTCATCGGCTACTACACCAAAGAGGACAGTCCGATCCGGACCGCCCGCGACCTGATCGGCAAGAAGGTCGGCGTCAACACCGCGGGCGCGAACCTCGAAGCCGCGCTCGACACCTGGCTGAAGAAGCAGGGCCTCTCCGACGACGAGATCAAGCAGGTGCAGCTCGTCGTCATCCCGCCGATCAACGCCGAACAGGCGCTGCGCAACGGCCAGCTCGACGTCGTCGCGCTGCAGGGCATCCTGCAGGACCACGCCGTCGCGGCCGGCGGCGTCCGCTCGCTGTTCAGCGACGTCCAGGCGTTCGGGCCCTACAACGGCGGGCCGTACGTGCTGCGCACCGACTTCATCAAGAAGTACCCGGAGACGACGAAGATCTTCGTCTCCGGCGTCGCGAAGGCGATCGAGTGGGAACGCACCACCCCGCGCGAGCAGGTGATCGCCCGCTTCACCAAGATCATCCAGGCCCGGGGCCGCAACGAGAACACCGACACGCTCAAGTACTGGAAGAGCGTCGGCATCACCCGCGGCGGCCTCATTTCGGACCGGGACTACACGCTCTGGGAGCCGTGGCTGAAGCAGGGCTACATCAAGGGCGACCGGATCGACACCTCGAAGCTCTACACCAACGAATTCAACCCCTACCGCGCCGACGCCCCGGCGGTGACGAAGTGATCAGCATCCGGTCGGTCACCAAGACCTTCGGCGCGCTCACCGCGCTGGACGACGTCTCCCTCGACGTCGCCGACGGCACGTTCCTCTCCCTCGTCGGGCCGAGCGGGTCGGGCAAGTCGACGCTGCTCGACCTGCTCGGCGGGCTCACCACCCCGACGTCGGGCGAGGTGCTGATCGACGGCGAGCCGGTGCGCGGCCCCGGTCTCGACCGCGGGGTCGTCTTCCAGCAGTACGCGCTGTTCCCGTGGCGGACCGCCCGTGCCAACGTCGAGTTCGGCCTCGAAGGCGGCTCGCTCGGGAAGCGGCAGCGGGCCGAGCGAGCCCGGGAATACCTTTCCCTGGTCGGGCTTTCCGGCTTCGAAGACCGCTACCCGCACGAGCTGTCCGGCGGGATGAAGCAGCGCGTCGCGATCGCCCGCAGCCTCGCCTACGACCCGGCCGTGCTGCTGATGGACGAGCCGTTCGCCGCCCTCGACGCGCAGACCCGCGAGCAGCTGCAGGACGAGCTGCTGCGGATCTGGCGCCGCACCGGCAAGACGATCGTGTTCATCACCCACGGCATCGACGAGGCCGTCTACCTGGGACAGCGGGTGGCCGTGCTGACCTCGCGGCCCGGGCGGCTCAAGGCCGTCGTCGACGTCGACCTCGGCGACCGCGCCGGTGACGTCCGGTCCGACCCGGCGTTCGGGCGGCAGCGGCACCGGCTCTGGGAACTGCTGCACGACGAGGTCCGCAAGGCGGCCGAACACGAACGGAGTGCCGTCGGATGACCACCACCCTCGAAGCCCCGGCGGTCCACACCGGACCCGCGCCGGCGGCCCCGGCGAACCGCCGGTGGCGCAAGCGGTTCACCCGCGCCGTGCACGGCTCGGCCGCGGTCGTCCTGTTCGTGGCCCTCTGGGAGCTGGTCCCCCGGTTCGTCCTCGACGAGAGCACGCGAACGTTCCTGCCACCGCTCTCGGAAGACCTGCGAGCGCTGGTGGATCTCGCGCTCGACGGCGAACTCGAGGACCACCTGCTGGCCAGCATCGGCCGGTCGGCCGCCGGGTTCGCGATCGCCGTCGGCGTCGCGGTGCCGATCGGCTTGCTGATCGGCTGGTACCGGCCGGTCGCCCGGTTCCTGCAGCCGCTGCTGGAACTGGCCCGCAACACCGCCGCGCTGGCGCTGCTCCCGGTGTTCACGCTGCTGCTGGGCATCGGCGAGCTGTCGAAGGTCACCCTGGTCGTGTACGCGTGCGTCTGGCCGGTGCTGCTCAACACCATCGCCGGGGTCAACACGGTCGATCCGCTGCTGGTGAAGGCGGCGCGCTCGCTCGGGCTGTCCAGCCCGCGGCTGTTCCGGAAGGTGATCCTGCCCTCGGCCGTGCCGACGGTGTTCACCGGCATCCGGATGGCGGCGTCCTATTCGATCCTGGTGCTGGTGGCGGCCGAGATGGTCGGCGCGAAGGCCGGGCTCGGCTACCTGATCAACACCAGCCAGGTGAACTTCCAGATCCAGCAGATGTACGCCGGGATCATCGCGGTCTCGGTCCTCGGAGTCATCGTCAACCAGGGCTTCGTCGTCCTCGAACGGCGGTTTTCCACCTGGCGTCCCAAGGAGAAGCCATGATGCACCTCAACGCGTTCGTGATGCCGAACGGCCACCACGAAGCCGCGTGGCGGCACCCGTCGACCGACCCGCACCGGGCCCGGACACTGCAGCACTACGTGGACATCGCGCGGACCGCCGAACGCGGCAAGCTCGACTCGCTGTTCCTCGCCGACGGCGTGGCGTTGTGGGGCAACGTGAAGCACAACTCCCACAGCCACTTCGAGCCGCTGACGCTGCTGTCCGCGCTCGCCGCGTCGACAGTCCACATCGGACTGATCGCGACGGCGTCGACGACGTACAACGAGCCGTACCACCTGGCGCGGAAGTTCGCCTCGCTCGACCACCTCTCCG
The DNA here is from genome assembly GCF_036227105.1 of Amycolatopsis sp. NBC_01488. Taxonomy (NCBI): domain Bacteria; kingdom Bacillati; phylum Actinomycetota; class Actinomycetes; order Pseudonocardiales; family Pseudonocardiaceae; genus Amycolatopsis; species Amycolatopsis sp. NBC_01488. The sequence goes on along the minus strand of NZ_CP109434.1, from coordinate 6,792,995 downwards.
GCGGCCGCGCGGGCTGGAACATCGTCACGTCGGCGGGGATCGACGAAGCCCGGAACTTCAACCTCGCCAAGCGGCCCGCGCACGCGGCACGGTACGACCGGGCCGAGGAGTTCGTCGAGGTCGTCAAGAAGCTGCGGGACAGCTGGGACGACGATGCCGCGCTCGTCGACCGCGCGTCCGGCGTCTACGCCGACACCGACCGGATCCGGCCGATCGCCCACGACGGGGCGCACTTCCAGGTCCACGGGCCGCTCAACATCGAACGGCCACCCCAGGGTCACCCGTTGCTGGTGCAGGCGGGCTCGTCCGAGACCGGCAAGGAGTACGCGGCGCGCCACGCCGAAGCCGTGTTCACCGCGCAGCAGACTTATCCCGAGGGCAAGGCGTTCTACGACGACGTCAAGGGACGGCTCGCGAAGTACGGCCGGACACCCGACGAGATCAAGATCCTGCCCGGCATCTCGCCGATCCTCGGCCGCACCGAGGCCGAGGCCCGCGAGCGCGAGGCCGAGCTGAACGCGCTGATCACGCCGGACTACGGGCTGCGGCAGCTGTCGAAGATGCTCGACCACGACGTCACCGGCTATCCCCTCGACGGCCCGCTGCCGGACGTCGGCAGCTTCACCGAAGGCGGCCAGAGCCGGTTCGAGCTGGTCGTCGGCCTGGCCCGGCGCGAGGACCTGACCATCCGGCAGTTGCTGGAACGGCTGGCCGGCGGCCGCGGGCACCGCGTCTTCGCCGGGACGCCGGTCCAGGTCGCCGACGAGCTGGAGGCCTGGTTCACCGGCGGCGCCGCCGACGGCTTCAACGTCATGCCGCCCACCCTGCCCGGCGGGCTCGACGACTTCGTCGACCTCGTCGTCCCGGAACTGCAGCGGCGCGGGCTCTTCCGCACCGAGTACTCCGGCACCACCCTGCGCGAGCACTACGGCCTCGCGCGACCCGTCAACCGCACCCGAGTGAAGGAGCCCGCATGACCGCGATCAGCACCGACGTCCGCAAGATCACCGGGAGGATCGGCGCCGAGATCATCGGCCTCGACCCGGCAGGCGACCTCGACGCCGCCCAGGTGGCGTTCCTCGCCGACGCCCTGCACGAGCACAAGGCCCTGGTGTTCCGGAACACCGAACTCGACGACGAAGGCCAGCAGCGCTTCGCCGCGCGCTTCGGCGAGCTGACGAAAGCCCACCCGACGGTGCCCGCCGTCGACGGCGCGCCGACGATCCTGCCGGTGGACAGCGAGCTGGGCCGGGCCAACCACTGGCACACCGACGTCACGTTCGTGCTCAACCCGCCGAAGGCCAGCACGCTGCGCAGCCTCGTGGTGCCGCCCTACGGCGGGGAGACCCTGATCGCGAACGCCGCGGCGGCCTACCGGGACCTGCCCGAGCCGCTGCGGGCGTTCGCCGACACGCTGCGGGCGGTGCACACCAACGACTACGACTACGTCCAGCCGCCGGAAACGGTGGACGACCAGGAGCAGGCACGGCGGGCCCAGTTCGTCTCGCGCAAGTACCGGACCGTGCACCCGGTGGTGCGGGTGCACCCGGTGACCGGCGAGCGCGGCCTGTTCATCGGCGGGTTCGCGCAGCGGATCGAGGGCCTGTCGGTGAGCGAGTCGCGGGACCTGTTGCGGCTGCTGCAGTCCTACGTGACGCGGCCGGAGAACGTCGTGCGCGTCGCGTGGGAGCCGAACCAGCTGGTGCTGTTCGACAACCGGATCACCCAGCACTACGCGATCGACAACTACGACGGCCTGCCGCGGCGGCTGAACCGCGTCACGGTGGCCGGGGACGTCCCGGTGGGCATCGACGGCCGGTGGAGCGAATCCCTCGAGGGTGACGCCTCGCACTACACCTCCGTCGCCTAGTTAGGTCCCGTCCGCACCCGGGTACCCGGGTGCGGACGGGAAGGAGTCCGGCGTGGTCAGTGTCCAGGCGAAGGTCAAGATGGCGTTGCTCCGGGCGTCGGGGCAGAAACGGTTCTACGACAACGCTTCCGCACTGCACCACCGGCTCCCGCGGCACCAGAAGCCGTCGATGGCCCGGCCGCCGCGCAAGGTGCGGCGGCGGTGCGACGTCGAACGGCGCGAGGTGCACGGCTTCCCCTGCTACACGTTCCGGCCGCGCTCGGGCGCCTCGGACGGCCTCCACGTGCTGCACCTGCACGGCGGCGGGTACGTCGAGCAGGTCGAGAAGCACCATTGGAAGTACGCGGCCGATCTGGTCACGCGGCTCGGCTGCACGGTGACCCTCCCGGTGTACCCGCTGGTGCCGCACCACGACCACACGGCGACGATCCCGATGGTGCAGGCCGCCTACGACGGGATCACGGCCGGGCGCGTGGTGGTCTCCGGCGACTCGGCGGGCGGCGCGCTGGCGCTGGCGATCGCCCAGAACCTCCGCGCGGCCGGGCGGCCGCAGCCCGAACGGCTGATCCTCTACTCGCCGTGGCTGGACGTCCTGCTGGCGGACCCGGTTTCGGAACTGCTCGACGAGACCGACCCGATGCTGGGCATCGCGGGGCTGCGCGAGGCGGGCCGGATGTACGCCGAGGGCACGGACCCCCACGACCCGCTGGTCAGCCCGATCCACGCGGACCTGAGCGGGCTCGCCCCGATCACGCTGTTCATCGGGACGCGGGACGTCCTGCTGCCGGACGCCCGCCGGTTCCGCCGTCGCGCCGAGGAGGCGGGGACGGAGATCGACTACCGCGAGTACACCGGGATGTTCCACAACTGGCTCATGCAGGCGATCCCGGAAGGCGTGGAAGCGATGAACCACGTGGAGCGTCTCCTCCGGCGACGGCCGGTGAGCGCGGCCACGGGTTGAGCCGCCGCGGCCGGTCGTGAGTGCCGAGCAGGGTCAGCGGCCGTTGCGTTCCGAGTCGCGGAAGCAGTCCCAGGCCCGGCTGACCAGCGCCGGGTGCGTGCGCAGGTCGATCGCCGTCCGGGCCAGTGCCGCCGCCGAGGCGAGCATCGCCGATCGCCCGCGCGGGCTCGCCGCGGCCGCGGCGAACTCCGGCGTGTGGTCCGAGTACTCCTCCGCCGTGATCGCCACGAACGGGTGGATCGCCGGGACGCGGACGCTGACGTCGCCGATGTCGGACGAGCCCAGGTACACCCCGGGCGCCGGCGGGGTCGCGTGGATGCCGCACGCCGCCAGGTGCTCGGTGAACCGCTCGGACAGCACCGGGTTGTCGCGGAAGTGCGCGTAGCCGCGGCCGAGGCGTTCGACGGTCACCTTCGCGCCCGTGGCGAGCGCCGCGCCTTGTGCGCACGTCGCGACGTCCTCGGCCAGGCGGTCCAGCGCGTCGGTCGTCAGCGCGCGCAGGCCGAAACGGCCTTCGGCGTGGTCGGGGACGATGTTCGTCGCCTCGCCACCGTGGGTGATGATGCCCTGGACATGCGCGCCCGCGGGCAGCCGCTGCCGCAGCGCCGACACCGCGCCGAACGCCTGGATCAGCGCGGCGAGCGCGTCGATGCCCGCTTCGGGGTCGCCGGTCGGGTGGGCGGCGCGGCCGTGGAACGTCACCTTCAGCTCCACCTGCGCGGTCAGCGGCGCCCAGGACCACGAGTGCACTCCGGGGTGGACCATCAGGGCCGCGTCGACGTCGTCGAAGACGCCGGCCTCGGCCAGCGCCACCTTGCCGCCACCGCGTTCCTCGGCGGGACACCCCACCACGAGCAGCGAGCCCGGGCTGTCGGCCAGCAGCTCCCGCGCCGCCAGCGCGGCGCCGAGGCCGGCCGCGGCGATCAGGTTGTGCCCGCAGGCGTGCCCGAGGCCGGGCAGCGCGTCGTATTCGAGCAGCAGCGCGACGCACGGGCGGCCGGTCCCGGCCCGCGCGAGGAACGCCGTGGGCAGCCCGGCGACCCCGGTTTCCACCTCGAAGCCGTCCGCGGCCAGCTCACCGGTCAGGCGCTCGGCGGCCGCGTGCTCCTCATAGGACAGTTCCGGCCGCTCGTGCAGCGCGGTGGCGACGGCCCACAGCCGCTCGGCCAGGTACTCGATCCGTTCGTCGGCGCGATCGTGCAGCTCTTCGTGCCATTCCATGCCCATCGGAATACCCCCACCCCGCACGGTCACACCACCGGCAGTGTTTCACACGGCCGGCCGCGGGCTACCCGCGCGCATGGACCACAGCAAGGCGCCGGTGCTCGAAGCGCTGCGCGACTACCACCGCACGGGCTACGTCCCCTTCAACGCGCCCGGTCACAAGCAGGGCCGGGGCATCGACCCGCGGGTGCTGGACGTCGTCGGCGCCGACGTCTTCAAGGCCGACGTCATCGCCCTCAACGGCCTCGACGACCGGCTGATGCGCGGCGGCGTGCTCGCCGAAGCGCAGGAGCTGATGGCCGACGCGGTCGGCGCCGAGCACACGTTCTTCTCCACTTGCGGCAGTTCGCTCTCGGTCAAGAGCGCGATGCTCGCGGTCGCCGGCCCGCACGAGAAGCTGCTGGTGCCGCGGCACGTCCACAAGTCGGTCATCGCCGGCCTGATCGTGAGTGGCGTCCAGCCGGTGTGGGTGCGGCCGCACTGGGACGCCGAGCAGCAGCTGACCCACCCGCCCGGCGTGCGGGAGTTCGCGGAGGCCTGCGAGCGCGAACCCGAGGCCAAGGGCGCCCTGCTGGTGACCCCGACCGACTACGGCACGTGCGGGGACATCCGGGCGGTGGCCGACTGGTGCCACGAACGCGGGATCCCGCTGGTCGTGGACGAGGCGTGGGGTGCGCACCTGCCGTTCCACGACGGACTGCCGCCCTGGGGGATGGACGCCGGCGCCGACGTGTGCGTGACGAGCGTGCACAAGATGGGCGCGGCGGTCGAGCAGAGCTCGGTCTTCCACCTGCAGGGCGACCGCGTCGACCCGAACGTGCTGAAGTCGCGCGAAGACCTGCTGGGCACGACGAGCCCGAGCTCGCTGGTGTACGCGGCGCTCGACGGCTGGCGGCGGCAGATGGCCGAGCAGGGCAAGGAACTGCTCGAGAGCGCGCTCGGCCGCGTGCGGTCGGTGCGCGCCCGGCTGGCGGACCTCGGGCTCACGGTGCTGCACGACGAGTTCCTCGGCCCCGATCTGGCGGACTCGGTGGACGTGCTGAAGATCGTGCTCGACCTGGCTCCGCTGGGCATCAGCGGATATCAGGCCGCCGACTGGCTGCGCGCGGAGCAGCGCGTCACGGTGGGGCTTTCCGACCACCGCCGGATCGTCGCCCAGATGAACCATTCGGACGACGACGAGACCGCGGGGGTGCTCGTGGCCGCCCTCGAGGCCTTGCTGCGGGCGGCACCGTCGTTTTCCCGGCCGCCGGCGGTCGACCTCCCGTCGCCGCGGGAAATGGAGCTGGAGACGGCGATGCTGCCGCGTGACGCGTTCTTCGGCCCCGCCGAGCAGGTGTCGCTGGACGAAGCACCCGGCCGCATCGCGGCGGAGATGATCACGCCGTACCCGCCGGGCGCGCCCGCCGTCCTGCCGGGCGAGGTGATCACCAAGCCGATCCTCGACTACGTGCGCAGCGGGCTCGAAGCCGGCATGGAGCTGCCTGACCCCGCCGACTCCGAGCTGAAGTCCGTCCGGGTCGTCGCGAAGCACTGACAAGCGAAGGCGGCACTTTCAGGGAAAGTGCCGCCTTCGCGCGCGTCCAGGACGGTCAGGCCTTGGCGCTCTTCAGCTCGAGGGGATTCTTCGGCGCGTCAGGACGCGCGTCGAGCATCCGCTGTCCGAGTTCCTGCAGCCGCTTGCGGCCCATGGCCGAGCGGACCTCCGGGAACCACTCGTCCTCTTCCTCCTCGACGTGGTGGCGGACGTTTTCGGTCAGCACCGTCACCTTCGCGTCGAAGGTCTCGTCCTCCGGGTCCAGGCCGAGCAGCTCCGAGAGCATCCACACGACGACGTGGTGCTCCTCCACGCTCTCCAGGACGTGGTCCTTCGTCTCCGGCACGGCCTCCCGCGCGGCCGGGTAGAAGATCTCCTCCTCGATGTAGGCGTGCACGGTCAGCTCTTCGATGATCGAGTCGACGATCCGGCGCTTGTCGCCGTACGCCTCGTCATCCGCCTTCTCGAACTCCTTGAAGAGCTTCTCCACGGTCTTGTGGTCGTTCTTGAGCAGCACGATCGCGTCGGTCGACATCCACTGTCCTCACGGTGCGGCCAGGTCCCGCAGGGCGACCTGGGAGTTTTCCAGTTCCTTCGTCATCAGCAGGGCCACGGTCCTGGCGTGCGCCAGTGCCCGGCCGACCTCCCCGACCGCGTCCCACGTCGCCGCGACCGCGTCGCCGCCGCCGGGCCCGGCCACCCGGCCGGACAGCAGGTCCTCCTCCAGCCGGCCCTGCAGGGCCGGGAGCAGCTGGGTGAGGTCGCCGGCCAGTAGTCGCAGGGCGCCGAGGACGCGGTACATCTCGGCCGGGGAGTCGAGCTCGCCGTCGCCAACGCAGCGGGCGAGCCGGCGCACGGTGGCCCCGGCGTCGGCCGCCAGCAACGACGGCGAAGAGGCTGCACTCGGGTTCATACCCGGCGGACTACCCCTTCGCCGCCCGGGAAAACGCCGTTTGCCGTGGCGGCCGTTCGGGTATTCGACCGGCTCCCGACCTCCAGGAGAACACCGGTGAACCCAGACGTGCTGACGTTCGGCATCGAAGAGGAGTTCTTCGTCGTCGACCGCCACGGTCACCTGTCGCAGGCCGGCGACGACGTCGTCGACGCGGCCGAGGCCGCCGCGGACGACCACGGCGCGCTGCAGCACGAACTCACCCGGTCCCAGGCCGAGGCCGCCACCGACGTCTGCCGGACCCACGGCGAGGCGCTGCGTCAGCTGCGCGACCTCCGGGGCGGCCTGGCCGCGGCCGCGCGCCGGCGCGGGTGCCGGCTGCTGCCGGCCGGCGCCCCGCTGCTGTCCGAAGTGGACCCGCCGAGCATCACGCCGAACCCGCGCTACGAACGGATGGCCGAGCACTTCGGCGCCACCGCGCGGACTTCGCTCACCTGCGGCTGCCACGTGCACGTGGCCATCCCCGGCAAGGAGCAGGGCATCCGGGTGCTGGGCTGGGTCCGGCCGTGGCTGCCGGCGCTGCTCACCCTGACCGCGAACTCGGCGATCGCCGACGGCTACGACACCGGCTACAGCAGCTGGCGCTACCAGCAGTGGAGCCGGTGGCCCTCGGCCGGTCCCCCGCCGCGGTTCGCCTCGCTCGACGAGTACGAGAGCATCGTCGACGGGTGGCTGCGCGCCGGCTCGATCCTCGACCGCGGGATGATCTACTGGGACGTCCGGCTGTCGGAGAAGCAGCCGACCCTCGAGTTCCGCATCGCCGACGTCGCCGCCACGCCGGAGGAAGCGGTGCTGCTGGGGGTGCTGGCGCGCGGTCTCGTCGCGACGGCGCTGGCCGACGACGCGCCGCCGCCGGAGCTGTCGAACGAAGTCCTGCGCGCCCAGCTCTGGCGGGCATCGCGGGAAGGCGCCACCGGCTGCTGCCCACACCCGCGGACCGGGGACCTGGAACCGGCGAAGGCAGTGCTCGACGAGCTGGTCGAACTGACGGCTCCCGCACTGGAAGCGGCGGGAGACCTGGAGTTCGCCCGGGAAGGCACGGCGCGGCTGGCGGCCGAAGGCGGCGGCGCGGACCGGCAGCGGCGGGTCTTCGCCGAACGCCGGCGTGGCGAAGACGTCGTCGACCTGCTCACCGGCAGCGACTAGAGCCAGGCCGCCTGGAGTTCGTCGAGCAGTTCCAGCGCGCGGACGGCCGCGCGGGAGCGGCCGGGGTCGACGACGAGGTGCACCCCGGCGGCTTCGGCGTGCCGGTGCGCCCGCACGAGCACCCGCAGGCACGCGGCGCCGAGGAACCGGACTTCGCCGAGGTCCACCCGCAGGACGCTGGGCCGGGCCCGCACGTGCTCGGCCAAGGTCGCTTCGAGTTCGGTGGCGGTGCAGAGATCGATCTCGCCGGCCACCTGCACGACGATCGCGTCGGGCGACTTCCACCGGATGTTGCTTCGCAGGTCGCCGTCGGACGGGGCGCGGGGCGCCGGTAGCCGGTGCGTCAACGGCGGATCGGCCCCGAGCACGCGCGGACGCTCGTGAGTTGCCATGGCTTCGAAGTACCCGCGCCGCCATCCGGGTCAAACAAGCCGGGGCCCCGGCGCATTTCGGGGCGCGGAGCGGGTATCCCGCGTCGAGCGCTCGCGCGGAAGGAGCCCGCCCATGTCCGACGGCCCGCCCACGTTGGGCGTCGAAGAGGAGTTCCTCCTGGTGAATCCCCGCACCGGCCACGCGTCGCCGTGTGCGGAGCAAGTGCTGGCGCGGCACCGCCACCACGGCCCGCTGCCCGGCGGCGTCCGGGTGCACCGCGAGCTCCGGCTGACCCAGATCGAGGCCGCTACCGGCGTCTGCACGACCGCCCAGGAACTCCGCCATCAGCTGACGGCGGCCCGCCGGGTGCTGGCCGGAGCCGCCGCGGCCGAAGACTGCGCGCTGCTCGCCACGGGCACGCCGATCGGACCCGGGCCCGCCACGCCGCCGCCCGCGGCCACCGGCCGCTACGCCGACATCGACGCGGCCTACGGCGCCGTCGTGGCCGACTACGAGGCCTGCGGCTGCCACGTCCACGTCGGGGTCGCCGATCCCGACACCGCGGTCGCCGTCGTCAACCACCTCGGCCGCTGGCTGCCCACGCTGCTCGCGCTTTCGGCCAACGCGCCGTTCGACCACGGGCGCGACACCGGCTACCACAGCTGGCGGATGGTCCTGCAGTCCCGGTTCCCCGGCTCCGGCGTCGCGCCCTACCTGCGAAACCACGCCGAACACCGGCGGGCGATCGACACACTCGTCGACTGCGGCGCGCTCGTGGACCCGGACCAGACGTTCTGGCTCGCCCGCCCGTCCGGCAAGTTCCCCACGGTCGAGCTCCGCGTCGCCGACACCGCGCTGACCGTCGACCACGCGGTGCTGCAGGCCTTGCTGAGCCGGGCGCTCGTTCACCAGGCCCTGGCCGACCTCTCCCGCGGACGGGAAGCGACGCCGCTGTCGTCGCAGGTCTGCGCGGCCGCCGTGTGGGCCGCGGCGCGGCACGGGCTGACCGGCCTGCTCGTCGACGCTCTGGAGGAGACGCGACGGCCGGCGTGGTCGCTCGTGGAGGCACTGCTCGAGCACGTCCGGACGGCCCTCGAGGAGAGCGGCGACCTGACCGAGGTGCAGGCGCTCGTCGCGGCCCTGCACGCCGACGGCACGGGATCCGTCCAGCAGCGCGCGGTGGCCGGGCGGGGTACGGCGGCGGCGGTCCGCTGGCTCACCGCCCGGACCGTGCCTGCCGGGCATGGAACGCGGCTGACCGGGTAATCCCGGCCCATGACGACCTTCACTGCGGCGGCGGCCACGCTGCCGGCCGCGCGGGGACCGCTCTCGGAGTCGGTACTGCACACCCTGCTCCGCGGCCAGCCCGGGGACGGCCTCGACTTCGACGGCCTGGCCGACGCCGACTCGCTGGGCGACGACCTCCAGCTCGCCCTGCACCTGTGCTACGAACTGCACTACCAGGGCCTGCCGGGCGTGCCGGCCGACTGGGAGTGGGACCCGGAGCTGCTGCGTCTTCGCGGGGCGCTCGAAGCGCGTTTCGAGACCGCGCTGCGGGAGAACGTCCCGGGCGGCGACGACGTCCCCGCCGAGCTCGACACCCTGCTCGTCGAACCGCTGGACGCCGAGGGCGTGTCGCACTTCCTGCGCGACCACGGCGACTGGGACCGGATGCGGGAGTACTTCACGCACCGGTCGATCTACCACCACAAGGAAGCCGACCCGCACGCGTGGGTGATCCCGCGGCTGCGCGGCCGGGCCAAGGCGGCACTGGTGGCCGTGGAGTTCGACGAGTTCGGCGGCGGCCGCGCGGAGCGCGTGCACGCCCGCCTGTACGCGGACCTGCTGCAGGCGGCCGGGTTGCCGGCGGGGTACCTGGAGCTGATCGACCACGTGCCGGGCTCGATGCTGGCCGTGGTCAACATGATGTCGCTGTTCGGCCTGCACCGGTCGCTGCGGGGCGCGCTGTGCGGCCACTTCGCGGCCGCGGAGATCACCACGGCGCCCTCCGCGCAGCGGCTCGACCAGGCGTTGCGGCGGCTGGCGGCGCCCGCACCGTGCCGGTTCTTCTACACCGAGCACATCGAGGCCGACGCGGTCCACGAACAGGTGATGCGCAACGACGTCCTCGGGGACCTGCTCGAGCAGGAACCCGGCCTGGCCGCCGACATCGTGTTCGGGATCCAGGCGACCGAGTTCCTGGAGGGGCGGTTCGGCGCGCAGCTGCTGCGGAGCTGGCGCGCCGGGCAGTCGTCGCTGCGACAGCCGCTTCCGCCGGCCTGACGCGGGCGGCGGCGACTTCCGATGAGGTCGCCGCCGTCGTCACTTGTCCTGGGTGCGCACGCGCTTCCGGTGGCTGGTGTCGCAGAACGGGAACCGCTTGCTGCGCCGGCACGCACAGACCGCGACGACGAACCGGTCGGATTTCACGACTTCGCCGTCCGGGGTGCACAGCTCCACCGGCCCCTCCACGAGGACCGGCCCACCCGGCACGACCGTCACCCGGCGGGGCCGGTCAGCGGTCGGCACGCAGCACCACCAGCTCCTCGATCCGCTGCCCCGGCTCGATCAGCCCGGCGGTCTCCAGGAACGCCGTCCGTCCGGAAAGGACCGGGCCGAACGGGATCCGGGCCCGGCGGGCCACGCCGACGCGGAGCCCCTGCACCGTGAGCACTTCCAGCGATCTATCCACATCGGACAGTGCGGATTGGACGATCAGCATCGTCCCGCCGGGCCGCAGCAGCGTGCCCGCCAGGGAGCAGAGCGGGTCCAGGACCGCGCGGCCGTCCGCGCCCGCGTCCCAGCCGCGGGTCGAGCGGACCGCCGGTGCCGGGGACGGCACGTACGGCGGGTTGGCCACGACGACGTCGAAGGGGCCCTCTTCCAGGGCGGTGGCGAGGCTGCCGCGGCGGGGGCGGACGCGCAAGCGCTGGGTGAAGGCATTGAGCCGCACCGAAGCCAGCGCGCGCCGGGAGAGGTCGAGCGCCAGCACGGTCGCCGCGCCGCGGCGGGCCAGCGTGATCGCCTGCGCGCCGGTCCCGGTGCACAAGTCGAGAGCGCGCGCACCGGCCGGGATCGTGAGATCGCCGATCGCGGCCGCGAGCAGGGCGGTGTCTTCCTGCGGGCGGTAGACGCCGGGCAGGCGCAGCAGTCGCGGGGCCTCCGGGACGGGCCGGTGGACGACGGGCCGGGCGGCCAAGGGGCCCGGGCGGACGGGTTCCGCCGACGTGGTCATCTCGGTCTCCTTCACCTCGCCGCGGCCCGGCGCACTCGCCGGCGGACAACCGCGTCGCCCCTGGCTACCCGGCGAAGATCGGCGCAAACGGATCAGCCGTGCGGTGGTTGAGCGGGCGGCGCGGGGGTATCCGGCCGGGAAAGGACCGGATGGAGGATCTCGATGACGTCCCAAGACCGCACCCAGCACCCGACGGACCCGGCGGAGGGCCCCCGCGGCGACGACCCGCACGGCGACACCCCGCAGGCGCAGCGCGAAACGATCCGCGGCGAGCAGGGCACCTCGAGCGGCGACCCCCACGACGACACGGACCCGCAGCAGGGCTGAGGGAGACCGGGGACGCGGGCACGGTGCCGCGCGGTCAGGACTCCGCCCGCGTCTCCTCCATCATCAGCAACGCTCCCCCGCTGTTCCCGCTGGGTCCGCGCAGCGCGCTGCACACCAGCCGGACGACGACCGCCCGGCCCCGGCGGTTGATCGCGTCCAGGACCAGCTCCGCCCGCGAGTCGGCGTCGCCGAGCGCGTCCCGGACCATCGGCCGCAGCTCGCCGAGCGGCAGGCCGATGTCGAGGTTGAGCAGGTGGGTTCCTTCGGCCTCTTCACGCCGGACACCCCACAGGTCTTCGGCACCGCGGTTCCAGGCCTTGATCCGCATTTCGGTGTCGATCACCACGATCCCGGCCTGGATCGAGGTGAGCACCGACTCCAGGAAGTCGTTCAGCTCGTCGAGTTCGACGCTGCGGTCGCGCAGGACGTCGTTGATCGTCTGCAGCTCGTCGTTGGTGGAGTGCAGTTCCTCGTTCATCGTTTCGAGCTCTTCGTTGGTGGACTGGAGCTCTTCGTTGGTCGTCTCCAGCTCCTCCACCGTGGACTGGAGCTCCTCGTTCGTGGTCTCCAGCTCCTCGTTGGTCGACTGCAGTTCCTCGTAGGCCGATTCCAGCTTCCGATTCGCGTGCTCGAGCTCGGTGAGCAGCAACCGCGCCCAGCTGACGTCGTGGAAGACCACCGACACGCCGAGCAGGCTCTTCTCCTTGCCCAGCAACGGGTTCACGTGCACCTCGTACCAGACGGTGTCCCCGGCGCGGCGCCACTCGACGTCCTTGATCCGCAGCGACCGGCGCTCCAGCCGGGCCTGTTCGACGTACGGCCGCAGCGCGACCGGGCGGTAGGAGACGTCGAGGTCCCACAGCTTCCGCCCGATGTCGCGTTCGGACAGTCCGAACGCGATCTCGGCCTGCCGGTTGATCAGCGCCGTCACCTCTTCGCCGGTCACCACGATCTGGGCGACCGGGCTCGCCGAGAAGGCGTGCTCGCGCAGCTCGTCGAGGCCCGAGACATCACCCGCCCGGCGGACCGGGTAGCCGTGGGAAGCGAAGTGCTGGTAGCCCACCGGTGAATTGGCCACCTTGCGGAACACCCGCCGCTTCAGGTCGAGAGGTTCGAAGATGCGGGTGTGGCTGAGCAGCATCTCGGCCTTGCCGAGGAACATCATGCCCCGCGGCGCCAGCGCGAAGTGGAACCGCTCGAGGATCTTGGTCTGGGTGTCGGCGTTGAAGTACATCAGCGTGTTGCGGCACACCAGCAGGTCGATCCGCGAGATGGGCGCGTCCTGCACGAGGTCGTTGCGGCCGAAGATCACCGACCGCCGCAGGTCCTTCCGGAAGAGGTACCGGCTGCCCTGCTGCTCGAAGTACGCCTCCACCTTGTCCTCGGGCACCCCGACCAGCTCCGCCGGGGTGTAGGCCGCGTGGCGCGCCTGGCTGAGCGCTTCGTCGTCGACGTCGGTGGCGTAGATCTTCACCCGCTGGCGGAAGGCGTCGACGCCGATCGCGTCGGCGAACGCGATGGCGAGGCTGTAGGCCTCCTGGCCGGCCGCGCACCCCGCGCTCCACACCCGGATCGGTTCTTCGGGGCTGCGTTCGGCCAGCAGGGCCGGGATCACCTGCTCCCGCAGGTACTCCCAGGCGTCGGGATCACGGAAGAACCCGGTGACGTTGATGAGGATCGTGTTGAACAAGGCGACGAACTCGTCGGCGTTGACCTGGAGCTGGTCGATGTAGTCGGCGTAGCCCTCGGCACCGACCTGGCTCATCCGCCGCTGGACCCGCCGCATCAGGCTGGTTCGCTTGTACCCGGTGAAGTCGAATCCCCGGGACTCCTTGAGGTAAGCGAGCACGGCTTCGAACTCGTCGTCGGCTTCCGGCCGGTCGTCTGTCACCCCGGATACGCTACGCGCCCGGGAACGCCCGCAACCGGGTCCTCCCGGTCAGCACGGCCCAGACGACCTTGCCGCCCGACCACGACCGGCTGCACCCCCACACACGGGCGACCTGCGCGACCAGCATCAGCCCGAGACCGGAGTCGCCGCCGCGGGGCCACTCCCGCAGCACGGCCGGGCGCGGGTCTTCGTCGCCCACCGCGACGGTGAAGACGCCGCGGCGCAGCTCCAGCCGCAGCCGCGGGCTGGAGACGGTGTGCCGGATCGCGTTCTCGACCAGTTCCGTCCCGATGAGCAACGCGTCGTCGGTGTGTTCGGGGATGCCCCACTCCGCGCAGACGCGGGTGATGAACTGGCGCGCCAGCGCCGAGGCCGAGTCCGTGGCGGCCAGCAGCTGCACCGCCCGGCGCCGCGGCGGGTGGTCCCGCTCCCGCTCCGCCGTGCGGACGTCGGCGTGGACGCCGACGAAGCGGTCGATCGACTGGCCGGCCAGCAGCGCCAGCTGTTCCGGCCGGCTGGTGACCAGGGTGAACGGGATACCGGGCCAGTCGCTCATCCGCGCGGCGACCACCGAGAACACGCTGGCCAAGGCGGCGTCGGCGATGACGAGGCCGTCGATGTCGGCGATCACGCTTTCGGGGGCGTCGGTGGCGATCTTGAGCAGGTCGTCCCGCAGGTGCGGGTAGCCGGCCAGGTCGAGCGTCCCGGTCACGGAAACCACGGTCGAGGCGATCCGGTCGTCCGGCAGCAGGCGCACGCCGGCGCCTTCGCGGCTCACGACGCCGATCCGGTCTCGGGGTACTGCGCCAGCAGGAAGCGGCGAAGGGTTTCCGCCGCCTCCAGGCATTCGCGGGCGGTGTTCTCGTACCGGCCGGTCAGCCCGGTCGTGCCGTGGAGCTTCGCGTCGCGCTGCATGCGCCGCGCCAGTGCCGCCTTTTCGTCGAGGGAGCGCAGCGCCGTCCCCAGCGCCCGCTCGAACTCCAGGTCGTGCGTGCGCAGCAGGGCTTCGGTCGACCACGCGTGCCCGATCCGGCAGCGGTACTGGTCCGGCGGTTCCCCGAGCTCCAGGAGCGCGCCGCCGCAGTCCGGGCAGCTGTAGCCGGAGGGGGGATTCGATTCACCCGGGGTGACCGCGTCCATCCGGACTCCGTCCCGCGCGATCCGGTCCTCCAGCAGGAGGGCCGGTGAGGGTGGGGGAACCGGGCCCGGCTCCCCCGGGGTGCGCACCAGCTTGTCCAGCACGGTGCCCAGCACGTCGACCGGGTAGACGTGCTCGGTCGAGGTCCGGGCCAGCGCGTTGCGGGGCATCCCGGGGTAGAGCGCCTCGGCCGGGTCCTGCACCATCGCCACCCCGCCCCGCTCCACGAGCGCGGCCAGCCCGGCGGAGCCGTCGTCGAGCGCGCCCGAAAGCACGACACCGACCGCCGCCGGCCCGGCGTGGATCGCGGCGGAGCGGAAGGTGGCGTTGACCGCCGGCCGGTGCCCGCTCTCGGTCGGCCCCCGGCTGAGGACCAGGGTGCCGTCGCCGAGGAGCAGGTGCCGGTCGGGCGGGGCCACGTGGATCATGCCCTTCGTCACCGGACCACCGTGCACCGCGTGGGTGGCCGGCAGGGGGCCGGCGCGGCCCAGGATCTGCGGCAGGGCGCTCGACGAACCGGGCGCGAGGTGCATCGCGACGAGGACGGCGGCCGGAAAATCCTCCGGCAGGGCCCGGGCGAGACCGCGGAGCGACTCGACCCCGCCCGCGGAGGCGCCGACCACCACCACATCCCGGTGGAAGGGCACGGCGACCACCTCCTCACCTCGATGACGGTAGTCCACTCCTTCGTCCGGGGTAACCGGGGCAGACGGATCGAAACCCGGCGGTCACGCTTCGGCGAACTCGAACGGCAGCGCGTCCACGCACGCGTGGTATTTCTGCACCATCTCCTGCTCGGTGTGGGCGGCGACGAACAGCTGCGCGAGCTCGAAGCTGTAGCTGTCCTGCTCCGGCAGGTCGGAGAGCCGCTGCCCCACCTCCGGGACGATTTCGATCTGGGTGCCGTCGATGCGGTCCTGGATCGCGGCGATCTCCTCGCGGGCCGGCACGCGCGTCACGACGCCGTCTTCGAACCGGCGCAGGTACCACTTCCCCGCGATCTGGTACTTCCCCGCGCGGGGCCGCCGGCCGGGATCCTGGCCCAGGCCGAGCCGCACCATGATCTCGTGGTTGGCGACGCCGTCGACGAACTCGAACAGCTCGGCGTGCGACTGCGAATGCCGCGGGTTGATCTCCAGCAGGGCCACCTGGCCGGACTCCGGGTCGCAGAAGAACTCGATGCTGAAGGTGCCGTTGTCGAAGCCGATCTGCTTCATCACCCGCCGGGCCACGTCCCGCATCCGCCGCACGGGCTCCTCCGGCAGCTGGGACGGGTACTGGTGGCGCAGGAACGACGAGCTGCCGGGGTAGTTGATCGAGTCGAGGGCGCCGTAGACGACGACCTCGCCGTGGTGGACGTAGCCCTCGACCGCCGCCTGGACGCCGTGGAGGGCCTCCTCGGCCAGGCAGGCGGCACCGCCGACGCGGGCGATCTCCGGCGGCAGCCGAACCTGGTCGAGCACGAAGCCGAACGGCTCGCCCACCCGCCCGACACCGGCCCGGATCTCGGCGACGGCGTCGGCGAACTCCGCGTCGTCCTCGGCCTTGAAGGCGAGCTCCGAGGAGAACGACTTCACCGGCTTGAGCCACATCGGGTAGCCGACGCCCGCGGGCGGCCCGGGCTTTTCGTCGTCGAGATCGACGATGCCGAAGTTCGGCAGCTCGTCGATCACCTTTCTCTGCTCGAGCCGGCTCCAGTACTTGTGCTCGCACTTCAGCACGGCCTCGAGCGAGACGCTCGGGAGCCCGTACCGGGCGCACAGGATCGGGACGAGCGAGGCGGCCGGGAAGTCCCAGTAGCTGACGATCGCGCCGACGTCGCCGTCGAACGCGTCGAGCTGGTGCTGCGCCGTCTTCAGGAGCGCCTCGAAGTCGATTTCGCCGTGCTGCAGCTCTTCGGGGGTGAGCAGGCCGTGGAACTCGTAGCTCCCGGCCCACGGCAGGCGGTCCAGTACGCGCCGGTTCTCCTCGTCCAGGCCGATCACGAAGATGTCGGTACTCATGCCGCAAGGCCTACCCGGCCGCGTGGCCGGCCGAAACGGTCCGGACGGCCCGTTTGCCCGGGCCGCGAACGGGAATCCCGCCGCCATGACTGCGCTGCCCGAACCGCTTTCGCTCTGGGTCGACACCGCGCCCGCACCCGACCGCACCGGCGTCCCGGTGCCGCCGGAGGCCGACGTCGCGGTCCTCGGCGCGGGCATCGCGGGACTCACCACCGCCTTGCTGCTCGCCCGCGGCGGCCGCTCGGTCGTCGTGCTGGAGGCCGAGCGGGTGGCCGCCGGCGTGTCCGGCCACACGACGGCGAAGGTCAGCGCCCAGCACGGGGCGAAGTACGCCGACCTGACGTCCCGGCACGGCGCCGAAGCCGCGAAGACCTACGCCGGGGCGCAGACGGCCGCCCTCGAATGGATCGCCGCCACGTCGGCCGAGCTCGGGATCGACTGCGGCTTCACGCGCGCCGACAGCTACGTGTACACGACGCGGGAGTCCACCGTGGACTCGCTGAAGCGGGAAGCGGACGCGGCCGCGGCGGCGGGCCTGGACGCGTCGTTCGTCGAGGAGGTCGCGCTGGACGTGCCCGCCCGCGGGGCGGTCCGGACCACCGGGCAGGCGCACTTCCACCCGCGCCGGTGGCTGCTGGGCCTGGCCGCCGAGATCGAGCGCGCGGGCGGGACGGTCGTCGAAAACGCCCGCGCGACCGCGCTGAACGGCCAGACCGTCCGCACCTCCCGCGGCGACGTCGCGGCGGCCGAGGTCGTCGTCGCGACCCACTACCCGGTGCTCGACCGCGGGCTGTACTTCGCCCGGCTCGACCCGGTCCGCGACCTCGTCGTGGCCGGCCCGGCGGCCGGGAACGCCCCGCCCGCGGGCATGTTCCTCGACGCCGACACGCACCACTCCGTGCGCGGGTACACCGAAGCCGGCACGCCGATGGTGCTCGCCGGCGGCGAACACTACCGCGTCGGCGCGCACGTCAACGTGGAGCGCCGGTACCGGCGCCTGCGGGACTGGGCGGACGAGCACGCGGGCCTGCACCGCGTGACCCACCGCTGGTCCGCGCACGACATGTCCACTGTGGACCTGCTGCCGTACGTCGGCCGGTACCTGCCGGGGGCGAAGAACCTGTGGGTGGCGACCGGCTTCGGCCAGTGGGGCATGACCGGCGGGACGGCGGCCGGCCACGTCCTCGCCGCGCGGATCCTCGGCGAGCCGCACCCGGCCGCGGACCTGTTCGACCCCAACCGCTTCGACGCCCGCTCGGTGCTCGGCGTGGCCGAGGACAACCTCACCGTCGCGAAGTACCTGATCGGCGACCACGTGGCCGCGCTCCGGCGGTCCGAGAAGCTCGACGATCTCGAGCCCGGCGACGCCGAGGTCGTCCGCGTCGGCGGCGAACTCGTCGCCGCCCACCGCGACGAAGCCGGGCAGCTGCACACCGTCGGCGCGCACTGCACCCACCTCGGCTGCCTGGTTTCGTTCAACGACGCGGAAAAGACCTGGGACTGCCCCTGCCACGGCTCGCGGTTCGGCGTGGACGGCGAAGTGGTGCAGGGACCGGCGGTCCGGCCGCTGCGGCGCGGGCCGGCATGAGCCGCTTGCGCGTGCTCACCATGAACGTGCTCGCCCCGGACTACGCGTGCTGGGCAGACCGGCGCCGGCTGCTGGCCGGCCGGCTGCGGGCGCTGGAGCCGGACGTCGTGGCCCTGCAGGAGGTGGCACCCGACGGGGTGGCGGACCTGCTCGGCGACGGCTGGCACGTCGTGCCGCACTCCGGCACCGACGGCGGGGTGGGCGCCGCACTGGCGAGCCGGTGGCCGGTCGGCGAGATCCACGAGATCGACCAGCGGCCCGCCGGACGGCCGATCCGGCCGGCCTGGTGCGCCACCGTCGTGGCCGAGGTGCTGGCGCCCCCGCCGTGGGGCCCGCTGTGGATCGTGCACCACAAGCCGAGCTGGCCGTACGGCTACGAGGTCGAGCGCGAAGCGCAGGCACTGCGGGCGGCCCGGTTCGTCGACGAGCTGCTCCCGCGCCCCGAAGAGCACGTCGTGCTGCTCGGCGACCTCGACGCGCCGCCGGACTCGGCGAGCATCCGGTTCCTCACCGGCAAGCAGGCCATCAGCGGTACGAGCGTCTGCTACACCGACGCCTGGGCGAGCGTCTACCCCGAGGAGCCCGGGCACACGTTCACCCCGGCCAACGCGCTGGTCCGCGCCGGGGACATGCCCCTCGAGACCGGACGGCGGATCGACTACGTCCTGGTCCGCGGCGGCCCGTGGGGCCCGCCCCTCGCCGTCGCCGGGTGCCGGCGGGTGCTGGTCGACGCCATCGACGGCGTCCAGGCGAGCGACCACTACGGCGTCTTCGCCGAGCTGAC
Source organism: Amycolatopsis sp. NBC_01488 (assembly GCF_036227105.1). Taxonomy (NCBI): domain Bacteria; kingdom Bacillati; phylum Actinomycetota; class Actinomycetes; order Pseudonocardiales; family Pseudonocardiaceae; genus Amycolatopsis; species Amycolatopsis sp. NBC_01488. The sequence goes on along the minus strand of NZ_CP109434.1, from coordinate 6,773,967 downwards.
CCTCCCGCCGCACCCGCCGGGCGCCTGGCCGGGCTGAACGGCCGTTCATCTCGTCCGGCGCGCCGAAGCTAACCCGACGCGAGCTTCTTGCCCGCGTCGTAGAGCAGGTGCAGGGCGTCGGCGACGCCCACGGCGGTCAGGACCGTGGCCGCCAGCCGGGTCGGCTTGGGCGCGATGACCAGGCCCGCGGCCAGTCCGGTGCCGATCCACACGTTCAGGCAGAACGGGCAGGACAGCAACTCGCCCAGCGCGTGCTCGACGTGGCCCTCACCGGGGACGGACTCGTTCAGCTCGTCGTCACCGGCCGGTTCTTCGTACCGGGTGAACGGCGCGCGCACCGGGCTGGTCACCGCGTCCTTGGCGAGGAGCCGGCTGGCCTTGAACGTCGCCGTGCCCAGCAGCACCGTGTCGCCGACGCCGAACCGGCTCGGCAGCCGTTTCCCGAGCACGCGGCCGAGCGCGGTCAGCCCGCCGACGAAGGTGCTGTAGGCCCCCATCACGCCGAGGTACCCGGCCAGCGGCCGGTCGGCGTCCCCGGCGTACTCGCGCTGGATCCGCTTCGCCTTCGCCGCGACTTCGTCGACCACGCTCATTCGTCCGCCGATCCGGGCTTCATCATCTTGCCCTGCTGCTTCGCCTTGGCCTCGTCCGGCAGCACCCGCGACGCGGCCGATTGGAGCTTGTTCTTCGCGGCGCCGGGCACGATCTTGTCCTTGCCGGCCATCAGCGCCTCGTACCCGGCCTCGGCGATCTCGGCCGGGGAGTCCTTGTCGCCGGCGGCGATCTTGGTGTCCTCCATGTCGGCGCGCTCGAAGAACTCGGTGTCCACGGGGCCGGGCAGCATCGCCGTCACGGTCACGCCCGTGTCCTTCACCTCGCCTCGCAAGCCCTCGGCGAACGACGTCAGGAACGCCTTCGAAGCGGCGTAGACCGCCTGGTACGGACCCGGCGACGTGCCGGCGATCGAGGAGGTGAACAGCACCCGGCCGTGGCCACGGCCGACCATGCCGGGTACCACCCGCTTGGTCAGGTGGACGGCCGAGCGGACATTGAGGTCGACGACGGTGAGCTGGTCTTCCAGCAGGGTGTCCCCGGCGAACTCGCCGGTGCTGCCGACGCCGGCGTTGACGGCCAGTGCTTCGACCGGGCGGTCCGCGAGGTGCCGGACCAGCTGTTCCACCCCTTCGGCGGCGGCGAGGTCGGTCCGGACGGCCTCGACCTGCGCACCGCAGGCGCGGACCTCGTCGGCTGCCGTGGCCAGCTCGGCGTCCTCGGCGGCCAGCACGACGTCGAAGTCGTGCCTCGCGAACTGCTTCGCCAGCTCGAGCCCGATGCCGCTGGACGCGCCGGTGACGACGGCCAGTGGCTTGGTGGCGGTGGTCATGCGCATCGCTCCCTTCTGGTGGCTTTTCCCCCCCACGTACCCGGCCGGGCGGCCGGCAATCATGGTTTCCCGGTACGCGGGGCGGGTATCTCGCGGCGATGGGACGCACCCGACTCCGGCGCAGCGACCTGCGCGGCCCCGGCATCCGGCGGATCCGCCGCGGCCGGGGCTTCTCCTACGCCATGCCCGACGGCTCGCCGGTCACCGACCCCGAGCTGCTCGAGCGGATCAAGGGCCTCGTCATCCCGCCGGCCTGGCGGAACGTGTGGATCTGCCCGTACCCGAACGGGCACGTCCAGGCCGTGGGGACCGACGACGCGGGGCGGCGCCAGTACCTCTACCACGAGCAGTGGCGCCGGGACCGCGACGAGGAGAAGCACGACCGAGTGCTGGCGATGGCCCGCCGGCTGCCCGCGTGGCGAGCGTCCGTCGAAGCCGATCTGGCCGGGTCCGGGCTGACGCGGAAGCGGGTGCTCGCGGCGGCACTGCGGATGCTCGACCGGGGGATCTTCCGGACGGGCGGCGAGGAGTACGCGGAGGAGAACGGCACCCACGGCGTCGCGACGCTGCTGCGGGAGCACGCCGCGGTGCGCGGGGACGAGTGCCGGTTCTGCTACGTCGCCAAGGGTGGTCTCGACCGCGAGGTGGCGATCCGGGACGCCGCACTGGCTTCGGTGGTGAAGGCGCTGCTGCGCAGCCGGTCGGGCAGCGACCGGCTGCTCGTCTACCGCGAGGGCGGCACCTGGCACGAGGTGCACGCGGCCGACATCAACGAGCGGTTCAAGGAGCTGGCCGGCGAAGACTGCACGGCGAAGGACATGCGCACCTGGAACGCCACGGTCCTGGCCGCGGCGGCGTTCGCCGTGGCCGGCCCGCCGACGTCGGAGA